>PLYU01000344.1:25603-25741 GCA_003153495.1 Myxococcales bacterium
GCCGGCGTTGCAGTGGGTGAGGACGGTGGCCCCGTCGGGCACGCGCACCGCCCCGATGCGTCCGATGGCCCGGCACGCGAGCACGTCCTCGCGGTGGATCGCCCGCGCCTCCGCGGCGAGCCGGGCGAGCCGCTCGGC
>PLYU01000347.1 GCA_003153495.1 Myxococcales bacterium
GCCACGTCGCCATCGTCACCGGCGGCGGCAGCGGCATCGGCCTCGCGGTGGCCCGCACCCTCTGCGAGCTCGGCGCCAGCATCGCCATCTGCGGCCGCGACCCGGACAGGCTCGCCCGCGGGCGCGACGAGCTGGCCGCCCGGGGGTACGGCGTGCACGCCGCCACCTGCGACATCCGCGACGTCGAGCAGGTCGCGTCCTTCGTCGGCGGCGTGCGCCGGGCGCTCGGAGAGGTCTCCGTCCTCGTCAACAACGCCGGCGGCCAGTTCCCGACGCCCGCGGAGGCGCTCTCCCCGAAGGGGTGGGACGCCGTCATCCGCAACAACCTGAACGGTACGTTCTACATGACGCGGGAGGTCGCCACGGCCTCGATGATCCCCCAGCGCCGGGGACGGATCGTCAACGTGATCGCAAACGTGGCCCGCGGCTTCCCGGGGATGGTGCACACCGGCGCCGCGCGGGCGGGCGTTGACAACATGACCAAGACGCTCGCCGTGGAGTGGTCACCGTACGACGTGGCCGTCAACGCCATCGCCCCGGGGATCATCCGCACGAGCGGCACCGACCAGTATGGCCCGGAGCTGCTCGAGATGAGCCGCCGCAACACCCCGGCGAAGCGCCTGGGCACCCCCGAGGAGGTGGCCCAGCTCTGCGCCTACCTCGCGAGCGAGGCCGCTTCCTTCGTGACCGGAGAGACCTGGTACATCGACGGCGGCGCGCACCTCTGGGGAGACACGTGGGTCCTGCCCGAGCGCGAGGCGGGACCGGTGCCGGCCGTCGTTGCCGACTTGGCCCGGTGATATCCTCGGCCTGTGGCCAAGAACAGAGTGCGCCTCGGCTACCGGCGCATCGTCCAGCTCCTCGTCTACCTGGTCATCATCCCGACGGTGCTCACGCTGCTCGTGGGCATCGTGCTCATGTTCATCGGCAGCCCCACGTTCAACCTCCTCTTCGGGGTGCTCACCGTCGCGTTCGTCCTCGTGGCGGTCACCGGCATCGTCCTCGTCCTCGTGTTCCTGCGGCGCGAGGCGAACCTGAGCGAGCTGCAGGCAGACTTCGTGTCGAAGGTCAGCCACGAGCTCCGTACGCCGCTGACGAGCATCCGGCTCTTCGTCGAGACGATGGAGCGCTCCCGGGGCGACCAGGCGACGCAGGACAAGGTCCTGGCCGCTCTCGGCCGGGAGACGGAGCGGCTCACCGTGGTCATCGAGCGGCTGCTCGACTGGGGCCGGATGGAGGCGGGCAGAAAGCTGTTCGACCTTCGCCCGACCGGCGTGGCGGAGATCCTCGCGGAGGCCCAGGGCGCCTTCGCGCCCCTGCGAGAACGCTACCCCGACGTCGACTTCGCGATCGACGTAGAGCCGCAGCTGCCGCTCGTCTTCGCCGACCCGCTGGCGATCGCCGACGCGCTCGGCAACCTGCTGTCCAACGCGCTCAAGTACGGCGGCACCCCTCCGGTCATCCGCCTGCGCGCGCGGCGCGTGCCCAGGGGGGTCGCCATCGAGGTGAGCGACAACGGCAACGGCATCCCCCGCGGCGAGCACCGCCGCATCTTCCAGAAGTTCTACCGGATCGACGACCGGCTCTCGCGCGAGCGCGAAGGCAGCGGCCTCGGTCTGGCGATCGTGAAGCACATCGCGCGCGCCCATCGCGCGCGCATCCAGCTCGACAGCGCGAAGGGCGGAGGTTCGACGTTCCGCCTCGTGCTACCCATCGCGAAGCTCGCAGCCGCCGGACCGGCGGCCGCCGCGCAGGAGGCCAAGAGCGCATGATTGCCGGGAGGGCCGCCGGGGCGACCAAGCGACGCGTTCTCATCATCGAGGACGACCCGAGCATCTCGCTCGGCCTCACGATCAACCTGCAGGGCGAGGGCTACGAGGTGCTCTCGGCCGAGAACGGCGAGGCCGGCCTGGAGCTGGCCCGCTCGGAGCGACCCGACCTGGTGATCCTCGACGTCATGCTGCCCAAGATGAATGGCCTGCAGGTCCTCCAGGCGGCGCGCAAGGAGGGCCTGCTCATGCCCATCATCGTCCTCAGCGCACGGACCGGCGAGATGGACAAGGTCGCGGGGCTCGAGCTGGGCGCGGAGGACTACGTGGCGAAGCCCTTCAGCCTGGCGGAGCTGCTCGCGCGCGTCCGCGCGGCCCTGCGGCGCGGGCCGCCGGTCGTCGAGGCGCTCCCTCGCTCGGTCCACGCGTTCGGCGAGGTGTCGGTCGACGAGGCGGCCCGCACGGTCACCCGCGCGGGCGTCCCGGTCGAGATGACGGCGACCGAGTTCGACCTGCTGCTGTGTCTCATCCAGGCGCGGGGGGTCGCGCTGGGGCGCGAGGCGATCTTCTCGCGCGTCTGGGGCCCCAACCATCACGGCACACCGCGAACCATCGATAACTTCATCCAGAGGCTCCGGGCGAAGCTCGAGCCGGACCCCCAGCGACCACGCTACGTCCAGACCGTCCGCGGCATCGGGTACCGCTTCGACGGGTGAGCGTGCTATTGCGGGCGGCGCAGGCATGGATCAGAGCCTTCTCCGGACGTACCTCTCGACGGTCTACGAATTCCCGACGCCCTCGGGGCCCGTGCGCGCGTCGCTCGACGGCGACATCGTGTCCGACCCCTCCTCGCTCCCCGAGCTCCTCCGCAGGCCGTTCGCCGTCGTCACCGGCTACAACCCGCGCTCGATGCTGCTGCCGCGGAAGGTCAACGAGCAGCGGCACCAGGTCATGCGCGACCTGCTCGTCCTGGGCGTCTACCGCGTCGAGGCGTGCGTGGGGTACGAGGACGACCCGGAGGGCACGTGGCGCGAGCCCTCGTGGCTGGTCCACGGGATGGATCGCGCCGAGGCGATGGCCTTCGGGCGCGTGTTCCGGCAGAACACGATCGTCATGTGCGAAGACGGGCGGCCCGTGCTCGTCGTGACCGATCCGACGTGCGACGACCTCGGGAAGACCTTCGTGGGCAACTGGCGCGTGAGGACGTAGACTCGGGCAAGGGAGGGGCCTTGCGTCAGTTCGAAGACCAGAGCGACGAGCGTCCTCGCGTCCTCGAACCCGTCGAGGTCGGGGCGCCCGCGCCGCCGGGCCAGCGGCTGCTCGTCGTCGACGACGAGCCGCTCCTGCTCAGGGTCGTCGCGGCGGCCCTCGAAGGGTTGCAGATCACGACGGCGGGCAGCGCCCGCGAGGCGCGGCCGCGGTGGGAGAGGTCTTGCGCGCAGCGGCCCTCGGCCCGCGCTGAGGCACCAGGCCGTCGCGCCCATATCCCGTCCCGGGACATGCCCGGGCCGTCCGGGACGCGGCGGGAGGAGCCGGATCTCCGCGAATGTCCACGCGCGCCCGGGCGGGAACGGCCGTTGCTCCGGCAAGGTGGGCATGCGGACCCCTCTCCTCGCGTTGCTCCTCGCGTGCGGCGGCCAGACCGTCGGCACGGCTTCTTCCTCGACCCCCTGGCCGCCGGCCGACGACGGCGGGACCTACGCAGGCGAGATCCCCCTGCTCGAGGCCGCCGCTGCCGACGAGCCCGCAGCCGATCCCCCCGCCAGCGCGACGCCAGCCTCGGTCGCGGTGGGCGGAGACGATTCGGGGGCAGTCTCTGCGGCGGTTCCCGCGCCGCCTTTCGATGCCGGACCGGGCGGCGTCTGCCCGGGTCCACTCGCGCCCGGCGATCTCGTGATCGACGAGCTGATGATCGAGTCGCTCGCGGGGACGGGGGATTACGGCGAGTGGCTCGAGGCGCGCAGCACCCTCGGCTGCGCGCTCGACCTGCGCGGGCTGCACGGGGAGTGTCCGCGGGGCGCGAAGGTGGCCACGTTCGACGTCACCGGGGACCTGTGGCTACCGCCGGGCGGCACGTTCGTGATCGCCGACTCGGGCAACGCGGCGATCGATCACGACCTGCCGGGTCCCCTGGTCGTCTGGTCGGGGCAACCCGGAGACGTGCTGCGCAACAAGGGCACGACCATCACGCTACGCCTGAACGATGCGGTCATCGACACAGTGACCTACCCCGTGCTCCCGCTGACCGTGGGCGCCTCCCTCGCTTTCCCCGGCGACTGCGACCCGGCGCTCCGCTCCGACTGGACGCGCTGGCAGACGTCGACCGCCAGCTGGTTCCCGGGCTTCCTCGGCACCCCGAACGCCCCGAACGACGACGTCCGCTGCGAGCACGTCCCATAACCTTGCGATCCCATCGCGCAGCCGGCGTCGGGAACGTCGCCGTACGTGAGGCTCCTCATCCAATAGGTTCCGTGACGCGTTCTGCGCGACGCTATCGGCCGGTTGTGAGACGAGTTCTGGCCCACTGTGCGCGTCGCCGCAAGCGATGGCACACTGTCGCGTCACGGCCATGTGGTTCTCCGATCCTCGCAAGCTCAAGGTGCCCTCCCCCGCCGACGCCCTGCCCGGCCGCGCCGAGCCCATCGCGGTGTCCCCTCGCCACGTCGTCCTCCAGACACAGATGACGCCGCCGTTCCCCCCGGAGATGCACCTGGCGACGTTCGGCATGGGCTGCTTCTGGGGCGCCGAGAAGAAGCTGTGGCAGGTGCCCGGCGTGCACTCGACGATGGTGGGCTACGCGGCCGGGAGCACGCCGAACCCGACCTACCGCGAGGTGTGCTCGGGGCAGACCGGCCACAACGAGGTCGTGCGGGTGGTCTTCGATCCGTCGAAGGTCGCCTACGCAGAGCTGCTTCGCATCTTCTGGGAGAGCCACGATCCGACCCAGGGAATGCGCCAGGGCCACGACAGCGGAACGCAGTACCGCTCGGGCATCTACTTCAACGACGACGCCCAGCGGCAGGTGGCCGAGGCGTCGCGCGACCAGTACCAGGAGCGGCTGAGAGCCGCCGGGTTCGGCGAGATCACGACCGAGATCCTCGCTGCAGGGGAGTTCTTCTACGCGGAGGACTACCACCAGCAGTACCTGGCCAAGAACCCCGACGGATACTGCGGCCTGGGCGGGACTGGGGTCACCTGTAGCCCCCGCGGGCGAGAACTCGTGTAACGTTCTGCGCCCTTTCAACGTCCAACTACGAGAGCCATGAGAAGCATTCTTAGACCTACCTCTCCGCTCACCGTCTCACTCATCCTCGCCCTCGCCCTGTCGGCCGGCCTCGCCGCGGCAGGCGAAGCGAAGACGCCTCTCGGCAAGTGGATGAAGCCCAACATGGGCGCTCCGCTCGCCGGGCAGGACTTCCCCACCCTCAAGACGAGCCTCGATCTCGTGGCGAGCAAGCCGCCCCCCGGCGCCGGCTACCCGAAGTGGGCGAGCATGGCTCAGGCCGGGTCCGCGGCGGCCGCCAAGCAGGACGTGGCCGCCCTCAAGGCCTCGTGCAAGCAGTGCCACGACGCCTACAAAGACCAGTACATCAAGGAGTTTCCGACCCGCGCGTTCCCGTGAGCCGCAGGGCGGCGGGCTTGTGATAAAGACGGGCCCATGCCGCAGCCGTCTCCTACCGCGAGGGGGTTCCTCGTGCTCGCCCTTGGCGTCGCGCTCCTGGGCGCCGTCGCCTGCGACGAGAAGAAGGCGACCCCGGAGTCTTCCAGCGCCGACGCGGGAGCGAAGGCCGAGAAATTCAGCACGGCGGATCCCAAGCTCGAGAAGGCTCTCCAGGCCGCCGCGGCGGCCGCGTCGGGCAACGCGGACGACGGGCCGCCGCCCGCCGGCATCTTCCCGCCAGGCGCAGCCGACCGGCGCCATCCCAGGGGAGTTCCCACGAAGGTGGACATGGTGGCGCCCGGCTCGGAGCCACGGATCACGCTGGTCCCCGAGGGGGGCATGCCTGTCGGCGCCGCGCACTCCTCGTATGGCCCCGCCGCCCTCGAGGTCGCCATGCAGATGGGGCGAAACATGGCCCTGCCCACCATCGACTTCGCCCTCGCGCTCGGCCCGGCAAAGGCCGACGAGGGCGGCGCGGACTGGCTCGTGGCGGACGTGAAGAGGGCGCTGGCCGCGAAGGAGCAGCTCGGCCAGCTGCCGCCGGGCACGGACAAGGAGATCGCCACGCTCGAGGGGACGCGGATCCAGCTGCAGCTCACGGCAGACGGTCGCGAGAGCGATCTGCGCATGAAGCTCGGCAAGTCCACGCGCTCCGAGCTGGAGCGCATGGCCCAGAACGCGGCCGAGGCGCTGGTGCTGGCGACGGTACCGCTCCCGCCTGGCCCCGTCGGGGTCGGCGGCCAGTGGATCGCCGAGACGCGGATGCCGCTGCAGGGGCTCGAGGTGATCGCTTACCGCGCCTACCGGGTGAAGAGCATCACGGGCGACCGCCTTCACCTGACGCTGGACGTGAAGGCGTACGCGACCAGCTCGGACGTGCCGCTGCAAGGCATGCCGCCGGGCGCGACGTTCCGGCAGCTCGACGCCGAGGCGCAGGGTGAGCTCGAGCTGGTCCGGGGGGAGGCCGTCGCGAGAAGATCCGACGTCCAGGAGCGGGTGGTGATCGTCCTGGAGGCGCCGCCGAAGCAGGACGCGCCGGCCGAGCCGGGGCAGCCACCGCAGGGCGGCGTGCTGACGTCCCAGCTCCAGGGCCGGTCCACGTTCGTCCGCGGGGACGACCTCCGCGCGGCCCAGAGACCATGACCGCGGGCAGTGATTCTGGAGGGGACCTTGGCCATCACGAAGACGGGAAAAAAAGAAGTCCCCGGGGTACACTCCGGGGCACCCAGCGGGTCCACATGAAGATCACGTGCCAGTCCTGCCAGTCGAAGTACAACGTCGCCGACGAGAAGGTCCAAGGCAAGGTCGTCAAGATCCGCTGCCGCAAGTGCGGCGCCACGATCGTGGTCCAGGGGACGGGGGGAGCGTCCGCGAACGGATCGGCGGCTTCGGCCGAGGCTCCGGCCGGGGGCGACTCGACGCCGTGGCACGTCAACCTGGGAGAGAACGACCAGCGGACGATGACCATGAGCGAGCTGGTCGACGCCTACAACACCGGGGTCGTCACGACCGACACGTTCCTCTGGAACGACGGCATGGAGGACTGGAAGCCGCTGGCCGAGGTCGAGGTCGTCGTGCTGGCGCTGCACGCGGCGAGCGGCGGTCCGGCTTCCACGGCGCATCCGGAGGCCGACCTGGCGCCCGCGAGCGAGCTGCCCGCGGCCCTGGCGCCGTCGTACGAGGCCCCCGTGGCGGCGCAGGCCGCGGCGGCGCAGCCGCTTTCGGAGCAGAGGCGAGCGGCGGTCGTGAAGCGCGAGGCCCGCAGCGGGCGTGACCTGTTCGGCGGTGGGGTCGGCGGCGAAGAGGTGCAGACGAGCGCCCCGTCGCTTCCGCACTCGATGCCGTCGTCCGCGCACGACGTGGACAGCAAGCTGACGGGCGAGCGCAACGAGAACTCGGTCCTGTTCTCGCTGGCGATGCTGACGAAGGAGGCCGAGGAGCGCCCGGCAGACGCGGGCTCCGCGACGCCCGAGGACGATTCGGGCCTCATCGATCTGAAGGCGCTGACCATCAAGCCGGACTCCACGCGCCCGGCGCCGCCGCCGTCGTTCGGGTCGCCGCTGGCAGTGGCGTCGCCGTTCGGCCTGCCGCTCGGGACGCACGACGCTCCGGGAGGCGAGGACGCGAAGAGCAAGCTTCCGATGTTGATCGGCGGAGGGGCGCTCGTGGCCCTGCTGGTGCTCGGTGCCCTCTGGGTCGGCATGAAGTTCGGCAGCACCCAGACATCCGTGCCGGCCCCTGCGCCGGTGGTCGTCGAGCAGCCGGGGGCGGCCGCAGCGGCCAGCGCCACGGCGGCAGCGGCCGCAGCGTCGGCCTCGGCGAGCGCGGCGGCAGCGGCGGCATCCGCGTCGGCAGCGGCATCGGCCTCGGCCAAGCCGAAGGCTCCCGTGTGGCATCCTCAGCCCGGGGCGGCCAAGCCCGCGGGCGTCGCGGCGAAGCCGGCGGGTGCGACGGATACGGGCGGTACGCCTGCGGCCACGCCGGCTCCCAAGAAGGCATCCGGTTGCGAGGCGGCCTGCAACGGCGATCTGATGTGCCTGATGAAGTGCTCGGCGGCTGGCAAGTAGGGGGAAGGTCGGCTCGCCCACGCCCTGGCGACCTCGACCCGCTCCCTACCCGCGCCTCACCACCTCATCCACCACCACCAGCACGAAGAACGCCACGCTGACCCACGCGTTCACGTCGAAGAACGCCTTGTCGATCGCCGCGAGCCCTCGGCGGCGCACGAGCGAGTGCTCGTAAACCAGCAGCACCGCGGCCGTCGCGACCGCGACCGCGTACGCCGCGCCGCGGTGCAGCGCGATTCCGGAGGCCGCCAGCGCAGCGACCGTGACGACGTGCGACGCCGCGCTGATCGCGAGCGCGCGGCGCCCGCCGAAGCGCGCGGGGATGGACCGGAGACCCGCGTCGCGGTCGAAGCCCTCGTCCTGCAGCGAGTACAGGATGTCGAACCCGAGCAGCCAGCTGGCCACGGCGACCATCAGCGTCACGATCCCCGCGTGGGGACGCGCGCCCATCGCCAGCCACGCGCCGCCGGGCGCGAGGGCCAGCGCCACGCCGAGCCAGGCGTGGGCGGCCCACGTGAAGCGCTTGGCGTACGAGTAACCGAGCAGGACGAAGAGCACACCGGGCGCGCAGACCCCAGGCCAGAAGCCGAGAGTGGTCGCCACGGCGACGAAGGCGAGCCCGGAGCCCACCGCGAGGGCGAGCGCCTCTCCTGGCCGCACCAGGCCCGCCGGCACGTGCCGCGCGCGCGTGCGGGGGTTCTTCGCGTCGACGTCCCGGTCCGCCCAGCGGTTGAACGCCATCGCGCTGGTCCGCGCGCACACCATGCACGCGAGCATCGCGAGCACACGCCACGCCCCGAACGGCGCGTGGGGCACGGCCAGCGACAGCACCACCGCGCTCGCCGCGAAGGGCAGCGCGAAGACCGTGTGCGCGAATGCCACCAGCGAGCCGTAGGTCCGGATGCGGGCGAGGACCGTCACGACGCGCCTCCCTCCCGGCGCGACACCCAGCGCCGCGGCGCGCGCAGGTGCTCGAGCACGAAGGCGCACGGGTCGTCGCCCGGATCCCCCTCGACCACGAAGAGCCCCGGGCGCGCGCCTCGCGCGATCCGCCCGACGTCGGTCAGCCCGAGCGCCCGGGCGCCCTCCCACGTCGCCATTCGCACCAGGTCGCGCGCCGGGACGGTCGGGAACCTGTCGGCCAGGGCGCGCGCCTCGGCCAGCACGTCGAGCGACGCGTTCGACGCGAGCGAGTCGGTCCCGAGCGCGGGGAGGATGCCGGCGGCGCGTGCCGCGAGCAGCGGAGGCAACCGGGTCTCGATGTACAGGTTCGACCGGGGGCAGAAGACCACGGGGGCCCCGCGGCGGGCGACGAGCTCCAGCTCCTCGGGGCGCGCGTCGGTCAGGTGCACGCAGAGCACGTGAGGCGCCAGCGCCCCGAGCTCGTCGGCGAAGGCGACCGGAGACTTCCCCGGCCACTCTAGCGACTCGCGCGGCAGCTTGAGCCGCGACGCGTACCACCCGGGGATCGGCCCCTCCCCTCGCTCGAGGTAGCTCCGTTCGGCCGCGTGCTCGGCGAGGTGCACGCTCACGCGCAGCCCGCGATCGCGCGCGTCGCTCACGAGGCCGCGGACGGCGCTGGCGTGCGTCGTGTAGAGCGTGTGCGGCGACGGGGCGTACCCCAGCGCGGCGGTGGGCCACGCGCCGACGCGCTCCTCGAGGACGCGCGGCAGCTCGGCGATCCGTCGTTCGACGGAGCCGCGCTCGACGCCGAACACCTCGTGGAACACGCACCCGACCAGCCCCCGCCGCGCGAGAGCGTGCACGGCCGCGAGCGAGTTGGTCACCTCGCCCACCGCGACGGTGCCGAAGGCGTCGAGATCGGCGACGGCGCGGTCGATCGCGGCGGTGTCCTCCTCGGGCGACACCTCGACGCGCGCGCCGATCATGTGCTCCACCCAGGGGACGAACCCGGCCCCGCCGGGCACGTGCCCCGACAGCGCGCTCAGCTCCAGGTGGGTATGCGCGTTGACGAGCCCCGGCAGGAGCGCACCGCGCGCGCGCTCGATGCTCGCCCCGGCGTGCCGCGGAAGGATGTCGTCCGCGGGACCGACGTCGACCACTTCGCCCCGACCGTCGACCACGACGGCGCCGTCGCGGACGACGTCCGCGTCGCCGGTGATGACGGCATCGGCCCGGATGACACGCATCGCCCGCCCTTCAGGATGGCCGGGTGAGCCAGTCGTAGTGGACGTTGCGCCTGGCCGCCTTGAAGCCCGCCGCGCGGATGCGCCGCTCGATGGACTCGGCGTTCATGCCGAACGTCGTCCCCGCGCTCGACACGACGTTCTCCTCGAACATGACGCTGCCGAAGTCGTCCGCCCCGAAGCGCAGGGCCACCTGCCCCACCTCGGGGCCCTGCGTCACCCACGAGGCGCCGACGTGGTCGACGTTGTCGAGCATGATGCGCGCGAGGGCCTGCTGGCGAAGATACAGCACCGTCCCGCCGTCGCCCGGCTCGATGCGCGTCCCCTGCTCGTGCTGGAAGTCCCAGCAGAAGAACGCGGTGAATCCGCCGGTCTCGTCCTGCAGCTCGCGGATCTTCAGCAGGTGCAGCGCGCGATCGCGGATCGTGTCGACCGTGCCGTACATCATGGTCGCGCTCGAGCGCAGGCCCATATGGTGCGCGACGCGCATCACGCCGAGCCACTCCTCGCTGCTGCACTTCGCCTTGGCGATCTTGCGGCGGACGCGGTCGACCAGGATCTCGGCCCCGCCCCCGGGTACGCTGTCGAGCCCCGCCGCGTGCAGCCGCTCGAGCACTCCCCCCACGCTCAGCCCATCGAGGCGGCCGATGTGCAGGATCTCCTCGGGGGACAAGGCGTGCAGGCCGAGCTTGAACTCTCTCTTCATCCACCGGAAGAGGTCCTCGTACCACTCGATGCGCAGGTCCGGGTGCAGCCCGCCCTGCAGGAGGATCTGCACGCCGCCGGCGTCGACGACCTCCTGCAGCTTCTTCGCGAGCTGCTCGCGGCTCAGGACGTACCCCTCGGGGTGCCCCGGCGGGCGGTAGAACGCGCAGAAGCGGCAGCTCGTAGTGCACACGTTGGTGTAGTTCACGTTGCGGTCGACGATGTACGTCACGACGCCGTCGGCGTGCTTGCGCCGGCGCACCGCGTCCGCGGCCAGCCCCAGGTCGAAGAGCGACGCCTCGGCCGACAGCCGCTCGCCCTCGGCGGCGTTGAGCCGCTCGCCGTCCGACGCCCGCGCGAGGAGCCCGTCGAGCGAGGGGGGCGGCGCCGGCCTCCTGCGGTCGTCGTCGAAGAACCGCACGCGCGCGGGGGGCAGCAGCCCGGCGCGCGCGGCGTCGTCGTAGAATCGCTCGAGGCCGCGACGCTCGTCGTCGCCCAGGTCGTAGCGGACCGCGTCGCGCAGGTACGCCCGCAGCGACGGCGCCGGCAGGCCGGTGCGGGCCGCGTGGGCGTCGGCGAGCGCGTCGCGGCGCTCGAGGCCCACGAGCTTCGCGGAGTCGAGGAGGCGCTCGTCCTCGGCGGACAGCGCTCCGGGGCGGCCGCACCACGCCGCGAAGACGAAGGGCAGGCCCGTCAGCTCCCACCACGCCAGGCCGAGGTCCAGCGTGTACGGGTAGCGCCCTTCGATCTCGAGGGCGGGGTCGCCGATCACGAGGGCGCCCCGGGCGCCGCCGATGCCGGCGATCGCCTCGGACGGTGCGCTGCCCACGAGGCGCGGCTCGCGACCCGCGTTGCGGGCGCGCAGGACGAGCCGGGCGAGGACGACGCTCGTACGCGACGACAGGTCGACCGCGAGCTCGTCGAGCGTCTCGATCGGCCGCTCGGCCGCGATGACGACGCTGCGGACGGCGCCCCGGGCGCCGATGGCGGAGCCGCGGGCGAGGCGAAGATCGCCGATCGATGCGGCGGCGGCGACCGGCATGAGGGCCACGTCGGCCTCGTCCTCGGCGACCCGGCGCGCCACCTCGCTCGGCACCGCGCAGTCGAGGCGCACGCGGGAAGAGGCGGGCTCCCGGTCGAGCCCCTCGTAGAGGGGCCTCGCGTTGAGGTAGCCCACCGCGGCGACGCGCAGACGCTCCGTCACGACAGCACCTCCAGGTGCTTGCGCGCGTTGCGGTCGCGCACCTTCAGGGCGCTCTCGGGCACAGCCGCGCGGGGGTGTTCGCGCACGACGTTGTAGAACGTGTCGCGCTCGACCGGGACGCGCGCGGCCTCCTGGATGAGCCTCACGAGGCGCTCGACGGTGAGCCCGTCGGGCGAGCGCGAGCCGGCTGCGCGGTAGATCGTCTCGTGCACGATCGTCCCGTCGATGTCGTCGGCGCCGAAGCGGAGCGCAATCTGCGCGACCTCCGGGGTCATGCTCACCCAGTAGGCCTTGATGTGCGGCACGTTGTCGAGCAGCAGGCGCGACACCGCGACGGTACGGAGCGCGTCGATCGCCGTCGGCGCCGGAAGGTTCTTCATCCCGTTGCCGTCGGGGTGAAAGGCCAGCGGAATGAACGCCTGCAGGCCCTTCGTCTCGTCCTGCAGCGCGCGCAGGCGCAGGAGGTGGTCGACGCGGTGCTCGAAGGTCTCGATGTGACCGTAGAGCATCGTCGCGTTGGTGCGGATCCCAAGGCGGTGCGCGACGCGGTGGACCTCGAGGTATTCCTCCGCGGTGGCCTTGTCGTGGGAGATCCGCGTGCGGACCTCGGGGTGGAAGATCTCCGCGCCGCCGCCCGGCAGGCTGTCGAGCCCCGCGCGCCGGAGGCGCTCGAGGACCTCCACGTAGGTCATCCCGTAGTGCCGCGCGAAGAAATGGATCTCCACGGCCGTGAAGCACTTCATGTGGATGTCGGGCTTGATGCGCTTGAAGCCCGCGAGGAGCTCCTCGTAGTACGAGAACGGCAGCCCGGGGTGTAGTCCGTTGACGATGTGGATCTCGGCAGGCGGGTCGTCCATCCGCACCTGCAGTTCCCGCCAGGCCTCCTCGAGCGTCATCGTGCGCGCGCCAGGCGAGCCCTCCTCGAGCTTGGCGAACGAGCAGAACAGACACGAGGCCACGCAGACGTTGGTGACCTCGAGGCGCATGTTGCGGTTGAAGTACGTGCGGTCGCCGTGCAGCCGCTCGCGGACCAGGTTGGCCAGCTTGCCCACCTCGACGACGTCGGGATGGCTGAAGAGCACCAGCCCGTCTTCGTGCGAGAGGCGCTCGCCGGCGCGCAGCTTGTTCGCCACTGTCTCGAGCATCAGCACTCCTCCGGAAGGGTCGCCGCGCCGGTGACGGGCTCGGTCGGCAAGATGGCGCCGCCAGCGCCCACGAGGATCGGCTCGCGGCCGGCGCGCCGGACGTAGGCGGCGAGCTCGCGCTGTTTCGCGAGCTGCGCCGGGAGGCGCTGGCTCTTCTTGCCCACGCCCGCCAGCTCGCCCTCGGCGATCGGCAGGCCGCGCTTGGTCGAGATGCGCCCGACCAGCTCGTCGGCCCCGAACCCCAGGGCCACCTGCGCGATCTCCAGGCCGCAGCGCGTCCAGTCGACGCGGACGCGCACCCCCGCAGGTGCGGTCATGCGCGCGACGGCGACCTCGCGCAGCAGCTCGAGCCCGCTCAGGTCCTGGTCCTCCCGCGGCAGCACCTTCGCGGGCACCTCGCCCTCGCTCGGCTCGGAGTCGCTCGTGTAGATGCGCACGCCTTCCCCGGACTCCTCTCGCCGGACGCGGTCCGCCATCGCGCCGAGCGCCAGCAGATCGGCCTCGCGCAG
This sequence comes from Myxococcales bacterium, assembly GCA_003153495.1. GTDB lineage: Bacteria > Myxococcota_A > Polyangia > Polyangiales > Polyangiaceae > Palsa-1150. The sequence continues at coordinate 13,708 of PLYU01000347.1, forward strand.
GCGCGCGATTTGCGCCTCCGTCAGACCGCCGGAGCGCCTGGCCTCGAGCACGTCCGCGAGCCCGGCCCCCGCGATGGCGCGGTCCACCAGCGCGCTCAAGGAGCCCCCCAGCGACGCAGCAGGTCGTGCGAGAGGCCCAGATGATCCATGACGCGGCCGACCACCGTGTCGAGCGCGTCGTCGAGCGTCGCCGGCTTGCCGTAGAACGACGGCATCGCGGGCAGGACGACGGCCCCGGCGCGCGCGAGGGCGGTCAGGTTCTCGAGGTGAACGAGGCTCAGCGGCGTCTCGCGCGGGACGACGACGAGCGGCCGCCGTTCCTTGAGCATCACGTCGGCGGCGCGCGTGAGCAGCGTGTCGGAGATGCCGTGGGCGATCCGCGCGGCCGTCCCCATCGAGCAGGGGACGACGACCATCGCGTGCCACCCCGCGCTGCCGCTGGCGAACGGCGCGTTGTAGTCCGAGAGGCCCCAGACGGGCGCGCCCACCGCTTCACGAAGGTCGCCGCCGCACTCGAGGGCCCAGACCTCGGGGGCCGTGCGGGACACGCACACGCCGAGCTGTACGTCGTCCCGCCCGCGCAGCACGGCGAGCAGCCGGCGAGCGTACGGAGCGCCGCTGGCGCCGGTGATGCCGACGACGATCTTTCGCCGGGTCACGGCGCCGCCTCCGCGACCACGATCGACGCGATCCCCAGCGTGAGGTCGAAGCCGCGGACGCGGGCGAACCCGGCGTCGCGCAGCAGCGCGTGCTCGTACTCGGTTCGCGCGAGGAAGCCCGCCATGCTGCGGGCGAGGTAGCGGTACGCTCCGGCGTCGCCGGACACCCAGCCGCCGACGGTGGGGAGGACGAGGCGAGCGTAGGCGGCATGGAAGGCCCGCGTGACGGGCCGCACCGGGCGGAAGAGCTCGAGGGTCACGAAGACGCCCCCGGGCCGCAGCACGCGCCGGACCTCGCGCGCGCCGCGCACCGGGTCCGCCAGGTTGCGCATGCCGAACCCGCAGATGGCCGCGGCGAACTCGCCGTCCCCGAAGGGCATGGCCGCGGCGTCGGCCACGACGACCTCGACCCGCGGCGCCTTGCTCCGCCCTGCCTCGAGCATCGCGGGCGAGAAGTCCACCGCGACGACGCGGTCCGCGGGTCGCGCGCGAGCGAGGCTCGCGGCCAGGTCCATCGTCCCGGCGCAGAGGTCGAGCACCGGACCGGCCGGCGCATTCGTCACCTCGGCCACGGCAAGCGCCCGCCACCGCCGGTCGACGCCGGCGGAGAGCAGCCGGTTGAGCGTGTCGTACGTGGGCGCGATGCGCTCGAACATGCCGCGCGCGGCGCTCCCGTGCTCCGCTTCCTCTCCGGAGCGCGCGCGAAGGTCGGCGATCGGCGACGCGCCCGTCATGCGCGCGACCTCCCGAGCAGCTCGCGGGCCGCGCCGAGGACCCGCGCCACCATCGCCGACGGCGCGGGCGCCCCGTTCGCGCCAGCCGGCGCGCGGCCGTCGTCGATGCCCAGCTCGGGCCAGATCGCGTCGACGCGCGCGACGACGTCGGCGCTCATCCGGCAGACCTCGGGCCAGTCGCGCTTGTAGCCCTCCTCGGCCCACTTGCGCGTCCCGTCGATGCAGACCTTGCTGCCCCAGAGCGCCTGGCTCGCGCCGTGATCCAGCTGGTCGATCGGCCCGTCGACGAACGCCAGGTCGCGCTTCGGATCGAGATTGGCCAGCAGACGCCAGGCGACCTGCCCCAGGTCCTGCACGTCGACGTCGTCATCGACGACGCAGATCACCTTCGAGAACGTCATCTGTCCGGCCCCCCACAGGCCGTGGGCGAGGCGCGCGGCGTGGTACGGGTACTGCTTCTTGATCGAGACCAGCACCAGGTTGTGGAACGCGCCCTCCACGGGGAGGTTCATGTCCACCACCTCGGGGAAGAGCAGCCGCAACAGCGGCAAGAAGAGCCGCTCGGTCGCCTTCCCCAGCCACTCGTCCTCCATCGGCGGCGGCCCAACGATCGTGGCCGGGTACACCGCGTCCTCGCGGTGGGTGAGCGCCGTCACGTGGAAGCGGGGGAACTTGTCGACCGGCGTGTAGTAGCCGGTGTGATCGCCGAAGGGCCCCTCGTCGACGAGCGCCTCCTGCGGGTCGACGTACCCTTCCAGGACGAAATCGGCGTCGGCGGGCACGTCCAGGTCGACCGTCTTGCACTTCACGGTGCCCACCGCCCGCTTTCGCAGGAAGCCGGCGAACATCCACTCGTCGATCCCGTCGGGCAGCGGGGCCGTGGCGGCGTAGGTCAGCGCCGGGTCGCCCCCGAGCGCGACGGCGACGTCCAGCCGCCGGAGGCCCATCTCCTTCGCGCGCCGGAAGTGACGCGCGCCGGTCTTGTGCACCTGCCAGTGCATCGCGGTGCTGCGGCGATCGAGCTTCTGCATCCGGTAGCAGCCGATGTTACGGGTGCCGTTCTCGGGATCTCGGGTGATGACCTGCGGCAGGGTGACGAAGGGCCCGCCGTCGTCCGGCCAGCAGGTGAGGATCGGGAGGGCGCCGAGGTCGACGTCGTCGCCCGTGCGCACGACGTCCTGGCAAGCGCCGCGCGACACCGGGCGCGGAGGGACGTGAGACAGCTCGGGCAGCTTGAACGCGAGCTGGGCGAGCTCGCGGGCGCTCGAGGGGGCGCGCGTCTGGACGAGGTCGGCGATGGCGCGGGCGTGGGTCTCCAGGTCGTCGACGCCCAGAGCGAGCGACATCCGTGCTCTCGAGCCGAACGCGTTGATGAGCAAGGGGAATCTCGCCCCCGCCACGTTCTCGAACAGCAGGGCCGGGCCGCCGGACTTGGTGACGCGGTCGGCGATGGCCGCGACCTCGAGGCGCGGGTCCACGCGGCGGCGGACGCGCACGAGCTCCGAGCGCTGCTCGAGCGCCCGAACGAACGCGCTCATGCCCTCGTAAGCCATCGCAGCGTCCTCCGATACAAGTTTCAGAAATATTTGAAACCAGAGCCCATTTAGGCTCGGGCCCCCGACGCGTCAAGCGGGCCTTGCCCCCGCTCCTCGCGCGCGGCACAACGTGCGCACCTGACCCATGAAGCCGGGCGATCATCCCGAGTTCTTCCGCTTCCCCGCCCCCGAGGGAAGATCGCGCGAGAGCACCATCCGCCTCGACGCCCGGGGCCGCTTCTGGCACGAAGGCGCCCCCGTCGAGCACCCGGGCCTCGCGGCGGCTCTGGCGTCGTGGATCGACCGCCACCCCGACGACGGCCGTTACATTCTCGCGAACGGGTACGACTGGACGTACTTCACGGTCGACGACGCCCCCTACTTCGTGCGCTCTCTCCGGGTCGAGCCCGACGGGGTCGTGCTGCTCCTGAGCGACGGCACCGAAGAGGCGTGGGCCCCGGAGACGACGCGCACCGGCGCGGACGACGGCCTGTACGCGAGGGTCAAGCGCGAGGCTCGCGGCGGGCCCTACGAGGCCAAGCTGAGCCCCCACGCCCAGACCTCGCTCGGTCCCTTGCTCGTCGACTGGGACGCCCTCGGGCCGGCCGTCCGAATCGGCAAGCGCATCGTCCCCATCGGGCGGCGATTCGAGTAGAGTCGGCAGCCCGCCATGCGGCTGCTCATCGCAGACAAGCTTCACCCGCGCGCCATCGAGGAGCTTCGCACCCTCCCCATCGAGGTCGTCTACGAGCCCGAGCTCACCAGGGAGAGCCTCGAGAAGCGGCTGCCGGGCGTCGGCATCCTCATCGTCCGGTCCACCGAGGTCACCGAGGCGGCGATCGAGAACGCCAGGCATCTCAACCTGATCGTCCGCGCGGGGGCGGCCTACGAGACGCTCGACGTCCGGGCGGCCAGCAAGCGCGGCATCTACGTGGCGAACTGCCCGGGCAAGAACGCGTCCGCCGTGACGGAGCTGGTCTACGGCCTGATGATCGCGCTCGATCGTCGGGTGCCGGACGCCGTGGCGTCGCTGCGGGCCGGCAAGTGGGAGCGTCAGGAGTTCGGCAAGGCCGAGGGCCTCCACGGCAAGACGCTCGGCGTGGTCGGGCTCGGCGCCATCGGGCGCGAGGTCGCGTCGCGCGCGCGCGCGTTCGGGCTGAACGTCGTCGCGTGGAGCCGCTCGCTGACGCCCGCCCGGGCCGCTGAGCTCGGGGTCGGGTACGCCGCTTCGCTCGAGGATCTCGCGACCAAGAGCCAGATCCTCACCTTGCACCTCGCGCTCAACGACCGCACCCGGCACATCGTCAGCCGCCGCGTCCTCGGGCTCTTGCCCGAGCGGGCGATCCTCATCAACACGGCGAGGGCCGATCTGATCGATTACGAGGCCCTCCTCGAGGCGGTCGACAAGCGCGGCCTGCGCGCCGGGCTGGACGTACACCCCGACGAGCCGCGCGCAGCGCGCACGTTCTCCGACCCGGGGGTCTTCCGCGCACGCCCGTCGGGCGGGCTCGTCTACGGCACGCCTCACATCGCGGCCGCCACCGACCAGGCGCAGCTGGCGATCGCCACCGAGGCCGTGCGGATCATCCGGTCGTTCTTGCTCGAAGCGACGGTCCCCAACGTCGTGAACGTGTCGTCGTCGGCGGCCGCGCGATTCCAGCTCGTGATTCGCATGCTGGACAAGGTGGGGACATTCGCGAACGTGCTGATGGTCCTGAAGCGACACGGGATCAACGTCGAGGAGGTCACCAACACGGTCTTCGAGGGGGGCGTGGCCGCGTGCGCGAAGCTGCGGCTGCTCTCGCGCCCGGCGGAGGCGTGCCTCGCGGAGATCAAGGCCTTCGACGAGGTGCTGCACGTCGATCTCGTCACTCTGCCGATGCTCGCGTGATGCGCGCGGCCAGCGCTGGCCTGCTCGCGATGACCGTCGTCCTGCTGGCCGCGACAGCTCTGGGCTGCCGCGGCTCGAGCCGGAGCGACGCCGAGGCGGGCGCGCGAGCCGTGGACGCGGCGACGGACGCCGCCGAGGCCGAGGCGGCGATCCCCGCCGCGGCGCAGGCGCCCGACGACCTCGCGCCCCCGGTCGCTGGCGAGGAGCTGACCGGCCGCGCGCGACACCTGCTCGAGGCCATCGGGCGGGACGACGCGACGCTGGCGGCCGACCTTCTGTTCCCGCGCGACGGCTGGATGACGCTGCGAGACGCCTCGGACCCCGGCAAGGACTGGGAGCGGCACGTGTCGGGCCTGTTCCGCAGGTCGGTGCACGCCCTCTCGCGACGTCACCTGGGCCTCGAGCGCGCCCAGTTCGCGTCGCTGGAGCTCGGCCGGACGGTGTCCCAGGCGACACCGAAGCGGCGCGGGTGGACGAAGCCGCTCTGGACCGTCCGCGACTCCCGGCTCACGTTCGTCGTCGACGGCCGGACGAAGATGCTGCCGATCCGAGAGATGACCGCGTGGCGCGGCGCGTGGTACGTGACGCGGCTGCGTTAGAGTTCGGGCGCGCCGTGGTACCGTCCGCCGATGAAGAGCGGCGCCGCCTCGGCGTTCGTCGAGCGAACGGTGGACGAGCTCTCGATCGACGACGAGCGCTCGTTCCGCCACGTGTCGCTCTACGCGGACCTGAAGGAGATCCTGGCGCGTGACCGCTACGTGTTTCGCGTCCTCCCGGAGGCCTGGGCGGGTCGGTGGGATCGCGCGCTGCTCCTGAACCTGACCTACTGGGGAGCGACCGGTGGCGACGTGCTCGAGAGCGAGCGCGTCCCCGCGGACGTCGTGGCGCACGCAGCATGGCACCACCTGGCGGCGGGCGCGCTCGGCATCGTCCCGGGCGTCCCGGCCTCCGCCGAGGCGCTCTTCCTGGGGGAGTCCATCGCCTCCGCGTTCGACATCTACCTGGTCGGCCGGCTGCTCGGGCACGCCCCGGGCTCGTCGTTCCTGGCTACCCAGGTGCCGGCGATGGCTGAGGCGGCGAGCGCGGCAGGCGTGTCCGAGGGCGACTTCGAGTCGCTGCTGGAGAGCGTGGCTCGAGACCCCGAGAGCGGCTTCGCCGACCTGCGAGGGCTGCTCTACGACGCGACGCTCGCGCTGTTGCCTTGCCGCGGCGCGGACGAGGGGCTCGTCGCCCTGGCGCGCTTCGACGACCACCGCTTCGCCCCGCTGATCCATCACTACGAGCTGTCCAACTGGGTGCTCTACGCGCGTGCCTACGCGAGCGACGCGCGCGCCCCCGACGCGCGCGCCCCCGACGCGCGCGCCGCCGCCGTGGACGCGGCGCTGCGCGGAGCGGCGGACCCGCTCGCCTGGCTGAGCACCCACTGGGTGGACCCTGCCCTCGCCGCCCGACCTTGAGGCGCGCGCCGGGCGGCCCTACCGTCTCGCCGGAGGACCGGATGGCTCAGGGGACGGGTGACCCGCCGCACGTCGTCATCGTGGGCGGCGGCTTCGGCGGGCTCACGGCCGCCCAGTCGCTCGCCGGCGCGCCCGTGCGCGTGACTCTCCTCGATCGCACCAACCATCACACCTTCCAGCCGCTCCTCTACCAGGTGGCCATGGCGGGCCTGTCGCCCGCGGAGATCGCCCAGCCGATACGCGCCATCGTGCAGCGCGCCCGCAACGTGACCGTGCTGATGGCGGAGGCCGTGGGCGTCGACCTCGAGGCGAGGACGGTGAGCCTTCTGTACGGCGGGTCGATCTCCTTCGACTACCTGATCGTCGCCTGCGGCGCGGAGACGTCGTACTTCGGACACGATGAGTGGGGCGACGCCGCGCCGGGGCTGAAATCGCTGGCCGACGCCGTCGACATCCGGGAGCGGGTGCTCATCGCGTTCGAGCAGGCCGAGCGCGAGGAGAGCGCGGCCCGGCGCGAGGAGCTCCTCTCCTTCGTGGTCATCGGCGGCGGGCCGACCGGCGTCGAGCTCGCCGGCGCGCTCGCCGAGCTGTCGCGGTTCGTGCTCGAGCGCGACTTCCGCCGCATCGATCCCTCGGCCGCCCGCGTGCTCCTGCTCGAGGGCGGCGACCGCATCCTGCCGTCGTTTCCGCGGGACCTTTCCGAGCGAGCGCAGTCCCAGCTCGGCGAGCTGGGCGTCGTCGTCCGCACCGGGGCGCACGTCACGGCGATCGAGCGCGGCACGGTCACGCTGGGCAACGAGCAGATCCACGGCTCGGTCGTCCTCTGGGCCGCCGGCGTGCGCGCGGCACCGCTCACCGCGACGCTGGGCGCCCCCCTGGATCGGTCCGGGCGGGTGCTCGTCCGGAGCGACCTGACCGTACCGGGGCACCCGCGCGCCTTCGTGATAGGCGACGCCGCGCACCTCGACGGGAAGGACGGCAAGCCTCTCCCCGGCGTCAGCCCCGTCGCGATGCAGCAGGCCCGCGCGGCGGCCCGGTCGATCCTGCGCGCCGTCTCGGGGCAGCGCGCTCTGCCCTTCGAGTACGTCGACAAGGGGTCGATGGCGACCATCGGCCGGAGCCGCGCGATCGCCATGCTCGACCGCGTGCACCTTTCGGGCTTCGTCGCCTGGATGGCGTGGCTACTCGTGCACATCTGGTACCTCATCGGCTTCAAGAACCGCCTGGTCGTGATGATCACCTGGGCGTGGTCGTACCTGACCTACCGGCGAGGCGCGCGGATCATCGCGTGGCACACGGCGCGCGACGCGGGCTCCGCTTTTCAGAAGAGAGTGCCGTAGAGCGTCACCTCGCCCCGGGCGACGGGACGGCGGGCAGCCAGGTGTTCATGGGGGTCGCGCCGGCGGGCCAGACGCTGCGGCTGCCGATCTTCGGTCGCATCTTCGCCCTGCAGGCCGTGCCGCCGGGCAACTACACCGACAGCGTCGCGGTCGTCGTGATCTTCTGAGCTAGGATCCCCGGCATGAGGACCCACTTGCTCGGCCCGGCGCGAGCGGCGAGCCTGCTGGCGGCTGCGACGATCCTGGCGGCATGCGTGGGGAGCGGCGGGGCACCGTCCGGCGCCGACGGGGGCGGAGGCGACGCGAGCGTGGACGCGACCACGCGAGACGTGTCCGCCGGCGACGGAGCGGCGGCGGACGTGCGGTCCATCGACGCAGCGGCGGTGGACGAGGCGAGCGCGGACGAGGCGAGCGCCGACGGGGCGAGCGCCGACGGGGCGAGCGCGAGCGACGCCGCTGCCGCGGTCGGCGTGCCGGTGCTGCAGTTCCACAACCACGCGAGCCGCGACGGGGTCTTCGTCGACCCGCTGCTCACCGCGAGCGCCGCGAAGAAGATGCACCTCGACCGGACGTTCACGGCGACCATCGACGGGAACGTCTACGCGCAGCCGCTCTACGTGGTCGACGGTCCGGGCGGTCAGCCCGCGTTCATCGTCGCGACCGAGAACAACAACGTCTACGCCCTCGACGAGAACGGCGCGACGATATGGGCGCGCCGCATCGGCGCCGCGGCGGCCAGAGCGGAGGTCTGCGGGAACATCCGTCCGCTCGGCATCACCGGGACCCCCGTCGTCGACCCGACGCGCAGGGCGCTCTACGTGGACGCAGCGCTCCCGGGCGTGGGCACCACCTCGATGGCAGAGCACGAGATCCACGCGCTTTCGCTCGAGGACGGCTCGGAGCTTGCCGGCGGGTGGCCCGTGAAGGCATCGACGGTGAGCGGCGTGATGGGGGCGGACGCGGGAACCATGAAGTTCTTGCCGAACCCGCAGAACCAGCGCGGCGCGCTGCTCATCCTGGGCAGCACGCTCTACGTGCCCTACGGCGGCCACTCCGGCGACTGCACCGACTCGAGCGGCGCGTACTATCGCGGCTGGGTCATCGGCGTTCCGCTGGACCGCCCGGGGGGCGCGACCGGGTTCGTCACGCAGGCGTCCCAGTCGGGCATCTGGGCGACTGGCGGTCTCGCGACCGACGGCACGAGCATCTTCGGTACGACGGGCAACGCGGGCGGGGGACAGAGCTGCCCGAACCCGCCGCCGGTGTCGCCGCCGCCGGGCTGGGCGCAGCAGGAAGCCATACTGCGCTTTCGACCGGGGCCGGTCTGGTCGGGGCAGACGACCGACTACTGGGCCCCGGCGGACTGGCCGTGCCTCGACAACGCCGACCTCGACGTGGGCGGGTCGAGCCCGGTCGTGGTCGATCTTCCGAGCGGGTCGCCGCGGCATCTGGTGGTCGCGCTGGGCAAGGACGGCAACATGTACGTCGCCGACCGGACGAACCTCGGGGGCGTGGGCGCGCCAGTCGCGAGCTTGAACATCCTGAGCCGCACGATCAAAGCGGCGCCCGCGGCCTACGCGACGCCGAGCGGCACGTACGTGGTGGCGTACGGCATCGGCGGCGCAGGAGTGGGCTGTCCGGCCGGGCAGACCGGCAACCTGGTCGCCGTGAAGATCACGCCGGGCACGCCCCCGACGCTGTCGACGGCCTGGTGCGCCGACGAGCTCGGGGAGGGCGCGCCCATCTTCACGACCAGCGACGGAACGCACGACAACCTTGTGTGGGCCGTCGGCGCGGAGGCGAGCAACGAGCTGCGGGCCTGGGACGCAGACACGGGGGCCCTGGTGTACGCAGGCACCGACGTCCTGGCGGGCTCCCGGCATTTTTCGACGGTCATCGCCGTCAAGGGGAGAATCTTCTCCGCGGCGGACAGCGCGCTCAACGCGTTCACCTCGCAGTGACGGGGGCGGGGGCCGGCGACGCTACCGGCCTTTGCGCTCGGCTTCGACCTCGGCGAGGATCTCCTCGATGCGGGTCGTGTGGTCGACTCCGTCGTCGTAGGCGAACCTGAGCTCGGGCGCGTAGCGCAGCGCCAGGCGCCGGGCGCTCTCCCGCCGCAGCATCCCGGACGCCCGGCGCAGCGCCGAGAGCAGGTCGCGGCGGCGCGAGGCGTCCTCTCCGCCCTCGAGCAGGCGCACGAGGACGCGCGCGGTGCGCAGGTCCGGCCCGATCTCGACGCGCGTCACGATGGCGCCCGTCGCACCCGGGTCGCGGACCTCGTCGGACAGCAGCAGGGCGAGCTCCTGCCTCAGCCCTTCGGCGACGCGCTTCGCCCGGGTCCCCTGCTCAGCGGGCATCGCCGGCTCCGTACATGTCGTCGCCGATGGTCACGAGCTCCGTCGTGCGGTCCGTCAGGACGGCGTCCCCCGCCGCCTCGGCCGCGTGCGCGACCTGCTCGAGCACCGAGTCGCATACGGCGGCGTCACCCGAGACCACGGCGACGCCGAAGACCGCGCGCTGGTGGAGGTCCTGCGCCCCGACCTCGGCGATCGAGACGTCGAACCGCGACCGCACCCGATCGCGGAACTTCTGGATCACGCGCCGCTTGTCCTTGAGCGAGCGCGAGCCCGGGATGTGGAAGGTGAGCCGCAGGACGCCGACGAACATCCCGTCACAGCCTCTGCTTGAACTCTTCGACCTCGTAGGACTCGATGATGTCCTTGTCCTTCAGCTCGTTGAAGCCCTCGAGGCTGATGCCGCACTCGAAGCCCTCGGCCACGTCGCGCACGTCGTCCTTGAACCGCTTCAGGCTGGCGATCTTGCCCTCCCAGACGACCACGGCGTCGCGCACCAGGCGCACCTTGCCGCTGCGTACCATCTTGCCTTCGATGACCTGGCAGCCCGCCACCGCGACGCCCTTGACCTTGAAGATCTGGCGCACCTCCGCCTTGCCGAGGGGCTTCTCGACGAGCGTCGGGGGGAGCAGCCCCTCCATCGCCGCCTTCACGTCCTCGAGGGCGTTGTAGATGATCGAGTAGAGACGGATCTCGACCTTGTTCTCCTCCGCGAGCGAGCTCGCCTTCCCCGCGGGCCGCACGTTGAAGCCGACGACGATGGCCTTCGACGCGATGGCGAGGTTGACGTCTCCCTCGGTGATCGCGCCAACGGCGGCGTGGATGATCGACAGACGGACCTTCTCGCCGGTCAGCTTGGCCATCGCGTCGGCGAGCGCCTCGACCGACCCCTGCACGTCGCCCTTGATGACGACGCGCAGCTCCTGCTGGCCGCTCTCGGCGATGCGCTTCGACAGCTCTTCCAGGGACACCTTGGCCGTCGCCGGGATGAGGCTCTTGGCCATCTTGCCCTTGCGGCTCTCGGCGATCTCCTGCGCCTTCTTCGGGTCTCGCACCGCGTCCATGCGATCGCCGGCGTTGGGGACCTCGTTGAGGCCGAGGATCTCGACCGGCGTCGCGGGCGCGGCTTCGTGCACCTGCTTGCCGTGCTCGTTGGTCATCGCGCGGACCTTGCCGAAGCCGGCGCCGGCGAGGACGAAGTCGCCGACGCGCAGCGTGCCGTCCTGGACGAGGACGCGCGCCACCGGTCCGCGACCGCGGTCGAGGAGCGCCTCGAGCACCGTACCGCTCGCGGGGCGCTTGGCGTTGGCCGTCAGCTCGAGCAGCTCGCTCTGCAGCTGGATGGCCTCGAGCAGGCGCTCGATGCCCTCGCCGGTCATGGCGCTCACGTTCACGAAGATCGTGTCGCCGCCCCAGTCGTCGGGCACCAGCCCCTGCTCGACGAGCTCGCGCTTGACGCGCTCGGGGTCCGCGCCGGGCTTGTCGATCTTGTTCACGGCCACGATGATCGGCACCTTCGCCGCCTTCGCGTGCGCGATCGCCTCCTTGGTCTGGGGCATCACGCCGTCGTCCGCAGCGACGACGAGGACGACGATGTCGGTGACGCTCGCGCCGCGCGCGCGCATCTGGGTGAAGGCCTCGTGGCCCGGCGTNNGCGCCGATGTGCTGGGTGATGCCGCCCGCCTCGCCGCCGGCGACGTTCGCCTTGCGGATCTTGTCGAGGAGGCTCGTCTTCCCATGGTCGACGTGCCCCATCACCGTGACGACGGGCGGCCGGGTCTCGGAGGCCTCGACGTCCTTGACCTCCTCCTCTTCCTCGCCGCGCGCCTCGGCGATCGTCTGCTCTTCGCTCTTGCCGACATCCTCGACCTCCCAGCCGAACTCGCTGGCCAGGATCTTCGCCGTGTCGGCGTCGAGCGTCGTGTTGATGTGGACGTTGTTCATCCCCATCGACAGAAGCTTCATCAGAAGCTCGGTGGCCTTGAGACTCATTCTCTGGGCCATGGTCTGCAGCGTGACGTCGTTGTCGATGCGGATGACCTTCTTGTGCGCGCTCATCTCCTGCGTGGAGACGGCCGCCGGCTTCCTCGGCATCATCGGCCCGGTCTGCCGGCGCCCGCCGGCCCCACCGGTGCTGCGCCCCATCATGGGACGGCCGGGCTGCTGCCCGGGCGCGCGCACGTCGCGCCGCATGCTCGGCCCGCCCGTGGCGCCCGCCCTCGGATCGTACTGGATGCGCCG
>PLYU01000124.1 GCA_003153495.1 Myxococcales bacterium
TCTTTGCGAAAGTAGGGCTAGGGCCGCAGGGTCGGAAGATCGCTCTCGTACCGGCTGCCGGGCCGAACCGTGTCGATCGCGACCTCGAGGAGCGCCCGCCACTCGCCGCTCTCGGGGACGGGCTCGGCCAGCTCGGGCATCGGCAGCGGAAAGTCCGACGGGGGCGGGAGGATGGTCGGGGTGGGGCGGCTCATGTGCTGTGCCACCGCCCGGCTTATCGGACCACGCGCTGGACGGCCAAGTTTCACGGCACGTGCAGCGTCACCTGCAACAGCCCCAGGTGCGAGACCTGCTGCGGAAGGCGCGTGATGGCGCGGGCGCCGTCGCCGAGGACGATCGCGCAGTAGCCCCCCGTCAGGTCGAGCGGCGCCCAGGGCGACCACGCGAGCGTCGCGTCGATCTCGTGGCCCAGCTCCGCCTGCGTGTTCCCGGGGGAGCGCCCGAGCGCCGTCAAGTAGGCGGACCGCCACGTCCCCCCCGGCTGGGCCAGACGCACGTAGCGATACTCGACGGCGGCGACGGCGTCCGGCCAGGGCGCGAGGGACGCGCGCAGGCTCGCCTCGGCCTCGTTCGACCACGCGAACAGATCCATGCCCCCGTGCCAGACGTGCACGTCCGGGAGCAGCGGGTCGAAGCCCCGGTAGGTGCTGCCCCCGTCCTCCCCGCTGGCGTACGCGAAGCCCGCTCGCAGCGCCGGCGCGAGGAGCGCGCGCTCGAACGCGTAGCCCAGACGGCCCGCCACCGCCCAGGCGCTCCGGTTCGCCCCGGTGTCGTCCACCTGACCCAGCTGGTACGCCGCCTCTGCTCCGTACGCCCACCCGCGGCCGTCGCCGTGAACGCGGAGGGCGCCCGTGTACGTCGTGCCCCGCACGGTCACGTCGAGGCTCTCCTGCGGAGTGACCTGCGCGAAGCGCGCGAGGCCGTAGGCCTCGAACGCGAGGAGAGGGTCGACCGCCCACTCGGCCCGCGCGCCGAGGAGCTCGCCGTAGGCCGACACAGCGGGGGTGGCGACAGGCTCCGAGAGCGCCGCGGCGAGGAGCTCGAAGGCGGCGTCGCCGACGGCGAGGCGTCCGCGGACGGCGTCGAGCGACCGGCCCCTCGGCGACCAGTCGTCGGCCCCGAGCAGGCGCCCCTCCCCCCACACCATCGGCTGGCGGCCGACGCGCACGAAGGTCGCCGAGGCCGGGCCGGTGTGCGCCTCGGCCCAGGCCTCGTACGCTCCGGTCACCGAGACGGCCGCCGGCCCGGCGACGACGTCCGCCCCGCCGGGGAGGTCGAGCACGCGGGCGTCCTGCAGGACGACGCGCGCCTCGAGCGGCCCGCGGCCCGCTTCGAGCCCCAGGCGCGACCGCTCGAGGACCAGGCCGCGGTCCACCGAGTCGAGGTCGTGACGGTATTCGCCTCGAGCGCGCAGCTCGAGCACCGGGGCCAGCCGCCACTCGCCCACGGCGAGCGTCTCCGGGGCCGGCGGCGCGATCTGCGCGCGCGCGCTCGGGCCCCAGGCGAGGCCTGCCAGCGCCGATGCCGTCGCGAAGGCCCGCCTCACGGACGCGACGCTAACACGACCCGCGCCCGCGCCAGCAGGGCGTCCTTCTCGTTGAGGGCCGGGTCGTTCGTCACGGCCTCGAGGAGGGCGTCGAGGATCTCTCCGATGACCCGGCCCGGCGCGATGCCCAGCTCGCGCATCAGATCGTTACCGTTCACCTTCAGGTCGCGGGTCGACAGCGCCGCGCCCGCGGCCAGCACGCTCGCCACGTGCGCCTTGAGACGCGCGAGCGCCTCGAGGTCGGCGTCGAAGTCGCGGCCCTTGGCGCGGACGTCGGCGTCGTTGAGCGCGTACAGGTCCTCGAGCCGGGCGGCGCCCACGCGCCGGATCCACCGGCGGACCGCGGCGTCGGTCCACTCGGCGCTGTAGTGGAAGAGGTGATTGCGGACGAGCGACACGATGCGCGCGCGCTCGTCGTTGGAGAAGCGCAGCCGCGCCGAGATGGGCTCGGCGATCTCGGCTCCGACGCGGTCGTGGTCGTAGAACGTGTAGTCGCTGGTCTTTTCGGACCAGGCGCGGGTGCTCGGCTTGCCGACGTCGTGAAGCAGCGCGGCGATGCGCAGGATGGGGTCGCCCGTGCAGGCGTCCATGCACTCGAGGCCGTGGCGCCACACGTCGTAGGCGTGCCACCGGTTCTGCTCCATGCCGACGCCCTTGAGCAGCTCCGGGCACGTGACCCCCAGGATGCCGGTCCTGCGCATCACCTCGAAGGCGCGCGACGGGGCCCGCGCCTTCATGGTCTTGACCCACTCGTCGCGCACGCGCTCGCTGGCGACCTTGCGGAACGTGTCCAGGGTCGGCTCGATGGCCGCCTCGGTGGCGGGGTCGAGCGCCAGCTCGAGGCTCGCCACGAAGCGGGCTGCCCGCAGGACCCGCAGGCCGTCCTCGGAGAAGCGCTCGTGCGGGTCCCCCACCGCCCTGAGCACGCCGCGCCCGAGATCGGAGCGGCCGCCGTAAGGGTCGATGACCTTCCCGTCCAGAGCGTCGAGCGCGATCGCGTTGACGGTGAAGTCGCGCCGCGCGAGGTCCGCCGCGATGTCGCCAACGAACTCGACCCAGTCCGGTCGACGCCCGTCGGAGTACGTCCCCTCGCCGCGCAGCGTGGTCACCTCGTAGTGCCGGCCGCCCTTGACGACCGTCACGGTGCCGTGCTCGATGCCGGTCGGGATGGCGCGCGGGAAGATCCGGAGCAGGTCCGGGGGGAGCGCGTCGGTGGCGACGTCCCAGTCGCTCGGGGGGCGCCCGAGCAGCAGGTCCCTCACGCACCCGCCCACGATCCAGGCCCTCTTGCCCTGCGAGCGCAGCCGCTCGCAGAGGTCGAGCACGTCCCGCGGGACGACGGCGAGGTCGACGCGATCCGGCTCCACAGAGGGTGTGACTTACCACGAGAAACCGCCCCGGCGCGGGGGCGCGTAACCGGACGCCCGGCGACGGCATCGGAAGAGATGGACTTTCATGGTCTCCCGCCCCACAACGGCCCCAAGATGGCGACAAGGCCCGTGACGCAAGAATCGCTCCCCTCCCAGGCCGCCGGGGCCCCTTCCAGCGTGGCGGCGCCGGCGCCGGCGTCGCAGCGCCGGTCGGTCTTCATCGGCGCGCTGCTCGTGCTCGCGGCGGCGGCGGTCGCCTACTGGATGCACGCCCGGCGCTTCGAGGAGACCGACGACGCCCAGATCGACGGCACGATCAGCAACGTCAGCCCGCGGACCACCGGCAACGTGAGCGCGGTCTACGCGGTCGAGAACCAGATCGTGAAGGCCGGAGACCTGCTGGCCGAGCTCGACCCCGCCGACCTCGCGATCGCCGTCGATCAGGCCCGGGCGCAGGTCGCCCAGGCCCAGGCCCAGCTCGAGGCCGAGGATCCGAGCGTGCCCATGACGGTCGCCTCCAACGAGAGCGCGCTCGCGTCGGGGCAGTCGGATATCGCCGGGGCGCGGTCGGCGCTCGCCGCCGCGCGCAAGGAGGTGGAGCAGCTCACCGCGCAGCTCGCGCAGGCCACGGCGAACGACCGCACGGCGCAGCTCGAGATGGAGCGCTCGCGGAAGCTCGTCGCCCAGGGGTCGGTGTCGCAGTCCGACTACGACACCCGGGCCAACGCGGCGGCGGCGTCGGCGGCGAACCTCGACGCGCTCCGGCAGTCGCTCGCCGGGGCGAGGGACCGGGTGGCCCAGCAGCAGGCGCAGATCACGGCGCTCGAGAGCCACCTCGTCGAGATCCGCTCGAACGCGCCGCGCCAGGTGGCGACGCGCAAGGCGTCGGTCATCATGCGCAGGGCCGCGCTCGACCTGGCGAAGGCGCAGCTCGAGCAGTCCGAGAGAAACCTGTCGTACGCAAAGGTCGTCGCGCCGGCCTCGGGGGTCGTCGCCAAGAAATCGCTCGCGGTGGGCGACCACGTCGCTCCCGGGCAGCAGGTCATCGCCATCGCGCAGACCGACTTTCTGTACGTGACGGCCAACTACCGCGAGACGCAGCTCGAGCGAGTGCAGCCCGGCCAGCCCGCGACCGTCCACGTCGACGCCCTGGGCGTGGACCTGACCGGCGCCGTGGAGAGCCTCGGCGGGGCGACCGGCTCGCGCCTGAGCGTGCTGCCACCGGAGAACGCGTCGGGCAACTACGTGAAGGTGGTCCAGCGCATCCCCGTGCGCATCCGCCTCGATCCGGGGCAGCGGGGGGCCGACCGCCTGCGCATCGGCATGAGCGTCGAGCCGCAGGTGCGGGTGCGATGAGCGCGGCGGCGACCGGCGCGGACGCGGGCCGCCCGCCCGCGTACTTCGCGACAGGGTGGACGGGGGGGCGCAACCCCTGGGTCATCGCGCTCGTCGTCACGATGGCGACGTTCATGGAGATCCTCGACACGAGCATCGCGAACGTCTCGCTCCCCCACATCGCGGGGGACCTGAGCGTCGGGGTCGACGAGAGCACCTGGGTGCTGACCAGCTACCTCGTCTCGAACGCGGTGGTCTTGCCGATCAGCGGGTGGATCTCGAGCAAGATCGGCAGGAAGCGCTTCTACATGACGTGCGTGGCGCTCTTCACGGTGTCGTCGTTCCTGTGCGGGATGGCGCCGAACCTCGGGGCCCTCATCTTCTTCCGCGTCCTGCAGGGCGTCGGCGGGGGCGGGCTCGCGCCCAGCGAGCAGGCGATCCTGGTCGACACGTTCCCGCCGATGAAGCGCGGGATGGCCATGGCGATCTACGGCATGGCGATCGTCCTCGCGCCGGCGATCGGGCCGACGCTGGGCGGCTTCATCACCGACAACTTCTCGTGGCGCTGGGTGTTCTTCATCAACATCCCGGTGGGCGCCGCGTCGCTGCTCCTCGCGAGCCGCGTGGTCACCGACCCCCCTCACCTGCAGCAGGGCAAGGCGCGCGCGGGGGCGATCGACTGGCTCGGGCTGGGCCTCATCGGCACCGGCCTGGGGTGCCTCGAGGTGGTGCTCGACAAGGGCCAGGAGGACGACTGGTTCCACTCGTCGTTCATCACGGGGTTCACGCTGGTCGCCGCGGTGTCGCTCGTGTCGTTCGTCCTGTGGGAGCTCGAGCACGACAACCCCATCGTCGACGTGCGGATGTTCCGGCGTCGCGGGTTCGCCGTGGCCAACGCGCTCATGCTCGTCCTCGGCGTGGCGCTCTTCGGGTCCACGGTGCTCCTGCCGCAGTACCTGCAGGTGCTCATGGGCTACACGGCGCAGCAGGCGGGCATGGCCCTGTCCCCCGGCGGGCTCGTCGTCATCGCGCTGCTCCCGCTCGTCGGCCGGCTCGTGTCGAAGGTGGACACGCGCTGGCTCGTCACGTTCGGCTTCGCGGTCCTGAGCGCGTCGCTCTTCTACATGACGCGGCGGATCGACCTGCAGATGGACTTCGGGACGGCCGTGGAGCTGCGGGCGCTGCAGTCGGTGGGGATGGCGTTTCTGTTCGTGCCCATCCAGACCATCTCGTACGCGGGCGTGCCGCCGGAGAAGAACAACCAGGTGAGCGGGATCATGAACCTGTCGCGCAACATGGGCGGCGACATCGGCATCGCGTTCGTGACGACCCTGATCGCACGGCGCGCGCAGGTGCACCAGAGCCACCTGACGGCGCACACGACGGCGTACGACGCCGCGTACCAGTCGAAGGTGGCGAGCATCGCGCGGGCGATGGAGCACGCGGGCACGCCGGCGGTGGAGGCGGCGCGGCGGGCGGCCGGCGCGATGTACCGCCAGGTCGTTCAGCAGGCGACGCAGCTGGCTTACCTGGACGCCCTCGGGGTGCTGGGGCTAGCGACGGCGGTGATGGTGCCGATGGTGTGGCTCGCGGCGAGGCCGAGGCCGATGGGGGCGCCGGCGGGGCACTGAGCGCGGGCGCGGGCGCGGGCGCCGTTACCTCGCGTCGCTCACTTGCTCG
>PLYU01000148.1:0-1566 GCA_003153495.1 Myxococcales bacterium
TTTGGTACTTGAAATAGTTGGCGGCGAGGCGGGCTGGAGAGCGGGAAGCGGTGGGAGGACGGGGGGTTACGGGGCGAAAAAAAGTGAGGGGGCGCGGGAGAAGTGAGCGGACGCAGCGGCGAGCTGAGCGAGCCGTGGGGCGTCGTGTGCGGGGCGGGGGGCTCGCTGAGAAAGGCGGGCGGCCGAGTGAGAAGGGCGGTCGGGAAGAACCGATCGACGGGCGGCCGGCTTGGCCACGTGGACGGCCGGGACCGCGGAGCGGGCGGCGCTCCGAGACGGGCGCCCGGCCAGGACGCACGGGCGGGTGGCTCGGTGAGACGGGCGGCTCACGAAGACAGACCGGCGGCTGGCTCAACGAGACGGGCGCCGTGCTAAGACAGCCGGGCCGCCGGCTCAACGAAGCGGGCGCCTTACCAAGACAGCCGGGCCGCTGGCTCAACGAGACGAGCGGCTCACCAAGACGGACGGGCGGCTGACTCAGCGAGACGGGCGCGCCACTGAGAGAGGCCAGCCGCTGGCTCCTCCAGACCTCGTCAGCGCCCGAGCCCGACCGGGTGCGCCGGGGCACCGTCCCCTACCTGCGAGAGCGTCGCGATGGCGAGTGACCCGGTCTACTCGACCCGCCTGCGGATCCGCGCGGGATGAGTTTCATCCAGGAATCAACGTAGTCCCGACGCTCTCGCCCGCCAGGTCGGAGCCAGCGCGGCAAGATCTGCCGCCCGAAAAAATAATTTCGCAGTTCTTTCGCGACGCTACCGACAGCCTGGCGAACTTTCTCAAGTACCTCCTGCCGACTTGCGCGGTTACCCGGGTGAGGAACGCAAGACCCCGGGCACGGTGCCCGGCTCGGGCGTCCCTCCGAACCTCACACGAACACCAAGGAGAGACCATCATGGCCAACACCAACAAACCGACCGTCAAGACACGCAACACCGGCGTCATGGCGGGGATCGACAAGGACATCACCGCTCCGATCAAGCTAGGAGGAACGACGTACACGCCGGCCGAGCTCAAGGCCGTCTTCCAGGCGCACAACACGGCGATCGACGCCGCGAGCGCGCTGCACAAGCAGTGGAGCGACAGCGTGCAGACCATGGACGCCGCCGCGGCCAAGGCCGACTCGCTGTTTCATCTGCTGCGCGGCGCGCTCATCGCGCAGTACGGGCCGAACGCCAACGCGGCGCTCGAGGCCTTCGGAATGACCGCTCCCAAGCCGCGAGGCGTCAAGACGGTCAAGACCAAGGCCGCGGCGGTCGACAAGACCATCGCGACCAGGGCCGCCCGTCACACCATGGGACCGCAGCAGAAGAAGCTGGTGAAGGGCGCGCCTGCCGCGAGCCCCTCGCCGGCGGTGACGCCGACCACGACGTCCACGTCCGGCCCCTCGCCCGCAGTGCCTGCTTCGCCCGCGACGCCGCCCGCGGTCCCCGCGCCCAAGCCCGCGAGCTGATCTCTTCCTAGCGCGCCTTGCGACCGGCCGGACGGGGGGCGACCCGCACGATTCTCCCGGGTCGCCTCCCGTCCGGCCCCTTCCGACCCCGACCTCGACCCCGACCTCGACCTCGA
>PLYU01000148.1:1579-25424 GCA_003153495.1 Myxococcales bacterium
CCCCGACCCCGACCCCTCACGGCAGATGGACCGGATCCGGCTCCCCGTACATCGGCACCGCCCGAGGCTCCGGCGTCGACAGCGAGTCGCTCGGCCTCATTCCCGCGAGGTCCCCGACGACCACGTCGTTCTCGTCGGCGAACACCGTCTCTCGCCCGAAGAACGTGTACACGCGCACCGTCTTGCCGAGCGACGGCTCGAACAGGTCCTCGTCGCGCCGGAGCGTCGCCTCCTCGAGCGACTCGACCATGGCGCGGAAGTCGAGGACCAGCTCGAACGACTTGCCCCCGACCGGCAGCTTCGCGCGCTGCAGCCACGCGGTGATCAGCCCGCGCCCCGGTCCGATGACCGCGCCGATCCGCGCCCCCGCCGGGGCCTTCAGGCGCCCGCCCGGCAGCAGCTTCTCGAGCGACACCTGGCCCTGCGCGTCGCGCTTCTTGATGAACACCTCGCCCGTCCGCAGGTCATAGCGGCGGATCTCCGCGTTCCCGTCCTCCCGCTGCGAGCCGGGGATCGTCATTCGCTTCCACGCCCAGAGCGGCGTGAGGCTCGCGTCGAAGCGCACCTCGACGTCGCTGGTGGCCAGCGGCCACTCCTGGCGCGCGTGAAACGCGTACCCGCAGGGGGTCCCGCGCAGGTCGAACCGCTCGACGACGTTCCTCTCCGTGGAGTGCTGGCCCGAGCGTATGTGGCCCCGGCCGACCGAGACGCCCAGGGCCTCCGCCCCCGCGTCCCCGCACGCGGGGTAGCCGAGCTCCGGCACGGCCGTGACGGGCACGTGCTTGCGGCGGCAGCCTGCGAGCGCGAGGACGCAGGCGAGCGCCGCGACGGCGCGGACGGCTCGTCTCGCGCTCCGCGGCGGCATGGAGCGCGGCTACTCCTTCTTCGGCTTCTCGGCCCCGCCAGGTGGGCCCTCTTCGCTCGTCATGTCCACGGTCGCCGACGTCGCCGGAAGACCGCCGGGGGCGGCCTCGCCCGAGCGCAGGCCGACGGTCCCGCCGTAGGTCGGGTCGAGGCGCGCGCGGTTGCCCAGGTCGTCGTAGGTGAGCAGGATGAAGATGGCGAGAAACAGGAACGCGGACAGGAAGGCCAGCGTGTTGAACAGCTTGTCGTGCCGCAGGTGCATGAAGAACGTGGCGACGAGACCCGCCTTCATCGTGGCGACCAGCATCGCGATGATGATGTTGGCCGGCCCGAAGTCGTAGTACGAGACCTTGACCGTCAGGATCGTGAAGACGACCAGCGCGCCGAAGATGCCCCAGTAGAACTGGGCCGACGCTACGTGCGAGTGGACGCGACCGTCGTCCGCGTCAGCGGCATGGCTATGCTCGGTGCCCATGGGTCACTCCGGCTTTCCGACGAGGTAGAGGAGAGGAAAGAGGTAGATCCACACCAGATCGACGAGGTGCCAGTAGAGCGCCCCGAGGTCGACCGGGGTGAAGTACTCCGGCGAGAACTGCCCCCGGATGTTCTTCACGAGGACCCACGCGAGGACGGACATCCCGATGATCACGTGCAGGCCGTGCAGGCCGGTCATCACGAAGTACAGGCCGAAGAACATGTTGGCCCTCGGCGGGAGGAGCTGGACGTGCCCCGACTGGTCGATGGCCTTCAGCCAGGTCGGGTTTCCCGGGGCCTGATCGGCGTGGACGCGGAGGCACGTCCCGATCGTTTCGCCCTTCTGGATGGACCCGCTGAACCAGGGGTGACCGAAGCAGTGCCCGGGCAGGAGGCCCAGCTCGATCTTGTGCCTGTACTCGAAGAACTTGATCACGAGGAACGCGCACGCGCAGAGGATCGTCACGATCAGGTAAGCCGACGTCTGGTTCTTCTTGCCGAGCTGCGCGGAGCGTACGGCGAGCGCCGCGGTCAAGCTGCTGAACAGCAGGACGATCGTGTTCGACGCGCCCATGATCTTGTCGAGGAAGTGGTGCGCCTGGTCGAAGACGTCGGGGTCGAGCGCGCGCCAGATGGCGTAGGCGCAGAAGAGGCCACCGAACATGAGGATCTCGGTGACGATGAAGACCCACATCCCGAGCTTGGACGCGTTGAACTGCTGCGCCGGCGTGTCGAAGTGGTGCTGCAGGAAGCTCGGGTGGGCGTGGTCGTGGCCGTGGTCGGCCCCGGGGGCCGCGCCGGCGTGGACGGGTTCGCTGACGTTTGCCATGGGGTCCTCTGGCTCAGCCCTTCTTCTCGGCGGTCTTGGCGGCCTTCTCCTCGGCCTCGATCTCGTCCCAGCCCGTCGCCAGCTCCTCCGGAGTGGCCAGGTGATAGTCGTACGGGCCGCGCGTGAGGATCGGCGTCTCGTGGAAGTTCGCCAGGCACGGCGGGGTGTCGGTCATCCATTCGTAGCCGGCGGAGCCCCAGGGGTTGCGCGGCGCCTTCCGGCCCTTCCACAGCGCCTCGAGCAGCGTGTACGCGGTGATGAACAGCCCCACCGCGAGGATCCACGACCCGATCGTCGACGCTTTGTGGAACGGCTCGAACTGCGGCAGGTAGTCGTAGTAGCGGCGCGGCATCCCGCGCGAGCCCATGATGAACTGCGACATGAACGTCACGTTGAAGCCGATGAACACGAAGACGAAGCCGATCTTGGCCTTGAACTCGTCGTGCATCTTGCCCGTCATCTTGGGCCACCAGTAGAGCAGGCCCCCCAGGAACGCGATGACCGTGCCGCCCATCATGACGTAGTGGAAGTGGGCGACGACGAAGTACGTGTCGGTGAGGTGCACGTCGACGCTGAGCGTCCCCAGGAACAGCCCCGTCAGCCCGCCGATGGTGAAGAGGAAGATGAAGGCCATCGCGTAGAGCATCGGGGACGCCCACACGATCGAGCCCTTGTAGATCGTGGCCGTCCAGTTGAAGACCTTGACGCCCGAGGGGATGGCGACCAGGAAGGTCAGCGCCGAGAACAGCATCGTGGCGAACTCGCTCATCCCGGCGACGAAGAGGTGGTGCCCCCACACGAGGAACCCGAGGATGGCGAGGCCGAGGGAACTCATCGCGATCGCGAACTGCCCGAAGATGGCGCGCCGCGAGAACGTCGCGATGAGCTCACTGTTGATCGCCATTCCGGGCACGATCATGATGTAGACGGCCGGGTGCGAGTAGAACCAGAAGAAGTGCTGGAAGAGCACCGGATCGCCGCCGAGCTTCGGGTCGAAGAAGCCGATCCCGAAGAACCGCTCGCAGATGAGAAGCAGGAGCGTGATCGCCAGGACGGGGGTCGCCAGCACCTGGATGAGCGCCGTCGCGTACATGCCCCAGACGAAGAGGGGCATCCGGCCCCAGGTGATCCCGGGCGCGCGCATCGTGTGGACGGTGACGATGAAGTTCAGGCCCGTGAGGATCGACGAGAATCCCAGGACGAACGCGCCGAACGTCATCGAGATGACGCTGTTCGCGGTCTGCACGCTGTAGGGCGTGTAGAAGGTCCACCCGGTGTCGACGGCGCCCATGACGATGCTCGTCAGAGCGATGGTCGCGCCCGCCAGGTAGATGTAATAGCTGAAGAGATTCAGCCTCGGGAAAGCGACGTCCTTCGCGCCGATCATGATCGGGAGGAAGAAGTTGCCGAGCGCGGCCGGGATGCTCGGGATGATGAAGAGGAACACCATGATCGCGCCGTGGAGCGTGAAGAAGCGGTTGTAGGTCTCCGCGTCCACGATCGTCCTGCCGCGCGAGAAGAGCTCGAGCCTCAAGA
The DNA here is from genome assembly GCA_003153495.1 of Myxococcales bacterium. Classification (GTDB taxonomy): domain Bacteria; phylum Myxococcota_A; class Polyangia; order Polyangiales; family Polyangiaceae; genus Palsa-1150. The sequence goes on from PLYU01000148.1 coordinate 5,283, forward strand.
GCAGCGCGAAGACCCCGCCCGCGAAGAACGCGATCGACACGGCCGCCAGGTACATCAGCCCGATCCGCTTGTGATCGAGCGTCACGAGCCACGATCCGATCCCGCGCTTCGCCGTCAGGTAGTTGGCGTGCGGGTCGCCGTGCGCGTCGTCCGCGTGGCCCCCTGCGATCGGTATGTCGACTGCTGCCATGGCGATAGCTCCAGATTCTTACTTGAGAGACTTGATGTAGGCGATCAGCTCGTCGATCTCCTGATCGGCGATCTGCCCCCGGAACGTCGGCATCACGGGCTGGAAGCCCGTCACGACCTTGGCCTGGGGATCGAGGATCGATTCGCGGAGGTAGTTCTCGTCGACCTTGACCTGCCCCTTGTCGGTCGACTCCGGTTTGCCCCAGAGCTCCTTCCAGGAGGGCCCGATGAGGCGCACGCCGGTCGTGGTGTGGCAGGCCATGCAGCCCTTGGAGACCGCCAGCTTCTGCCCGCCCTCGGCGGCCACGCTGTCCGGACACACCTTGCCCTGCGACTTGTACTCCTCGCACTTGTCGCCGATGCTCTTGATGAACTTGTCGTAGTCGTCCTGCGTCTCGACGTAGAGCATCGAGTGCATCGCCCAGTGGCCTGTGGCCTGGCCGGCCGGGTACGGGTTGCGCGGGTCGTCGCTGGGCTCGTAGCTCAGCTCGTCGCCGTTGGGGCCCTTGCTGCGGCCGCCGCAGTACTCGGCGCAGAAGATGTCGTCGCGCCCGACGTGCGTCCCCTGGAACCAGAGGCTGCTGTACATCCCGGGCACCACGTCGCGCTTGACGCGCAGCGCGGGCGCGAAGAACGAGTGGATGACGTCGCCCGAGCCCATGATGAGCTTGACCGGCTTGCCGACGGGAGCGTGAAGCTCCGCGCTGCTGCCGCCGTTGGGGTAGATAAACTCCCACGCCCACTGCTTGGCGTTGACGCGGACCTCGATCGCGTTCGCCGGCGCGATGGCCATGTCCATGTAGCCGTGGAACCCCTTGTGGAAGAGGAACACCAGGATGAACACGGGCGCGACGGTCCACGCGATCTCGAGCGGCATGTTGTGCCCGGTCGGCTCGGCCTTGTGGCCCTTGCGCTCGCGGTACTTGATCGCCCAGTAGATCATCGCGCCGACGATCGCGACGAAGAGGACGACGCTCAGCCAGTAGATGAAATAGTAAAGCCAGTCGACGTCGGCGGCGACGGTCGACATCTGCTCGGGGAGCTGGAAGGTGGCGGGTGCGTTGGACTCGTTCATGACAGATGGGCTCCAGCCGTGGGCTCCGCCGGGGCCACCGGGCGCTGCTTGCGCCGGCGCCGCTCGCGCGCCCACATGATCGTGAAAAAAGCTCCCATGCCGACGACGGTGGCCACGCCGCCGAGGCGCATCACGTTCATCGCCACCAGCGCGTAGTGCTTGCCCTGCGGATCGTAATGGTAACAGAAGAGGAGGACCCGCTCGGTCGTCGAGATCGAGCGGCCCTCGCTCGCCTCGAGCAGCCCGAGGCGGACGTCGCTCGGCGGGTACTCGATGCCGTAGAGATAACGGGCGACGCGGCCCTCGGGGGTGAGCAGGTAGATCGCCGCCGGGTGCGCGTACTGCTTCTGCCGCTCGTCGTAGCGGTACTGGAACCCGACGGCGTCGGTCACCTTGCGGATGTTCGCCTCGTCGCCCACGAGGAAGTGCCAGCCCGCCGTGGGGCGGCTCGCCGCCTTCGAGCGGGCGTACGAGTCGACGACCTGGCGGCGCTTCCTCGTGGCCGTCTCCGGCGTGTCGTGAGGGTCGATGCTCAGCGAGACGACGTCGAACTCGCCCCCCACGGTCCACGGGACCATGTTCAGCGACTTGACCGCCGCGTCGAGCACCAGGCTGCAGAGCATCGGGCAGGTGTGGTACGCGAAGACGAACAGCGTGGGCCGCTTGCCGTCGAAGTAGTCGCCGAGCTTCACCGTCTTGCCGTCGGTGTCGCGGAAGGTGGCCTCGCGCGGCAGCGGGCCGCCGAGGTGCTCGACGATGTCGACGCCCGAGAGCTCCGGCGCCGGCGTGTTCGGCATGCCGCCCCCCTCCTGCCACGCCTGCGCGTGCGCGTCCGCAGCGGCGACGGCGAGGCACGAAGCCAGCGCGGCGCTCGCGAGGAAAGGGGGTGACGAGACGGGTCTCACGGCGCCTTCTTCTTGCCGGGGGTCGCGGGCCTGTTGGGGGCGGCGGGCTTGCCCGGCGCTGCCTTGCCTCCCGCGGCGGGGGCCGCGTCCGGAGCGCCGGCGTCCGCCGCGGGCGCGACCGGCGGCGGGGCGGTCATCGCGGGCGGAACCTCTCCGGGCATCATCGACCAGCCGGCGAGCGGCGCCACGTCCCTGGACGCGCTGGGCACGATCGAGGGGCTCGCGCTCAGGCGGCCCATCGTGGTCAGCTGCTGCATCGCCTTGTCGATCGGCATCGAGCCCGCGGCGAGGCGGCTCGCCTCGTCGGCCCGGAGGCTGAGCAGCGCCTCGGGCTTCGCCCCGCCGACCTTCGTCGCCTCCTCGGCGCGGACCATGTGGTCGAAGTAGGACACGAGCGCCGTGCGCGTCGCGAGGAGGGTGACGATCGAGAGGATGCCGACGCTCGCTATGACGCCGACCCTGGGCTCTGACTTGTCTGTCGCCATTTACGTTCTCCGTGCGCCCGTTGCTCCCGCGGCCTCGCCTCGGTGGCTGGGGCATCTCCTCCTGCCAGCCCAGTTACGCGTTCTCGTACTCCAGCGCGCGCGAGAGGCGCGGATCGCCGATCGGCACCAGCGGGAACCCCTCCATGCTGCGGAGCACGAAGGCGAAGTAGACGCCGAAGATGCCGACGAGGCACCCGAAGTCGACCGGGTTCGGCGCGAACGCTCCGAGGTTGGGCATCACGACCCAGTAGATGTCGACGACGTGCATGACGACCATGCACCCAGCGGCCGTCGCCAGAAGCGTCGTCCTGCGCTTGACGTTGCGCGACATCAGAAACCAGAACGGAACGAAGAAGTGCATCACCACGATGGCGGCCGTCACCGGCTTCCAGGTGCCGCCGTTCTCGCTCCAGCGCTTGTGGAACCATGCCACCTCGTCGGGGATGTTCGAGTACCAGACGAGGAAGAACTGGGCGAACGAGACGTATGACCAGAACGAGATCCACCCGAAGAGCAGCTTGCCCATGTCGTGGTAGTGCTCGACGTTGACCGCGTCGCCCATCAGCCCGCTCCGGCGCAGGGCCAGGCTGAGCAGGATGAGCACCGCCATGTTGAACATCGCGCACGACGCGAACGCATAGACGCCGAAGATGGTCGAGTACCAGGTGGCGTCGAGCGATAGCAGCCAGTCGAAGGCGAAGAAGGTGAGCGAGAAGCCGAAGAGGATCAGCGCGGGGGGCGCGAAGCTCTGCGCGGACGCGGTGTTCCGCAGGGCCTTGGTCTTGTCCTGCTCGGACGACCAGCCGAAGTAGCGGTCGGCCAGCCAGAACCAGATGAAGAGGTAGAGCACCAGACGCACCTGGAAGAATCGCTGGTTCAGATAGAATCGCTTGTGGGCGACGATGCTCTCTTCCCCGGCCTCCACGGCCTTCTCGAGCTTCTGGGGCGCGGCCCGGGGCAGGCTGCGCATGGCGGCGGGCTCGAGTTCGGAGAGACCTCGCTCCTCCGCGAGGGGCGAGGCCTCGTGCGACTCTGCGGCCTCCGCGTGCTTCGCGCCCGCCCACGGGAAGAGCCTCGGGATCGAGATGAACAGGGGGATCGAGAGCACCGCGAAGACCAGCATGGGCCGCATGAGCAGCTCGGCGAGCCGCCGCACCGTGACGCCCCAGCCGGCCTTCGTGACGAACTGGACCAGCACGAAGAACAGGCTGCCCAGGGCGAGGCTCAGCGAGACGACGTAGCCGAACAGGTAGGAGAAGGCGAAGCGAGTCGGGTCCTTGAACCACCCGACGGCCGCGATGCCGAGGCCGAGGCACCCGACGGCGGCCGCGATCCTCCAGGCGCCGGTCCACGACGACTTGGCCGGGATCCGGAAGTCGCTCGCGGCGGCGCCGCTGGGTCCTTTCGTGGGGGTGCTCACTTGGCGGGCTCCGGTTCTGGGTTCTTGACCTGGGGTGGGGGCGGCGGCGCGGCCTGGGCCATCTGGGTCAGCTCGAGGGCGCGGACGTAGGCCACGATCGACCACCGGTCGGTGGTCGGGATCTGCGGGCCGTACGCCGGCATGGTGCGCACGCCGTGGGTGATGGTCGCGAACAGCTGCCCGTCGGGCATCTGACGGAGCCGCGGGTCGTCGTACGAGGGCAGCGGGGGAAACCCGCGTGACTCGCACGGGTCCGTCGCCTTGTCGCGCTTGCAGACGACCATCCCCTTGCCGTCGCCGGTCGCCCCGTGGCACGGCGCGCAGAAGATCCCGAAGCGCTCCTGCCCCCGCGCGAGGACCTTGTCCATCCCGCCCTGACGCTGGACGACCGCCTGCGGGATGCTCATCACGTAGGCCGATTTGTTCGCGAGCAGCCCGGTGGCGATCTCGGGATCGTCCTCGTAGTGGTCGCGCGCGATCGTGCCCTCGACCGGCGCCCGCATCGTGCGATGGTCGGGGAACGCCTGCGAGTACGACTCGGGGTTGTAGCGCTCCTGGTCGTACATGTTCCTCTCGAGGAGGACGGGCGCGTCCTCGCTCGTCTGCCCGCGGCAGCCGGCGAGCGAGCCGGTCGCGATCGCGACGCAGAGCAGGAGGGAGCAGGATCGCGGGCTCATGGCTCTTCCTCCTCGATCACTTCGACGTGGGCGGCGTGCGTCCCCTCGAGCAGGGCGACGGTCTTGTCGAGGTCGAACTTGGGGTCGCTGGCCTCGATCGAGATGAAGAAGCGATCGTCGCTGGCGCCCCGGAAGCGCTCGGACTCGAACACGGGGTGGTGGTGACGCGGCAGCCGGTTCAGGTGCAGCATCCCGAAGACCGCGCCGAAGGCCGACAGCAGCACGGTCAGCTCGAACATGATCGGCACCATCGACGGGATCGTGCCCGGGGCGCCGCCCGGCTTGTCGCCGACGATGATCGGGTAATCGACCCCGTTCATCCAGTGCATCATCACGAACGCGCCGGTCAGCCCGGTCAACGCGCCGCAGATGACGATCCATCCGACCTTCGAGTCGGTGAGCCCCATCGCGCGGTCCATGCCGTGGATCGGGAACGGGGTGTGCGCGTCCCAGGCCTTGTAACCCGCGTCGCGCACCCTCTCCGCCGCGTGCAGCACGTCGTGCGCGCTCTCGAACTCGGCCAGGACCACGGCCGGTACGCCCTTGGGCGCCGTGCGAGCCTTCGCTTCCATCACTCTGCCCCTTCCGGCAGGAGGCCGCCTTCGACGGCCGCCGCCTCGCCCGCGCCGTGCGCCGGGTCGTCCCCGCCGTGACCGTGGGCATCAGCCTGCTCCATCGTGCCCTTGACCTCCGCCATCGCCACCATCGGCAGCCAGCGCATGAAGAGGAGGAAGCACGTGAAGAAGATGCCGAGCGTCCCAAGGAACGTGCCGACGTCGATGATGGTCGGCCGGTAATAACCCCAGGAGCTGGGCAAGAAGTCCCGGTTCAGCGACGACACGATGATGACGAAGCGCTCGAACCACATCCCGATGTTGATGAAGATCGAGACCACGAACATCACCGGGATGCTCGTGCGCATTCGCTTGAACCAGTAGAGCTGCGGCAAGACGCAGTTGGGCACCACCATCCACACCCAGGCCCACCAGAACGGGCCGGTGGGTCGGTTGTGGAGGAAGTGCGCCATCTCGTATCGGTTGCCCGAGTACCAGGCCGTGAAAAACTCCATGCTGTACGCGTAGCCGACGAGCAAAGACGTCAAGAGCAGGAACTTGTTCATGAGCTCGAGGTGCCGCATCAGGACGACGCGGTGCAGCTTGAAGATCGAGCGCGCGATGAGCAGCACCGTCTCGACCATCGCGAAGCCGCTGAAGACCGCGCCGGCGACGAAGTACGGCGGGAAGATGGTCGTGTGCCAGCCGGGGATGACGGACGTCGCGAAATCCATCGAGACGACCGAGTGCACGCTGAGGACCAGCGGGGTCGAGATGCCTGCGAGGATCAGGTAAGCGCGCTCGTAGTTCTGCCAGTGCCGGTGGCTGCCGCGCCAGCCCATGGCGAGGGCGCCGTAGACCTTCTGGCGGGTCCTGGTGATCGACCGGTCACGCAGGGTCGCCAGGTCGGGGATGAGGCCGACGTACCAGAAGAGGAGCGAGACCGTGAAGTACGTACCGACCGCGAAGAGGTCCCAGATGAGCGGGCTCTTGAAGTTCGGCCAGATCGACATCTGGTTGGGCAGCGGGAACATCCAGTAGACGACCCACACCCGACCGACGTGGATGCCGGGGAAGATGAGCGCGCAGATGACGGCGAAGATCGTCATCGCCTCGGCGAACCGGTTGATCGCCGTGCGCCACTTCTGCCGGAAGATGAAGAGGATGGCGCTGATCAGCGTCCCCGCGTGGCCGATGCCGACCCACCACACGAAGTTGGTGATGTCCCAGGCCCAGAAGACCGGCGCCGAGTTCCCCCAGACGCCGACGCCACGCCAGAAGAGGTACGAGACGCAGACCAGGAAGACGCCGACGAAGAAGAGGGCGATGGAGAAACAGATCCACCAGCCGCGCGGCGCGGGGGTCTCGGTGACGCGAGCGACGTCTTCCGTCACGTCGCGAAACGAGCTACCCGGCTGGACGAGGGCGGCCTCGTCCAGCTCCGGCAAGGGCTTCCAGTAAGCCATCAGGCCATCTCCGTGTTCAGGTTGCGGACCTTGCCGAGGTAGATCGTGCGAGGACGGGTCCCGAGCTCGGCCAGCAGGCCGAAGCGCCGGTCGAGCTGCGTGGCGTGCGTGACGCGGCTGTTGGGATCGTTGACGTCACCAAAGACGATCGCGTCGGCCGGGCACGTCTGCTGGCAGGCGCTCTTGATCTCGCCATCCTTCAGCTCGCGATACTCGCGCTTCGCCTTGATCTTGCCAGCCTGGATGCGCTGCACGCAGTAGCTGCACTTCTCCATCACCCCGCGGAACCTGACGGTGACGTTGGGGTTCTGCTGCATCTGCATCGACTCGGGGAGACCGCCGGTCTCCTTCCAGATCGAGTCGTTGTGCCAGTTCAGGTAGTTGAAGCGGCGCACCTTGTACGGGCAGTTGTTGGCGCAGTAGCGCGTCCCGATGCACCGGTTGTAGACCATCTCGTTCAGCCCCTCGGGGCCGTGCGTGGTGGCGTTGACCGGGCAGACGTTCTCGCAGGGCGCCTCTTCGCAGTGCACGCACATGAGCGGCTGGTGGACGGCCATCGGCGTGTCGGCCGTCGCGCCGAGCTTGGGGTCCTCGACCCAGTAGCGGTCGATCCTCAGCCAGTGCATCTCCCGGCCGCGCCAGACCTCGAGCTTGCCGACGACCGGGATGTTGTTCTCGGCCATGCACGCGACCACGCACGCGCTGCAGCCCGTGCACGAGTTCAGGTCGATCGACATCCCCCACTGGTGGCCCTTGCTGTAGTCCTGCTGCGACCAGAGCGGCAGGGCCCGCGGCGGCGGAGAGTCGAGCTCGGCGAAGTTCGGGCGCTGCCGGTAATCGGCGAGCGTCGTCTCCATGGCGATCGGCCGCCCCTCCAGGGAGTTGTTCTCCTGCGTCTGCGCGAGGAGGTAGGGCTCCTGCCCGGTCTTGCCGACGCGAGCGGTCGCGAACCCGAGGGCCTGCGTCGTGCGCAGCGGGTAGACGTCGAACCCGCGGCCGTTGCCGATGCGGCCCGCCTTCGTCCTGCCCCAGCCGAGCGTGAGCGCGACCGAGCCGTCCGCCTGGCCGGGGACGATCCAGGCCGGCACGGTGATCGATCGATCGCCGACCTCGATCTTGATGAAGTCCGAGTGGTGGAGGCTCGAGCTCTCGACGCCGAGGGCCGCCGCCGTCGCCGGCGAGAGGATCGCGGCGTTGTCCCAGACCACCTTGGTCACGGGATCCGGCATCTCCTGCAGCCAGGTGTTGTTCGCGTGCCGCCCGTCCACCATCTTCGGACACGGCGCGAAGGTGACCTCGATCGAGCCCGCGGCGGCGGGCGGCGCCGCCGGCCGCTTGTCCAGCTCGGCGGCGATCTCCGTCATGCGCACCGTGACCTGCGGGCCGTGCGGCCGCGAGCGCTGCAGGACGCCGCCGGCGAGCGTCCGGTTCCAGTCGCGCTCGATGTCCTCCGAGTGGGCCTGGACCGGGTTCCCGGTCGCGTCGTGACAGTCGGCCTTGCCGTCGGTGAACGGTCCGCAGCCGCTCAGGTTGTGCGACGTGAGGTAGATGTCGCGGGTCGTCCGTCGGACAGCCTCGTATGGGCTCTTCTCGTCGGAGTTGGCCGCGAGCGCGAGCAGCTCGATGTCGCTCCGCCCGCCGTAGAGCGGGGCGATGAGCGGCTGCTGGACGGCCACGAGCCCGTCCAGCGACCGGGCGTCGCCCCAGGACTCGTACTCGTGCGCGCGCGGGACGTGCCAGCTGCACGAAGCGCTCGTCTCGTCGAAGAACAGAGACGCGTGGACGGTGAAGGGCACCTTCGCGAGCTTCTCGGCGAAGGCGACGTCCGCCGGCGCGTCGTACGCCGGGTTCCCGCCGAGGATGACGAGCCCGTCGACCTGTCCGCCGGCCATCGCGCCGGCGAGGGCATTGATGTCGGTCGCCGCGTCCAGCTCCTCCGGGTCGGAGGTGGCCGCGAACTGGACCGTCGTACCGCCCACGCCCAGCGTGACGTTGATGGCGTGGGCGAGCGCGTGCACGATCGGCGGCTGACGCGAGCCGACGACGATGAACGAGTGACCCCGGCTGGCCACGAGGTCCTTCGCGACTGCGACCAGCCACTTCGGGGGGATTCCGTCCGGGCTGCTCCGCTTCGCGGCGGCGGCCTGGAGCTCGGGCGAGAGGGCGACGCCGTTCTTCGCGAGCTCGCCGACGAGCGCGCACGCGTAGCGCTCGACGTCGCCGGCGCGCAGCCTGAGGCGGTGGTCGGCGTTGGCGCCGGTGGTCGTCGGGGACGGCTCCACGACGTAGAGCCGGCTCATCGGGTCCTTCGAGGCCTTCAGGCGGCGGCTCGCGGCGAACGCCTTGGTGGCGCGCACGTTGCCGCTCTCGGTCTGCAAGAAATCGCTGTCGAGCGAGAGCACGACGCGCGAGCGCTCGTACCCGTAGACGGCGGTCACCGTCTGCCCGAACGCGAGCTGCGCCCCCGCGCGGGCGTTGCTGTCGCTGACCGCCGACCAGGTGTGGACGCGCGCCTTCGGAAAACGCAGCGCGAGCGCCGCGCGCATCCGGACGACCGTCGGCGAGATCGTCGGCGGCATCAGGAAGCGCAGGCGCGCGCCCTGGTCCTTGTCGAACCCGGCGAGCTTCGCCGCGAGCTCCTTGTCGAAGTCTTCCCACGTCGCGACCACGCCGCCCTTGCGCGGGGTCTGGGAGCGCTCGGGATCGTACAGATCGAGGATCGTCGCCTGCGTGACGAGGTCCGCCGCGCCCATGCTCGACGGGTGCGCGTCGTTGCCCTCGACCTTCGTCGGCCTCCCCTCGTGAGACTCGACGACGAGACCGACCGCGTCTCCCCTGCGCTGGATGACCGTCGTGTAGTGAGACGGAACGCCCGGGATGACGTCCTCCGGCATCTTGGCGTACGGGACGATCTTCTCGACCGGACGGCGGCACCCCTCGGCGCCGACCAGCGCCAGAGTGGCCCCCATCGCGCCGAGGAGGCCTCGACGACTCACCTGGAGCGCCTCCTCGGAGGGCGGGGTCGTCAGGTGTCCCTTCGGGAACTCGGCGGCGTTCGCCTGGCTGGCGCCCGCCGGATCCTCGGCGAGGCGGGCGCGCTCCTCGAGGCTGCGCCAGTACTGGGGCGAGCCGGGCCAGGGCTCGCGGACCGGGAGCGGTGCTCGCTTGCTCATCGGTGGCACCCCGCGCAGTTCTCGGGCGGATTCAGCTTCCGTGGGGCCTTGACCGGTCCCTCGTGCAAGTAGCCCATGTTGGTCACCTGCGAGACCGGGCGGATGAACTGACTGTCGTTCTCATTGTCTGCCTCGCTGCCCTTCTGCTTCTCCCGGACGTCGCGATGGCACTCGAGGCACCAGCCCATGCTCAGCGGCTTGACCATCCTCACCTGGTCCATCTGGTCGACGCGGCCGTGGCACTCCACGCAGCCCACCCCCGCGGTGACGTGGACGCTGTGGTCGAAGTACACGTAGTCCGGCAGCTTGTGGATGCGGACCCATTCCATCGCCGGGCCCGTCGCCTGCCCTCCCTGCCAGCTGTCGCGGATCGGCTCGAGCATCTTGGAGTCGGTGCGAACGAGCTGGTGGCAGTTCATGCAAGTTTCCGTGGGCGGCACCATCGCCAGCGGCGCGCGCTCGACGTTGACGTGGCAATAGCGGCAGTCCATCCCCAGCTGCCCGACGTGCAGGCGGTGGGAGTACGGGACCGGCTGCCTGGGCGAATAGCCGACCTGCGTGAAGTACGGCGAGAAGAAGTACCAAATGAAGCCGGTCACCGCGACGAGACCAAGCGCGGAAGCGGCGCCCACGATCACCGGCAGCTTGTTGAGGGAGCGAGAAAATATTTGCATGGGGTTCGGGAGCCGCGCGTAGCCGCAGCGCGGAGGGACGCTGGCGAGGCCCACGTAGGGCTCCGCGCTGGAGGGGGCTAGTGGGCCGAGGTCGCGCGCGCTTATACGAAATCGCGAGGGGTCAGACAACGGGCTATTTCGCGCAAGATCTGCGCCGCTTGCTCTGGAGGCCGGGGACCCGCTCTTCTTGTGCCCGGGAGATGCTGCGGACCGCACGGTGGTGGCTGCCGACGGCGGCGATGACGCTGCTGTCCCTCCTCAGTTACGTCGACCGCAACGCGCTGGCTCTCCTCGCCCCCACGGTGCTCCGTGAAGCGGGCCTGAACGCCGAGCAGTACGGCTGGATGATCAGCGCGTTCTCGGCCGCGTACCTGGTCGGCAACCCCGTGTGGGGGCGTGTGCTCGACCGCTACGGCGTGCGGGCGGGGCTCGCGCTGGCGGTCGCCGTCTGGACGGTCGCCTCCGCGTCGCACGCGCTGGCGACGACGGCGCTGTCGTTCGCCCTGGCCCGGGCGGCGCTCGGGTTCGGGGAGGGAGCGACCTTCCCGGGCGGCCTGCGCACAGCCACCCTCACGCTCCGCCCGGCGCAGCGCGCGCGCGGGATCGCCCTCGCCTACAGCGGGGGCTCTCTGGGGGCAATCGCGACGCCCATCCTCGTGACTCCCATCGCCCATCGGTGGGGATGGCACGGGGCCTTCGTGTGCACGGGGCTGTTCGGCGCCAGCTGGCTGGTGCTCTGGGCGTGGGTCTCGCGGGACCCGCGGCTGCGATCGGCCTCTCTGCCCCCCGACCGGGCGGGCCTTCCGCGGCTGCGGGAGCCAGGCGTGTGGGCCTTCATGGCGGCGTACGCGTTCGGGGGGCTGCCGCTCGGGTTCGTCATGTACGGGGCGCCGATTCACCTCGGAGACCTGGGCTACGATCAGGCTGCGCTCGGGCGAGTGCTCTGGATACCGCCCCTCGGCTGGGAGGTCGGCTACTTCTTCTGGGGCTGGTCGATCGACCGCGCCGCGCTCCGCGGCCCCGTCGGGGAGCCGTTCTTCCGGCGGCTGTTCTCGCTGCTGGCGGTGCTGGCCGTGCCGCTCGCGGCGACGCCCTTCGTGCGCTCGCGGGGCGCCGTGCTGGCCCTGCTCTTCTTCGCGATGTTCGTGTCCGCGGGCTTCGTCATCGCGGCGCTCGCCGAGGCGACCCGGCGCCACGCGTCGCAGCACGGCGCCTTCATCGCGGGCCTCGGGGCGGGCTCGTGGTCCGGGCTCATGGTCGTCGCGATGCCGGTCTTCGGCCGCCTGTTCCGCCACGGCAGCTACGGCACGGCCTACGCGCTGGCCGCAGCGGCGCCCGTGGTGGGCTGGCTGGCGTGGCGGGCGCTCACGGCGATGGCTCCTCCTACTTCATCATTCGCTGCGCCGTCCGGCCCGCGAGCTTGGCGAACAGGCCGGGGGCCACGCGCTTGACGCGCCAGAACCACAGGCCGTCCGCCATCGGGACCGAGTAGAGCTGGCCCTTGTCGCACGACGCCAGGGCCGCGCGCGCCACGACGTCCGCCGTCTTGCCGCGGTCGACGAACTTCTCGGCGATGGCCTTCGTGCGCTCGTCGGTGAAGCGCCCGCTCTTCGCGATGTCCGTCTGGAAGAACGTCGGACACACCACCGTGACCCCGATCGGCGTGCCGACCAGCTCTCCCGCGAGCGTCTCCGAGAGCGCGATGACCCCCGCCTTCGCAACGTTGTAGGCGCCCATGTTCGGCGCGCACAGCAGCCCCGCCGCGGAGGCGACGTTGAGCACGTGCCCGCGGCCCTGCGACCGGAGCATCGGGACGAAGACGTGGCACCCGTGGATCACCCCCATCAGATCCACGTCGAGCGTCCAGCGCCAGTCCTTCACGGGCAGCTCGCCCACCGCGCCGCCGCTGCTCACCCCCGCGTTGTTGATGACCAGATCGACCGGCCCTCCGGAGGCGGCGGCGAGCGCCTCGACGTCCTCGAGCTTCGTGACGTCGCACCGGACCGCCCGGACCGACGTCGCGCCCGCGGCCGTGCCGGCGTGGGCCGTCTCCTCGGCGGCCTGGAGGTTGACGTCGGAGACCACGAGGTGCGCGCCTCGACCGGCGAGCTCGAGGGCGAGCGCGCGGCCGAAGCCGCCGCCCGCGCCGGTGATCACGCTGCGGGGATTGGGGGCCAGAGGCATGGGACCTCCAGCCTTAGCGCATCACCCGACCAGATGCACTTCGCCCGCGCTCAGGCTCGCGAGGGCGCCGTCGTCCCGACGCACCAGCAGGCGTCCGTCGTCGGCGATCCCCGAGGCGATCCCCTCGTCCCCCGCGTCGCTGCGCACGCGCAGCCCGCGCAGCGCGTCGGCCGCCTCGAGACGCGCGCGGAAGAGCCCGAGCCCGCGCGAGATCACGAGGTCGAGGTCGCGGTCGAGGTGCTCGAGCACGTCGGCGAGGATCGTCGCGCGGTCGGGCGGCCCCGCCTGCGACAGGAGCGCGACCGACGTGGAGCGCTCCGCGATCTCGTCGGGGAACGAGCGCGTGTGGACGTTGATGCCGACGCCGACGACGACGGCCTCGACGCGCGAGCCCACGGTGATCGCCTCGACGAGCACGCCGGCCACCTTCCGCCCCGCCACGAGGACGTCGTTGGGCCACTTGAGCCGCACCGGCGCTCCCGGCGCGGCCCGGATCACCGCGTCGCGCACCGCGAGCCCGACGACGAGGGCGAGCGGAGGAAGCCGCGCCGGGGCGCACGCGGTGCGCGCCAGCACGGAGAACAGCAGCCCCTCTCCGGACGGCGACGTCCAGCGGTGACCCCGGCGCCCGCGTCCCGCGGTCTGCTCCTCGGCGACCCACGTCGCCCCGTGCGGCGCTCTCTCCTTCGCGGCCCGGTGCGCGTCGTCGCTCGTGGACGTCGTGGTCGCCAGCAGGTGCATCGGACGACCGAGCGCGCCCCCGCGCTCCGCCACCAGCGCCGGGGCGCGCTCGAGATCGGGCCCGACGCGCCTCACGAGCTTCACGGCTCGAAGTCGAGGCCGACGTCCGCCGCCGGGACGGCGTGAGTCAGCGCGCCGACGGAGATCGCGTCGACCCCCGCGCGCGCCAGCTCGGCGATGCGCTCGAGCGTGACGCCCCCGGAGGCCTCGACGAGCGCCTTGCCGCGCGCACGCGCGGTGGCCTGCGCCACGAGCGCCGTGGGCATGTTGTCGAGAAGGACGATGTCGCAGCCGGTGGCCAGCGCCTCCTCGAGCTGCTCGAGGGAGTCCACCTCGCACTCGACCTTGGCGGTGTGCGGAGCCCGGGCGCGCGCGCGCTCGATCGCCTGCCGGACGCCCCCGCAGGCGGCGATGTGGTTGTCCTTGATGAGAACCGCGGCGCCGAGATCGTCCCTGTGATTACGACCCCCGCCGACGCGGACGGCGTAGCGCTCGAGCGCGCGGAGACCGGGGGTCGTCTTGCGCGTGTCGGTGATGCGGGTCCCGGAGCCGGACGGCAGCGCGTCGACGTAGGCGCGAGTCTGGGTCGCGACGCCGCACATGCGCTGCACGAAGTTGAGCGCGACCCGCTCGCCCATCAGGATCGAGCGCGCGCGGCCGCGCACCGTCCACAGCCGCGCTCCCCGCCCGACCCGCTCCCCCTCCAGGGCGTGCGCCTCGACGGCGAGCGACGCGTCCACGCGCGCGAACACGTGCCCGAAGACGGGACCCCCGCAGGCGACGATCGGGCCGCGCGCGACCGCGTGCGCGACCGCGCGCGCGTCGCCGTCGATGCAGGCCTCGGTGGTGAGGTCTCCGGAGCCGAGGTCCTCTTCGAGCGCGAGGGCGACGATGCGCTCCATGGCGGTCGGCGGCAGCTCGAACGGCAGGCGCTTCACCGCGCGTTTCATAGCACGTCAGTAGGCGCCGTAGCCCCGCCCGAGGAGCTGCGAGTACACGTTGCAGGCCGCGTGCAGGCACACCGACGCCCCGACGCCGCCGGTGCGCGCGCGCAGCCAGCCGAAGAGCAGCGCCGGGAAGAACACGGCCAGCCTGGCGGGCTGGTGGACCGTCGCCAGGTGGCCGAGGGCGAAGACCGTCGAGGCGGCCAGCAGGCCCGGACCGACGCGCGCGCCGCCGACCCGCCACGAGGGGGGCCAGACGTCGTCGAAGCGCGACTGCAGGTATCCCCGGTAGAACGCCTCCTCCGGCAGGGCGATCACGAGGACCTGCCCCAGCCCCTCGCCGTAGAAGTCCGCCGGCCGCAGGCTCAGCGAGAACGAGAGGGTCGGCCGCTCCCAGAGCCGCCAGCCGACGAAGTACGGCGCGGCGATGAGCGCGAAGACGCCGAGCCCCCAGGCGAGCGCCCGCGCGCCCTCGCGGAGCACGGCGGGCACGTCGAGCCGGCCGGGGATGACCAGCTCGCCCAGCGCCAGGCCCGCGCGGCGCACGCGTTCGTCGTCCTCGCGCCACACCAGCGCCCAGGTGGCCCCGAGGAACACGAAGCCGACGAGCGTCGTGTGCCAGCCGGGGGGCAGGGTCGCCGTGACGAGGGCCACGGCGCACGTCACCGCGGCGGACACCCACAGCGCCTCGGGGAGGGCGCGCCGCGTGCTCACTAGTTGTGGCATTGCAGGCGGGCCATGAAGGCCTCCGCGTGCCCCGCTTCGAGATCGAGCCACGACACGACCCACTCGCTGCGCGCATGACCCGGACCGATCCAGGGGCGCGGCTGATCGCCGCTCACCTTCCCGAGAGAGCTGGCCGCCCCGACGCCGTCGCGCGAGAGCGGCGCGAGCCTGACGTGCCCGGCCTCGTAGAAGGCGACCGCGGCCTGCCCGTCGGGCGCCACCGCCACGGCGGGGTGACCGCCCTTGGGCGCGAACCGCTTCCGCCAGAGGAGCGTCCCCCTCACGGGATCGATCATGGCCGCCTGCGCCCCCTTGTCGAGCTCGTGCCACGCGAGGAAGCACGCGTCCTTCACGCAGGCGATCGACGGGTAGTCGCTCCCGACCTTGTCCTCGCTCACCGCCAGGGTGTCGCCGAGCTCGCGCGGCGGCTTCTTGTCCTGCTTCTGGCCGAGGAGCTCGGGCGCGGCGACGGGCAGGCGCATGCGAACGACCAGGTGCTGCCGGTCGCGCTCGAGCGTGTACGCGAGGAAGACGTTGGCCGCCGACACCGCGACGCTCGGCACGCTCGCCTTCACCGCGCGTCCCTTCTCGAGCTCGTAGTCGGTCGCGCGCAGCTCGGGCCCCTGCGGCTGGAGCTCGCCGTCGAGGTGCCGCAGGAAGACGTCGCCCCCGGCGGTGTCGGAGCCCGCCTGCCAGGCCACCCAGAAGCCCGCGCCGTCCGGCGAGCGCTCCATCGCCGGCCACAGGAGACCCGGCTTGCCGGCGTTCACCGAGACGCTCATGCCCCCGATGCGCCCGTCCGCGTCGAGCCAGCGCACCTTGACGCCCGGGTCCCGGCCGCTCCGGTCCCAGAAGAGCATGGCCACGCGCTCGCCGACCGCCATGAGGCCGGGGCGCATGGCGTTGTCGGCCTCCGGGGTGAGATCGCGAGCGGCGGACGCGGGGCGACCCGCGGCGTCGACGAGGACGGAGTAGACGTGGTCGTGGCCGGGCTGCTCGTGGTCGTCGGTCCACGCGACGACCGCGCCCTTCGACGTGACCGCCACCGCGGGGCGGCCGACGCTCCCGACGTAGCCGAGCCGCGGATGCGAGAGGGCGGCCAGCTTGCACGGCCCGCCCGGCGCGGCGCCCACCTTCAGCTGGTCGAGGAGCGACCTGGCGAGCGCGCCGCCCCCGCCGTCGGCCGCGTCCCTGAGCTTCGCCTGCGCCGCGTCCGCGTCGCCCGACGCGAGCAGCTGCTGCCCCTCCTCGACGAGCGCCATCCACTTCGGCTGCTCGGGCGGGGGCGGCGGCGCGCTCGGCTGCGGGCCCGACGCGCTCGGGCGAGCAGGCGGCGCCGGCGTCACCTGCGCGGAGAAGAGCCCGGGAAACCTGGGACGTACGACCCTCACGTAGCCGAACCATCCGCCGCCTGCCGCGCCTCCCGCGAGGACGAGCCAGAGGAGCACGCGCCAGCCGCTCCTCCGCTCGCGGCGGTGGGAGCGCGGCGGGGCGTCCGGGGCGGAGCCCGCGGCGACGAGCTCGGCCGCGCTGAGACCGGCGACGCGGGGGTCGGCGACGACGACGGGGCCGCTCGCTCCACCCGCCGCGGGGCCCGCGGCGGGCGGCTCGAGCTCGCTCCGGCTCGGGATGCTGCCGACGTTCACGAACGAGATGGGCGGCGTGCCGAGCGCGTCGGCCAGGTCCTCGGCGAGCTCCTTGGCCGTCTGGAAGCGCCGCTCGGGATCGCGCTCGAGCGCGCGCTGGAACCAGACGTTGAACGCCGGGGGCAAGCCCGGCACGAAGTCGCTGGGCACCGGGAGGCGGCCGGTGGCGATCGAGGCGAAGGTCATCGCGACCCCCTGGTCGGTGTTCCAGACGGGCCGCCCGGTGAGACACTCGAACGCCATGCACCCGAGCGCCCAGAGATCGGAGCGGTGGTCGACGTTTCCGTGCCCCTTCACCTGCTCGGGCGACATGTACGCGGGCGTCCCGAACACCGCGCCCTCGCGCGTCAGTCGCGCCGTCTTCTCGTCGGGTTTGACGGGGGCGTAGAACTTGGCGAGACCGAAATCGAGGATCTTGGCGACCTCCTCGCCGTCCTCCCCTTTGACGAGCTGGATGTTCTCCGGCTTCAGATCGCGGTGGACGATGCCGATGGCGTGAGCCTTCGCCAGGCCCTTCGCCACCTGCCCGATGATCCGCACGGTGGTCGGCGCGTCGATGAGGCGCACCCGGGCCATGCGATCGTAGAGCGACTCGCCCTCGAGGAGCTCCATCGCGATGAACGGGCGGCCGTCCTCGAGGCGCCCGGTGTCGTACACGTCGACGATGTACGGGCTCTTGACGCTCGCCGCGGCGCGCGCCTCTCGCGCGAAGCGCTCGATGACCACGGCCGAGCCGGTGAGCTCGGCGGCGAGCACCTTCACGGCGACCCTCTTGCCGATGTCGACGTGCTCCGCCTCGTAGACCGCCGCCATGCCGCCGCGCCCGAGCTCGCGGGTGATCCGGTACTTGCCCACGAGCAAGCTGCCGATGTGGATGGTTCCTGCGGGTTCGACGGCGGCCATGAGGTGACCCGGGCGGCCCGGAACTGAAACGTACGCCGTTTCGCGCGTACGCCAAAGTCCTAGCGGCCTGGAGGGCGGTAGCGCGCTAACCTTTGCTCCGGTGGGCGACGAGGTCAACGACGGGATTCGCGAGCGGCTGGCCGTCGTCGGAGAGATCGCGACGGAGATCATGCACGAGCTGCGAAACGTGCTGCAGGTCATCTCGTCGAGCGCCTACGTGACGCGGCAGGAGCTGGAACGGGGAGACCCCGAGGCGGCCCGCCCGCACGTGGCCAAGATCGAGCGCCAGGCGCGGATCGCGCACTCGGTCGTCGACGACCTGATGGCCCTCGCGCGCGGCGAGACGCTGCACCCCGAGCCCGTCCTGCTCGCGGACGTCATGCTGGCCGCGCGGGCCGACATCGGCCCCGGCTCGGCTCGGTGGGACGACCGGCTCGACCCCCGCGACCTGCGCGTCCGCGCGCACCCCGGCCTCTTCGCGCGCCTCCTGCACGCCCTCTACGAGAACGCCATCCAGGCCGGGGGGGCGCGCGAGACCACGATCACGACGCGGGGGCGCGTCGAGGCCGGCCACGTCGTCGTGGAGGTGGAGGACGACGGCCCGGGAGTCCGCGCCGAGATCGCCCCGGTGATCTTCCGCCCCCTGGTGTCCGGGAGGCCGGGCGGCACGGGGCTCGGCCTGGCGCTCGCCAGGCGCATCGCCGCAGCCCACGGCGGCTCGATCACGCTCGTCTCCCCCGGCGCCGGGGGCGGGGCGCGGTTCCGCATCGAGCTGCCCGCCACCGGCTGAGCTGCGCGCGCGTCGAATCGGATGCATATTCGCCGTCCTCGATGAAGCCCATCCGCCTGCGCGGCGCGCGTACGCACAACCTCAAGAGCGTGGACCTCGAGCTCCCCCCCGGTCAGCTCGTGGGCGTGACCGGGCCGAGCGGCGCGGGCAAGTCGTCGCTGGCGCTCGACACGCTCTACGCCGAGGGACAGCGGCGCTTCGTCGAGAGCTTCAGCCCCTACGCGCGCCAGTTCCTCGAGCGCCTCGAGCGGCCGCCCATGGACGACCTCGCGCCCATCGCGGCGACCGTCGCCGTCGATCGGCGCGCGCCGGTGAAGTCGAGCCGCTCGACGCTGGCCACGATGACCGACATGGAGCCGTACCTGGCTGGCCTCTTCGGCCGGGAGGCGGTCCCCGTGTGCCCCGACTGCGACGTCGAGGCCGTCGACACGACGCCGCGCGACGCCGCGGCGCGGCTGACCGCGACGTTCGACGGCGCGCGGGCCCTCGTGACGTACGGCGTGCGGGCGGACGACGCCGAGCAGTTCCTCGAACTGCGCGAGAAGCTCGCGAGGGACGGCTACCGCCGGCTCGTCGTCGCCGGCGCCGTGCGCGCCATCGACGAGGTGCGCCCGAGCGAGGCGACGGCCCCCGGCGTGCGCCTCGAGGTCGTCGTCGACCGGGTCGGCGTCAGCAGCCGCGAGTCTCGGCGCCTGCAGGAGGCGATCGAGACTGCGTGGTCCCGCGGCGAGGGCCGCGCCGAGCTGCGCGCGGAGTCCGGCGCGCACGCCACCGTGGCGCGAGGCCTGGTCTGCCCGAAGTGCGCGCGCGCCTTCGACGCGCCGCGACCGGGCCTTTTCTCGTACAATTCGCCCTTCGGCGCGTGCGACGCCTGCCGCGGCTTCGGCCGGATCATCGCGGTCGACTGGGACAAGGTAGTCCCGGACCCGCGCAAGTCGCTCCGGGGCGGCGCGATCAGGCCGTGGAGCGGCGCGAGCACGACGTGGGAGCGCGGCGTGCTCGAGAAGTTCTGCGCGAAGCGGAAGATCCCGCAAACGGTCCCCTGGCAGGACCTGACGGCGGAGCAGCGGGCCCTCGTCCTCGACGGCGAGGGGACGTGGAAGGGCGGCAAGTACCCGGGCGTGCGGGCATGGTTCCAGTGGCTCGAGGGGCGCACCTACAAGATGCACGTGCGCGTGCTGCTCTCGCGCTACCGCGAGTACACCCTCTGCCAGCAGTGCGCGGGGTCGCGCCTGAACGCGACCGCGCTCGCGTATCGCGTCGCGGGGCTGAACCTCGCCGGCTGGCACGCGCTGACGGTGGGCGAGGCGGCCGGGCGGTGCGCGGCGTACTCCGCGCGCGACCCGCAGGGCAAGCGCGTCAAGGAGCAGCTGGGCTCGCGACTGGCCTACCTCGACGCCGTCGGCCTCGGCTACCTCACGCTCGACCGGCAGGCGCGCACGCNNGTGCGCGCCTGCGATCGCGTCGTCGAGCTCGGCCCCGGCGCGGGGCCCGACGGCGGGCGCGTCCTGTTCGACGGCACCCCGGCGGACCTCGCGAAGCGCGAGGACCTGCCGACCGGCCGCGCCTGGGCGCTCGCCGCGGCGCGGG
>PLYU01000133.1 GCA_003153495.1 Myxococcales bacterium
CGGGGTCGCGGTCGCGGTCGGGGTCGGGGTCGGGGTCGGGGTCGCGGTCGCGGTCGGGGTCGGGGTCGGGGTCGCGGTCGCGGTCAGGCCCGACGTCGCGTCCGGAATCGATGCCGACGGCGGCTCGGCCCGCGTGCACCCCGCCAGTGCGACACAGGCGGCGCACGCTCGGAGCCGTTCGTAGGCAGAGGCGGCCACGCCCTCCACGATGTACTACGACGCTTGAAGCGACGCTCGGACCAAGGCGTTTAAGCTCTTACGTAAGTGGCCCGTCGCGCTCGAGCCACCGCAGGACCAGCGCGACGGCGCCGCCGGCCGCGTCGTGGTGATGCGCTCGCCACTCGCTCCTTGCGGCCGGACCCACGAAGTTGGCGACCCCCAGCACGGCGGCGAAAGGCACCCCGCGCGCCGCGGACGCCGCGGCGACGCCGTACGCCTCGAGGTGCTCGACCTGCGCGCCCAGCGACCCCGCGATGAGCCGGGCGATCGCCCCGTCGACGGTGATTGCGAGCGTGGTGGCCACGTCGGCCGGGCGGCCCCCGGCGGCCACGAGCCCGGCCGTCAGGCCCCCATCCGGCTCCGCGACGAGCACCATGGGCCCCGGGAATTCGGCCTGGGCCGCCAGCGCCGAGGGCTCGGCGAGCAGGACGCGGCGGGCCACGACGACGTCCCCGATCGCCAGCCCCGTACCGGCGTACGCTCCGCAAGTCCCGACCATGATCACCGCCCGGGGCGCCACGTCCCCCAGGTGCAGGGTCGCTCCGACGGCCGCCGCCGGCAGCCCGATCCCCGTCGAGCGCGCCGCCACCGTCAAACCCGCGATCTGCCCGTCGAGGCCCTCCCCGAGCGCCGGGCGGAGGGGCGCCAGCTCGGGCCCGAACGCTCCGAGAATGAGCAGATCGCGGCGCAGCACGCGTCTGGTAGGGTACCCGGCTCGCCCCCGCCTTGCCTCTACCGTTTGGCCCGACTACCGTTAATCGCACACGCATGCGTCGCGCCCTCCTTTGCTGCCTGCTCGTGTCCCCGGCCGCCGTCGGCTGCGCGGGAACGGTGTCGGGCCCCCCCACCGCTGGTGGAGACGCCGAGGCGAGCGTGACGAGCGCCGTGGTCGTGGTCGAGCGGACGGCAGACGCGACCGAGGGGGCACGGGCCGAGGCCAGCGCCCGCTTCGTGCGGGTCGCCGCGGGGGCCTCCGTGGCGGACGCGCTGCGCGCCATAGGCGCCGCTCTCGAGCTTCCTGCCCGGGGCACGTGCGCGGGAGTGACGTCGCACGGCGACGGCGTCGCCGGAGCTTCGCCGGCACCGGTGGTCGAGCTCGTGGACGTCGGCTGGGTTTCCCTGGCGGCGGGAGGTGTCGAGACCCATCTGGCCCCGCGTCGCCTCCCGGACGTGACCGACGTGGTGAGCGGCGTCGTCTACGCCCGGACGGCCGATCCGGCAATCCTTCCCGCCGCGACCGAGTACGTGGCCCATGTAGGCGGCGGCGCGAGCGTCCTGCCGTTCGACGTCACCGCCATCGCCCCGGCCGACCCGAGCACCATCCGCATCGGCGGTGAGGACGAGGGGGTCGTCGTCGCCTCGGGGACGTCCGTTGATTTCGCGTGGCCGGCCGACGGGACGGACGACACGGTCTACGTCGACGTGCAGCCGGGCGGGGCTCGCTGCGTCCTCGGCGACGGCACGGGCGTCGACCCGGGCCACGCGAGCATCCCCGCGTCGCTCCTGAACGACACGGGAACCATGGTCGTGCACCGCCTGCACCGCGAGGCAGTACGGGCACGCGGTCTCGAGGCGGCCGAGATCCGGTTCGATTTCGCCCGGTCGGTGGCGTACGTCCGGCCGTAACGCCGGCGTCGACCAGCAGACGATGCCCGCCATCCGCCCCACCCGACTCCTCGCTGGCTTTGCGGCGCTCACGTCGACGGTCGCTGCGCTCGCTCAGCCGCCCGCGCATTCGCGCCACGGATCGCCCCAGGCGCAGGCGAAGAGCCCCGGAAGTCTAGGCACGTCGGCGAGCCTGGCTAGCAGCGCGGGTCCGCGGGGCACGCCGGCGCCGAACAAGGTGGCCGCAGCGGGTTACATGTCCGGCAAGCAGCCGCTGGTCGGCTGGCACGCGCCGTCGGAGAGGCTCCTCCCGCACGACCCCGACGGGCGCCCGCTGCTCGTCCTCTCCACGATCAACCGCGGCGAATCCCTTGCGCTCCGGGCGTCGAGCGACGACGGAGGGTTCGACTCCGTCGACCTCGATCGCGTCGCCCACCTTCTTCGCGCCGCGACGGGCGACGAGCACCCCATCGACCCTCGCACGCTCGCGCTGGTCTACCGGATCCAGGCGCACTTCGGAGCGCCCGAGATCCGGGTCGTCTCGGGATACCGGACTCCCAAGCCGGGCTCGCGCTCCAACCACGGAAAGGGCCGAGCGCTCGACATCATCGTGCCGGGCGTCACCGACCTGGACGTCGCATCGTTCACGCGAGACGCGGGCTTCGTCGGAGTCGGCGTCTACCCCGCCAGCCAGTTCGTGCACGTCGACGTCCGGCCCCGCAGCTACTTCTGGGTCGACTACAGCGGACCGCACATGAAGAACCGCGAGAGCGGCATCCTCGGCGATCTCGCGGCCCGGAGCGACGCCGCGGCGCTCGCGCGCGGACAGACCCCGATCGAGCCGTTCGCCGTCGCGACCGACGTCGACCAGGCGCTCCGCGCGCGCGGCGTCTCCCAGAGCGCCGCACCGGCCGACGAAGACGAAGACGACGAGAACTAGCCCTACTTTCGCAAAGA
>PLYU01000014.1 GCA_003153495.1 Myxococcales bacterium
GTGATCAGGACGGGAACCACTCCCGTCTACTCGACGACGACGACGGATGACCGACCGTCCCGCTCGTGCCGCGATCTACTTGCGCGTCTCGACGGACGTGCAGACCTTCGACAATCAACGTCCTGAAACAGAGCAGCTCGCGCGGGCGCGTGGCCGATCACTGCCAGTTCCCGGCGAACGGTTGCTGTGGGCCACACTGCGACAAGCTTGAATCGAGCGACGTGGCGACCGTTCCCGGATAACCCGTGTAGAACCAGTAACCGTTCCCCCCTTGCACGCAGGAGATTTGTAGGCAGGACTCGGTGCACAGGTGACAGGCACCTCCCCCCGTGCTGTTGCAGGCAGCCATGGCTTCCGTCGCGTTGTACGTGCCGAGGGGCGTGCAGTCCTGCCAGGTCCCGGCGAGGCCGTTGGAGTGCGTCACAAGGGTACACCCCGCGTCCGTCCCCGCGTCGGCGCCGGCTTGGCACAGGCCGTACGCTTGGCCGTTGAACGTGCATGCTCCGCCGCAGCACGCCGTGCCGGTTCGGCACGTGGTTCCCGGCGGACACGCGCCGCCCGGCAAGTGGCACCACTCCAGGCAGATGCCATTGCTGGCGCCGCCGCACTCGACCTGTGGGCACGCAAACCCCGGGGCGCAGTGACTGGGCCCAGCACAGGCGGCCCCCTGCTGCCCGCCAGCCGTCGAGGCGCAGTAGGTGAAACCGCCGACGTAGTTCTCAAGGCATCCGATGCCGCCGCCGCCGCACGAGTTCGGATCAGCCAGATCGCACGCGCACGTCGAGCTGGCCGCCGAGCATCGTCCGCCGTCGGCGCTTCCGCCGCCGCTGCTGCCGGACCCCGACCCGCTCGCGCCGCTGCCGGACCCGCTGCCACTTCCGCTACCTGTGCCAGAGCCACTGCCGGAAGTCGCACCGCTTCCGCTATTGGACCCCGAGCTGGCGCCAGAACCACTGCTCGACCCACTCGCGCTCCCGCTGCTGGCTCCCGAGCCGCCGCCGGAACTTGCGCTGCTTCCGCTGCTGGCCCCGGAGCCGCTCCCGCTTCCCGAGCTGCCGTCAGGGCCGCCGTCGCCTCCGGTCGCCGCATCGCTGGGGGTAGGGACATCCGTGACCCCGAGCAGTGCCGTACACGCCACGCCCGCCGCGGCAACAGCGAGGACGAAGGAAGCGAGTAATCCAGCGCGTCGATAGGTCATCAAGATGGCCCCCTATGCCGTCACGGTCACGCGCACGGCCCTCATGGCGAGAACTCGACACCGAGTGCGCCGACGCCTCCATCCACGCCCGGTACGTCGCACCAGCCGGCGTACCCACCGCCGCTCAGATCCACGCGTTTGCGGTCGGGTGAGAAGACAGCGGTACATGCGGGGAGGTAGCCCACCGCAACGAACGTGGTCCCGGCCGTCATTCGAAAGGGCGTGCCGGTAAGATCGGCGTTGCCTCGGCCGCTCGTATCCCCGCCGTTGATGCAGCTACCTGCCGAAGCGTACCGAAGCGTACGCGGATCGCTGTTCGGCGGGCCGCCGTCGCTCGTGACCTGCGCGAACGTGAGGTCGGTTCTGTCGATCGTGAGCGATGGCACAAGGAGACGCGCCCTCGTGAAGAAGATCGTCGTCGTCACGCTGCCGCCACAGATGGTGATCAGGCCGGAGAAGTTCGACACACCCGCGTCCACGTTCGCAGGCAGGTCGAGGTACTCAAGCGGCTTGGTGGTAGCCATTCGGTAGCAGTACACCGCGAACGCCGGGTCGGAGCCCTGTCCGTCGATGTCGATCATGTACGTGCCATCTGCGTCGACCCCAGCGTCATGGATGTCCAGGCAGGAGCGAGGTAGCGCCTGGGCGTCGGTGGCATCAGGCCCCGACGGTCCGCCGTCGTGGATCGCCCCATCGACACTCGGCAGAACCGCCTCTTGCTGCGTCGCATCGGTCGAACCCGCGTCCCCGCCTGCTTCCTTCTCCACCGTGCCATCCACCAAGCCTCCGCCGTCGCCTCCGGGCGCCGCATCGCTGGGGGTTGGCACATCCGTGACCCCAAGCAGCGACGTGCACGACAAGCCGGGCACGGCCGCCGCGGTCCCGAGAAACGCGAGTAGGAGAGCGCGGCTACGAGCTATCACTTCGGCGTCAGTTTCATCACGGCACCGTCGCTTGCGGTGCCCGCGTTCGTCCAGTAGATGCTCGTGGCATCCACCGCGATGCCGTTGGGGAGGTTCTGTCCCGAGGCGACTGTGACGGGCAGGCCACCACCCAGCGGCATCTTCATCACGGTGCCGGCGCTATTCTCATTCGTCCAGTAGACGTTCGCTGCATCCACGGCGATCCCGTGGGGAGAGTTCTGCCCCGAGGCGAGCGTGACGGCCGCACCGCCGCCCAGCGGCATCTTCATCACGGTGCCCGTGGTCGCTATGCAGGTCGTCCAGTAGATGCTCGTGCCGTCCACGGCGATGCAGTGGGGGGAGCCCTGGCCCGCAGAGAGCGTGATGACCGTGCTGCCACCCAGCGGCATCTTGATCACGCTGCCGGTGGTGTTGCTGTCCGCCCAATGGAGGCTCGTCGCGTCCAAGGCGAGGCCGTAGGGGAGGTTCTGCGCCGAGGCAAGAGCGATAGGCGTGCCGCCGCCGAGCGCCATCTTCATCACGGTGCCGCTGCTGTTGCTATTCGTCCAGTAGAGGCTCGTGGAATCGACGACGACGCTATGGGGGAGGTTCTGCGTCGAGGCGACCGCGGTGGGCGTGCCGCCGCCGAGCGGCATCTTCATCACATTGCCGCTTGCCACGTAGGTCGTCCAGTAGACGCTCGTGGCGTCCACGGCGATGCCGTAGGGGAGGTTCTGCGCCGAGGCGAGCGTTCGCAGGCACTGGCCTGCGGAACACGTGCTGCACGCGAGCCCGCACCCCCCGCAGTTGTTCGAGTCAGTCTGCACGTTCACGCAGGCGCCGCCGCACGCAGTTGTGCCGGTGGGACACCCGCAGCTCCCGTTCTGGCAGGTCCCTCCCGTGGGGCATGGCGTAGTGGTTCCCCAGGTCCCGTTGGGACCGCACGTTTGCATGCCACCTGTGCCGGAGCACCGCGTTAGGGGCGGAATGCAGACGGCCGTGCTGCCAGAGCGGCTTCCGGAGCTGCCTGAACTGCCTGAACTGCCGCCGCTTCCACTAGCACCACTGGAATTCCCGGATCCGCTGCCTGACCCACCGGATCCACTGCCGGCGCCCGCGCTGTCAATGCTGGAGCCGGCGTCCACGCCACCCCCCCCCGCCGCATCCGTCGACGCATCGCTCGGGTTCGGCACGTCGGTCACCCCGAGCAGCGCAGTGCAGGCCACGTCTGACGCAGCCGTCGTGAGGCCCAAGAGGGCCAGTACGAGAGCGCGTCCAGCGTGCATCAGAACCGCCCCCGGAGCGTCACGCCCCCGTTCTGGCTCCCGACCTGCGGGGCGATTTCGAGCAGCGCGGCGCTACCATCGTCATGTTTAGACGGCGCCGTGAAGAACAGTACGGCGCCCGTGCCCACGAGCGCGACGCCTACGAGGAATCCGACGGTCGAAAGCGTTCCCGCACTCGTGGCGCTGTCGTGGTCCAAAACCGCTTGCGCGTGGTTGGGGCAATTCGTGGGGCTCGCGCACTCGCTCTGCGAGCTGCTCCACGCCGAGCTAGCGACGAGGCCGAATACGCTCCCGACCACTACGCCCGCGATGCCGGCGCCGCCGAGCGCGAGGCCGAGCGTCTTCTGGCTGCTGCCACTCGTCGCGGTCTTAGTCGCGGATGCCTCTTGGCTCGATGCGGACACCGTGGCGACACCGCCGAGGACGATCTGCTCGTGGCGATTCTTGTCGCCCTCGCGCAGGACCAGCGTCTTTTCGGTGCTCGGCAGAAAGCCGGCCTCGAAAAGGAAGCGGTGGCCCCCCGGATCGACCGCCATCGGGGTACCCCCCAGCTTGTCGGTGAGCGGCTGCCCGTCCATGGTCACGCGCACCGGGCTGACGTCGCCGCCGCCATTGTCCTTCACTTCGAAGACGATGGTGGGCATCGCCTTGTCCAGCTCGTCGAGCCGCTGGGCGCAGTCTTCGCGGACGGGCCCCGGGCAGCTCGTCGACACGCACACCACGAGCTTCTCGCGAGCCGCACGGAGCTTGCCGTCCTTTCGGAGATCCTGGGCGCTGCTATTCGCGTCGACGCATTCTCGCTTCGTTGGCTCTCCGGCGGCGGCGGCGCGGCCTACGAGCACGAGCGCCGCGAGGAGCAGGGCATGGCATGCAGAGACACGGATCATAAGCACTCCATTTTGAAATTCTTCTTTCCGCTCCTCGGATCGATGACGTACGGCGGACTGCAATTCGGGGTCGCCGGTGTCGGGGGCGAGGCCGCGGCGGGACCTGGCGCAGCGGGCGCGGGCCTAACAGGAGCCGATCTCGCGGGCGGTGCGGCGGCGGTTGGCGTCGGTGTGGCGGCGCTCGCGTTCGGCAGATCGGTCGCGCGCAGCTCCGGCGTTGCCGATGCCGCGGAGACCGTGGGGGGCACGATCGTCGATGGGCTGGTCGCTGGCCTCACCGCGACAGCTTGTGCTGCGCTGGCCGCGCTTGCCGCCACCCCACTTCGGATCGCTCCGCCCGACGAGAGCAGCATGATGGCCGTGATCGCGATGGCCAGCGCCACCGCACTTCCGACCGCGATCGCCGCGTTCCGCGGTTTGGCCAGCGTCGACAACGCTGCGAACGCCACTCCGCTAGCGCCTCGCTCGACCGGCTGGCCCGTCGTCGGAAGCCTCGGCGCCACGGCGCCCTCGCCCCCCGCCAGGGTTCGATTTGGAACCGTCTCGGGCAGCGTCATCCTGGGCGCGGTCGTGATCGGGGCGCCGTTCCGATCGTGGTACGCGTGCCGCAC
>PLYU01000252.1 GCA_003153495.1 Myxococcales bacterium
CTCTTTGCGAAAGTAGGGCTAGCCCAGGCGACGTGCCGCCGTGCTACTTGCATGGCGGCCTGACGGGCGGGTTGCCAAAGCCGCGCGGTCGGCTACAGAGTTTGCCATTTGTAGGTGGCGGCGGACATCCAGTTGTTCCATGGGGAGCGATATGACGGGCACTTCTCGAACCAGAGCGGAGCTGGCGGACCTGCTGGGCAGCCGGCGGATCGAGCACGTCGTGGTGCTGGGGGCGAACGGCGCGATGGGGTACGGCAGCGGCGCCGTGTTCACCACGGTCGTACCGCGCGTGACGTTCCTCGCGCGCACCAAAGAACGAGCGGCGCAGGGCCTGAAGTCGGCGATCCACGCCGTCCGCTCGAGCACCGTGGCGAACCACGTCGACACCGGCGACTACGAGGGCTCGTTCGATGAAGCCGTCTCCAAGGCGGACCTCGTCTTCGAGGCGCTCACGGAGGACCTCGACATCAAGCGGCGCATGTTCGAGCGCGTCGACAAGGTGCGGCGGCCCGACTCGATCGTGGCGACCGTCTCGAGCGGCCTGTCGATCAACGCCCTCGCCGAGGGGCGGAGCGAGTCGTTCAAGAAGCACTTCCTCGGCCTGCACTTCTTCAACCCGCCGAACGTGATCGTCGGGGCCGAGCTCATCGCCGGCAAGGCGACCGACCCGAAGCTGGTCGAGTTCGTCGACGCGTTCGCGACGAAGAAGCTCGGCCGCGTGATGATCCGGACGGCGGACCGGCCGGGCTTCGCCGGAAACCGCGTCGGCTTCAAGGTCCTGAACGAGGCGGCGCAGCTCGCCGAGGAGCACGGGCCGGTGCTGGTCGAGCGGCTGGTCGGGCCGTACACCGGCCGCGCGATGACTCCTCTGGCCACCATCGATCTGGTGGGCTGGGAGATCCACCGCGCCATCGTCGACAACATCTACGACAACGCCGCCGACGAGGCGCACGCGACGCTCAAGCTGCCCGGGTACATGGACTCGCTCATCGAGGAGGGCACGCTCGGCACCAAGAGCGGCCGGGGCTTCTTCAAGACCGAGAACAAGGTCAAGCTCGTGCTCGACCCGAAGACGTCGGGGTACCGGCCCCTCGCGGAGGTCAAGCTGCCCGATCTACGCTTCATCGACGAGATCGCGAAGCTTCACCACGACGGTCGGTACAAGGAGGCGATGCAGGTCTTCATGGACGCCCCCGGCGACTGGGCCGCGCTCGCCCGCAAGGTCGTGGCCGGGTACGTCAGCTACGCGTTCCACCGCGTCGGCGAGGTCACCGAGACCATCGCGGGGATCGACGACATCATGGGCTTCGGCTTCAACTGGGCGCCGCCGAGCGTCCTGGTCGACGTGATCGGCGTCAAGGAGACGGTCCACATGATTGAGCGCTCCAAGCTGCCCGTTCCCAGGGTGCTCGCCGACGTCGCGAAGAGCGGGACGTCGAAGCGCTTCTACACCAACCCGCACGGCAACGTCGGCCGCTTCTTCGTGGCCGGCTGATAGACCCTCGAGACTCTGGCCCAGCGTACGTCAGGGAGATCCATGTCACAGAATGCCGAAGTGTTCGTCCTCGGTGGCTACCAGACCGACTTCGCCAGAAACTGGACGAAGGAGAAGAAGCATTTCGCGGCGCTGATGCGCGAGGGCGTCCTCGGGGTGCTCGAAGAGACCCAGGCCGACCCGAAGGACATCCAGGTCGCCCACGTCGGCAACTTCGCGGCGGAGCTCTACTGCAAGCAGGGGCACCTGGGCGCGTTCTTCGTCGAGGTCGATCCGGTCTTCAGCGGGCTGCCGACCGGGCGGCACGAGGCCGCGTGCGCGTCGGGGAGCATCGCGATCCTCGCGGCGCTCGCCGAGCTCCAGGCCGGCTGGTACGACCTGGCCTGCGTCGTCGGCATCGAGCAGATGAAGACCGTGGCCGCCTCCGAGGGCGGCGACTACCTCGGCACCGCCGCGTGGTACGAGCAGGAGGCCAAGGGCGTCGAGTTCCCGTTCCCCAAGCTCTTCGGCAAGCTGGGCGACGAGTACGACAAGCGCTACGGCCTGAAGGACGAGTATCTGGCGGGCATCTCGGCGGTCAACTACGCGAACGCGAAGCTGAACCCGCTGGCGCAGACGCGCACCTGGTACATGAACAAGAGCCATGCGTGCTCGCGAGACGAGTTCAACGCGGCGGTCGGCGGTCGCGTGCGCATCTCGGACTGCTCGCAGGTCACCGACGGCAGCGCCGCCGTGCTCCTGGCGACGCGCAAGTACGCCGAGAAGTACGCGAAGAGCCGCGGCGTCGCTCTCGAGTCGATCCCGCGGATCAAGGGGTGGGGGCACCACACCGCGCGCCTGAAGTTCGCGGACAAGGTCGCCGAGAGCAAGGACGCGCAGTACGTCCTGCCCCACGTGCGGTCGACCATCACCGACGCGTGGAAGCGCGCGGGCATCGACGGGGTCGGCGCCGTCGACGGGATCGAGACGCACGACTGCTTCACGACGAGCGAGTACATGGCCATCGACCACTTCGGGATCACCAGGCCCGGGGAGAGCTGGAAGGCGGTGGCGGAGGGCTGGATCGAGATCGGCGGCAAGCACCCCATCAACCCGAGCGGCGGCCTGATCGGCGCTGGTCACCCGGTCGGCTGCACGGGGGTCCGTCAGGTCCTCGACTGCTACAAGCAGGTGACGGGGACGGCCGGCGACTACCAGGTCGACGGCGCGAAGAACTTCCAGACGCTGAACATCGGGGGTAGCGGAACGACCAGCGTGAGCTTCGTCGTCGGACGTTGACCTCACGTCGTTCCAGCCTCGATCGAGAGATCTGGGCGATGGCGTGGCCGGCGATGCTGTCGCTGGCGGTCGTCAGCGCCGTCGACGTGGTCGACGTCGCGCTCGTCGGGCGCCTCGGGCGGCAGACGATGGCGGCGTGGGGCTATGCGGCCCAGTGCATCCACCTGGTCGAGCAGCTGGTCCAGTCGGTCGGCATCGGCTGCGTGGCCCTCATGGCCCGCGCGACGGGCGCGGGCGAGCCCCAGCGCGCGCGCCGCGTGCTGGTCGCGTCGATCTTCGTCGCGCAGGTCGTCGCGGCGGCCGGGCTTCTCCTGGCGAGCCTCGTCCCCCGGGAGATCCTGGGCGTGCTGGGCGCCGAGCCCGCGGTCATCGAGCTCGCCGTGCCGTACCTCCGGCTCCTCGCCGGCTCGATGCTCCTCTTCGCGGTCAGCTTCATGTTCGAGTGCGCCCTGCGGGCGCACAAGAGCACTCGGGGCCCCATGCTCATCGCGGTCGCGGTGATGACCGTGAAGACCGCGCTCAGCGTGGTCCTCATCTTCGGGCTGCTCGGCCTCCCCCGGCTCGGGCTGCTCGGCGCCGGGATCGCGACGCTCTCCGCCCACGCCGTCGCCCTGGCCCTGTACGTCGCGCTGTCGCGCGCGGTGGCTCGCGACGACGGGCACACGGTCACCTTCGGCTGGGCCGACGTCCGCGCCATGTGGGGCGTGGCGGGCGAGGTGCTGCACGTGTCGCTGCCATCGATGGGGGAGCGCCTCGTCATGAGCCTGGCGCTGCTGACCTACTTCAAGGTCCTGTCCTTCTACGGCACCGCGGCGATCGCGGCCTACGCGATTGGGGTCCGGCTGCTGAGCTTCTCCTGGATCCCGGGCGTCGGCTTCGGCACCGCGGCGTCGACCTTCGTCGGGCATGCCCTAGGCGCGGGGGACCCGGCGCAGGCGCGCCGCGTCGGATTCCGGTCGGTCCGTCAGGCTCTCATGGTGATGGGGGCCATCGGCTTCGTGTTCCTGTTCCTGCGCGTCCCGCTGGCGCGCACGTTCACCAGCGACGCGCGCGTCGTCGAGGAGCTCCTGCCGTTCATGATGATGCTGGCGATCGCCCAGCCGTTCATGGGCGTCCACTTCACCCTCGGCGGCGTGCTGCGCGGGGCGGGCGACACGTGGACGCCCTTCATCGGCGCGGCGGTGGGCAACTGGGCCTTCCGGGTGCCCGTCGCGTGGCTCTGCACCCGGGTGCTGGGCCCGAACCTGGTCCTGGTCTGGGCGGCCATCATCGGCGACCACGTCGCCCGCGTGGTCATCAACGGGTCGGCGTTCCTGTACGGGAAGTGGGCGCGGAGGACCGGGGCGACGGTCCGCTAGTACCGCGATTCCATGAAACAGAGGGGTCTACGCTGGCCGATCCAGCGAGTAGCGTGATCCGACGACGAGCACCGGGCTGGCGGGGCGAGAGCGGCATGCGCGGGCGGGCGAGTTAACCCTCACCCCGGCCCTCTCCCGGTGGGCCCGGAGGGAGAGGGTGGCGTCGCGTGCGTGGGTGAGTGCGAGGCAACGTCGGGTATGGCCTTCTTGCGCCCCGAGACGGTTCGCGCTCGGCAGCTTCGTCGAGGTCAGACGATGGCCGAGCAGGCGCTCTCAGGTCCGGACCCTGCGGGTCGCTACGCTCACCCGACGCACGTGACACCACCCTCTCCCACCGGGCCCACCGGGAGAGGGCCGGGGCGAGGGTTACCTCGGCCGCCGCGCGCCCGCGCCCGCCGCTCGTCACCTACCGGTTCCCGGGATACGACCCATCCATTCCGCGGAATCGCGGTACTAGCGTGGATCGTTGACGTTGTGTCCGAAGGGTCAGTCCAGGCCTTCGCTCCGCCTGCCTCGCTTGGTGATGCGCACGGGGCTGTCGGTCCGCTTCGCAGGCTCCGCTCGGCCGAACGGGGTCGATCTGTAGTCGGGGGGAGCGCGGCCGCTCCCCCCGGCCCCCCACCCGAACGGGGGGTACCGGGCAAGGTCAAGAAGAAGCGCCGGAGCCGTATTGCCCGGCGGGCGTCTCGTCGTGCCTTCACCCGGTTAAGCCCGCGTGGAGGCCCGATTTGCCGCGGAGGGGCCAGAGTATTTTTGGGACTTGAGGAGTGTCGGGGGGTTACGGAGCAAAGAAAAACGGGCGACCCCGGACCGCCGAGTCCCGCAGCCGAGAACCGTGACCGTCCGACGGACGGACGCGACTCTCCGACCGAGAACCTCGGTCGCCGGCCTGCAGAACGCGATCCTCCAGCCGAGAGTCGCGATCGTCGGCCGGAAGANNGAAGAACGCGACTCTCCGACCCAGAACCGCGATCGTCGGGCGGAGGAGCGCGACTCTCGGACCCAGAGTCGCGATCATCCGACGGGAGGACGCGATCCTCCTTGCGCCGCGTGGATCGGCAGCAGGCGTTCGACGGCCTTGAGCTCCACGACGAGAGTCCGTCGTACGATCCTCGTACTTCCTGATCTTCTGATCCTTCTGTTCCACTCTTGGACTGACCCTTCGGACAAACGTCAACAACCCACGCTCGGTACCCCGGCCACCGCGCAGTTACTCGGCTACCTCACAGCCCCGAGTACCAAGAGCGCGGGCATGGCGAGCAGCTCCGCGTCCAGCTGCACCCCGAACACCAGGTCCATCGTGCCCGGCCCGGCAGGCAACCAGCGGCTCTGAGCGAAGAGGCCGACGGCCAGCCCGTACCAGGAGTGGAAGTTGTAGCTGCGAGAGCCGAAGAAGACCGTCGCGTCGAGCCCGGGCACCCACGTATGGCCCTCTCCGTTGCGGGCGAAGGCGCCGGCCGACAGGACGAGCGGCAGGTCGTCCCGGACCGGGAGGAGCCATTCCGCCCCGCCGCCGAGGTCCGTGTCGCGGAAGCTCGAGGTCGCGACGTCGAGATACGGGCCGACCGCCATGTCGCTCCCGCGGGCACGCAGGAAGAGCGCGTCGGCGCGGCCCCCGAGGTGCAACGCGCCGGCCGTGCCGCCTGGGCCGGCCGCGTTCTCGACGATGCCGCCGACCGTCAGCCCGAGGCTGGCCTGGGGTGCTGCCGCGGCGCGCGAGCCCGGGAACAGTACGCTCGCGCACGACGCGAGGAGCACGGCGCCGCAGGGTGTACGCCGGTCCACGCCGGCGCCCGATCAGCCGGCGCCAGCGTCCACGATGCAGCTCGCGCTGGACGGAGGCGGGGGCGGCGGGTTGGTCAGGCACTCAGCCACGCCCGGACACTGCTGGCAGTCGATGGGGAAGTCCTGGCCCGGATTGCACGGGACGGGCAGCGTCGTGGCCCCTGTGCTGGTCGCCGTGTTGCCGTAGCAGTTGACCGGCGGGTCGTAACAGAGGTGCCTCACGTCCTGGGCGGAGAAGGTGATCAGGCACCCCAGGCACACATCCACCGGGAAGGCGAACTCGCCGGACTCGACCGACTGGCCGCCGAATGTCTGCCCGAAGAAATGCACGTAAGAGACAAGGCGCTTGACCTCGCCGGTCACGACCGCCCCGAGGACGGCAGGGCTCTCGACCGTGGCCTGGTCGAGGATCGTCGTGCCCAGCACCGCGTACGACGGGGCGCCGCCGGAGGCCGGGTCGATCGTCGCCGACGTCAGGCGGGTGAAGCTCTTCAGCTCGTTCCCCTGGGCGTCGGTGATCCGGACGACAGCCCCCTGGATGGACAGGTACGACGTCTCGGTGGCGGGCTTGGACGGGTTGCCGCGAGGGACAATCTGGCTGCCGACGAGGAACTGAGCGTCGTAGTGGTGGCTGAAGGCGACGTCGAGCTTGCCGGTCGAGATGGCCGGCTGCGTCGGGTCATTCGTGTACGTGCACACCTGGCCGGGCGAGACGAGCTGCGGCGCCAGAACGTTGCGTATGAAGAGCGTGCTGTCGTCGTGGGCGCACGCGGCGATCGCACCGCCGCCGACCGCGAGCGCACTGACCCCTGTCAAGACGTGTCTCCAGACGCGCTTCATGAGCATCCCTCCGAGTGACACCGAGGTAAAAGCGTACCCTCCCCGGGAGCGAACGGCCAAGAACGCGGGTCACCCTCAGGCCCGGAGGACGGCGTCCCTCAGGTCGCTCAGCGATACGCGCCGGACCTCGGCCTGGCCGGGCCCGGTGACCACGGGCAGCCGGACGGCGTCGCGCGTTCGCTTCTTGTCGCTGGCCACGAAGTGCCACGCGCTGGCGAGGTCCGCTCTCTCCACGCGGCACGGGAGGCCGAGCGAGGCCATGGCCGCCTCGGCGCGGGCGACCAGGGCGGGGGGCGTCCAGCCCAGGGCCGCCGTCGCGCGCATCTCGGCCACCGTGCCGATGGCCACCGCTTCGCCGTGGAGCCAGCGCGCGTATCCCCCCTGCGCTTCGAGCGCGTGCCCGATCGTGTGGCCGAGGTTCAACAGCGCGCGCAGTCCCTGCTCTCGCTCGTCATCGCGAACGACGCGGATCTTCGCGTGGATCGCGGCGCGCACGACCGGAGCGAGCGGCCCCGCGTCGCCACGGGCGAGCGCGGCGGGGTCGGCTTCGACGAGGGCGAGGAGGGCCTCGTCGGTCGCGAGCGCGATCTTCACGACCTCGGCGAGGCCCGCTCTGCGCTCGCGCGCCGGCAGGGTGGCCAGGTGGGCCAGGTCGGCCACGACCGCGCTCGGCTGATGGAACGCCCCGAGGAGGTTCTTGCCGGCGGGGTGGTCGAACCCGGTCTTTCCTCCGACCGACGAGTCGACCATGGCCAGGAGCGTCGTCGGCACCTGGAGGAATCGCACTCCACGCAGGAGGCAGGCCGCGGCGAACCCTGCGAGATCCCCGACGACGCCGCCGCCCGCGGCCACGACGAGCGCATCGCGATCGACGCCGGCGCCCAGCGCCGCGTCCCAGATCGTCGAGACGCTCGCCAGGGTCTTGTTCTGCTCCCCGGGCGGCAGCGCGACGCGTGTGCCTCCCATGGCCAGCGGGCGCAGCGCCGCCTCGATCGCGGCGCCCCGCGCTCGCTGCACGTGCGAGTCGGTGACCAGGATCACCGACGACGGCGCGCAGCGCGCGATCGCGTCGGTCAGGCGGGCGGGCTCGTCGAGGCAGAGGTCGATTACGTAGCTGCGCGCGCCGAGCGGGACCAGGAGCGGATCGCGGGAGACGAGGGCGACGACGGCCTCGGCTGCGGCGTCGGGGTCGAGCGTGTCCGTCGAGAGGGCGAGGTGGCACTCGGCGTAGGCGTCGGCGCGTAGCGAGAGCAGCTCCCTCGCGCGGACCACCGGGTCGCCCCCGACCGCCAGGTTCGGGCGCGAGGCCAGGTCCGGCGCGCGCGCGACGATGGTCTCCGGCGACGCCGTCAGCGTCACCACGACGGCGCGGTCCACCGCGAGGCGACGCGCGCGCTCGATCGTGACCGTGCCGCCGCCGAAGGCGATGACCCTGTCGACGCCGTCCGAGAGCAGCAGCTCGACGAGGGCCAGCTCTCGCGCGCGGAAGCTCGCCTCGCCCTCGGCCTTCCACAGCTCGGGGACCCGCTTGCCGGCGGCGCGCTCGATCTCGGCGTCGGTGTCGACGAAAGGCACGCCGAGACGCGCGGCGACCGCCGGACCGATCGTGGTCTTGCCGGTCCCCATGAAGCCGCTGAGCACGACCGGGCGCATCTCAGTACTCCGCGACCTGCGCCCGGTACCCGTCGACGTTGCGTGCGAGCTCGCGCATCGAGTCCGCGCCGAATTTCTCGAGCAGCGCGTCGGCCAGCGTGATGCACACCATCGCCTCGCCGACGACGCTCGCCGCCGCGACCGCGCACACGTCGCTGCGCTCGAACGCCGCCTCGAAGGCCTGCTTGGTGCGCACGTCGACGCTGCCGAGCGCCTTCTTGAGCGTGGCGATCGGCTTCATCGCCACCCTGCAGACGACCGGCTCGCCGTTGGTGATCCCCCCTTCGAGGCCACCCGCGCGGTTCGTCGGGCGCGTGAAGCGACGCGCCACGGCGTCGTACGCGATGGCGTCGTGCACCTCGGATCCGCGCACGCGCGCCGCGCCGAAGCCGGCGCCGATCTCCACGCCCTTCATCGCCTGGATGCACATGAGCGCCTGGGCGAGGCGCCCGTCGAGCTTCCGGTCCCACTGCACGTGGCTGCCGAGGCCGGGCATCACGTTGACCGCCACCACTTCGAACACGCCGCCGAGCGTGTCGCCGGCGTGCGCTGCCTCGCGGATCGCGTCCTTCATCCGCGCCTCGGCGGAGGAATCCGCGCACGCGAGGTCGCTCGCCCGCGAGCGCGCGCGCAGCTCGCCCGCGGGGACGCCCGCGAGGTCCCCGCACTCGGCCGGCCCGATCGCCACCACGTGGGCGAAGACGTCGACGCCGACCGCCGCGAGCAGCTTGCGCGAGACCGACCCGACCGCCGTGCGCGAGGCCGTCTCTCTCGCGCTCGCGCGCTCGAGGATGTCTCGCAGGTCGTACCGGTCGTGCTTCAGCCCTCCCGCCAGGTCGGCGTGGCCGGGGCGCGGGCGGGTCAGCGCCTCGGGCGTCGACGGAAGGGGGGCGGGCGACATCCGGTCCAGCCAGTTGCCGTGGTCGCGGTTGGTGATCGACATCGCGATGGGCGAGCCCAGAGTCTCGCCGCCCCGGACGCCGCCCACGAACTCGACCCGGTCCGTCTCGATCTTCATCCGGCCGCCGCGCCCGTAGCCGCGCTGGCGGCGCGCGAGGTCGGTGTCGACGTCCTGGGCGAGCAGAGGCAGCCCCGAGGGCACACCCTCGACGATGGCCGTGAGGCGTGGCCCGTGCGACTCTCCCGCAGTCATCCAGCGGAGGCGAGACATCGGCGCCCACGCTAGCAGGGAACGATGGCGGTGGAAGCGCTCAGGCTGACGACGACGCGAGAAGGGGCGGTGCGCTTCGAGGTGCACGCGCGTCCCCGGGCGCGTGAGAGCGGGGTCGCCGGCACGCGCGAAGGGGCCCTCGTGGTCCGGCTGGCGGCGCCCCCCGTCGACGGCGCGGCCAACGCGGAGCTCGTGGTCACGCTGGCGTCGGCGCTCGGGGTGGCCAAGCGCGACGTAGAGCTCGTGCGCGGCGAGGGCTCGCGCGCCAAGCTCGTCGAGGTCCGCGGCCTGGGAGCCGAAGAGGTCCGGGCCCGGCTGGCGGCGGCCGGGGCGTGCTAGCTTCCCGGGTCATGGGGGCCACGCTCGGCTTTCACAAGTACGAGGGACTCGGCAACGACTTCATCCTCGTCGAGGCGTCGGACGAGGGCGGGGTTCCGACCGCCCGCGCGGCCCAGCTCTGCGACCGGCGGTTCGGCGTCGGGGGCGATGGCGTGCTGCTGGTCCTGCCGTCTCGTGCGCCCGGGTGCGACGCGCGTATGCGCGTCATCAACGCGGACGGCTCGGTCCCCGAGATGTGCGGCAACGGCGTCCGCTGCGTCGCCCTCCACCTGGCGCGGGCCCGTGGCCTCCAGGCGGGCACCCTGCACATCGACACCGACGGCGGCGCGCGCGCGTGCTCCGTGGACGACCGCGAGGGCCAGGGAATGGTCACGGTCGACATGGGCGTCGTGCGCGTCTTCGGCGAGCGATCGCTCGACATCGAGGGCAGACGCGTCGAGGTCACCGTCGCGGACGCCGGCAATCCTCACGCGGTTCTCTTCGGGGCCTTCGCCCGCGGCGACGTCGAGTACCTGGGACCCCGTCTGGCGACCCACCCGGACTTCCCCAGGGGCACGAACGTCGAGTTCACGTCGGTGGCCGGCGACGGGATCGACGTCGTCGTGTGGGAGCGCGGCGTGGGCGTCACCCTCGCGTGCGGGACCGGCGCGTGCGCCACGGCCGCGGTCGCGTGCGCGAGGGGCCTCGCCAGGCGCGGCGTCCCGATCCCGGTGCGCCTCCCGGGCGGCCGCCTCGACGTGACCATCGACGACGACGGCCGCTGCACGATGCGCGGCCCCGCCCACCACGTCTTCTCGGGGACCACGGAGTCATCCTGAGCGGAGCGAAGGACCCCCCGGAGGCCTCCCGCGCGAGCCGGGCGCGCGCGGCCCTTGGCCGGGGCGTATCACCCCCACGCCCGAACTGCGCATGCGGGAGACGTCCGGGGGGTCCCTCGCTTCGCTCGGGATGACCACGGTGTCACCCCTCGACGATGGTGCCGATCGGCTCGCCGAGGACGACGCGCTTGATGTTGCCGTGCGTGGCCATCTTGAAGACGCGAATGGGCATGTCGTTGTCGCGGCAGAGCGTCACGGCCGTCGAGTCCATGACGCCGATGCGCTCGTTCAGGAACCGGTCGAACGTCATCTGCGAATACATCTCGGCGGTCGGATCGCGCACCGGGTCGCGGTTGTAGATGCCCTCGACCTTCGTCGCCTTGCAGAGGCAATCGGCGTGGATCTCCATCGCCCGCAGAGCCGCAGCCGTGTCCGTGGAGAAGTACGGGTTGCCCGTGCCGGCGGCGAAGATCACCATGCGCCCCTTCTCGAGGTGACGGATCGCGCGCCGCCGGATGTACGGCTCGGCGATCTGACGGAGCTCGAGCGCGGTCATGACCCGCGTGGGCACGCCCTCCTTCTCGAGCGCGTCCTGCAGCGCGAGGGCGTTGATGACGGTCGCGAGCATGCCCATGTAGTCGGCCTGGGCGCGGTCCATCCCCGTGCTGGCGCCCTTGAGCCCGCGGAAGATGTTGCCGCCGCCGACGACGATGCCGATGTGCGCGCCCAGTGCGTGGACCTCGCGGAGCTCGGCCGCCGTGGCCCGGATGACGGTGCCGTCGATGCCGAAGCCGCCGTCGCCTCCGCAGAGGGCCTCACCGCTCAGCTTGAGGACGATGCGACGGTACTTGATGCCCGGGTGCAGCGGGGGAGGGGCGATCGTCTCGTCGTCGCGCTCGGCGTCGGTAGGCATGCGACGTGGAGACGATTACCCTCACGGGCGCTGTGGCGCAATGGCCCCCAGCGCCGCCTCGAGGCGATCGACCAGTCGCTCGGCTCCGTGAGAGCGGGCAGCGAGCGTCGCCATTCGCAGGTCCCCCTCGTCCAGCGCGGGCCACTCGTCGCCCGAGACGTCGAGGTCGAACCATACCCTGAGCCAGGTCGCGCACACGCGCTCCTCGTCGTCCGGCGAGCGGGCGAGCCCTCGCGCGAGCTCCAGGCCCGTCTCGGCGTCGCCCTGCTCGAGGACGGCCTTCGTCAGCACGTGATTCCGGTACAGGTCGGCCTCGCGATGGCCGACGGGCGCCATCGCGCGGAGGCGCTGCACGCAGCGCTCGAGCCCGACGGACGTGCCCGTGGCGCGCTCCAGGTCACAGTCGATCACCGCCCGCAGCTTCTCGAGGCGCCCTCCCGCCATCAGGGGCGAG
The DNA here is from genome assembly GCA_003153495.1 of Myxococcales bacterium. Taxonomy (GTDB): domain Bacteria; phylum Myxococcota_A; class Polyangia; order Polyangiales; family Polyangiaceae; genus Palsa-1150. The sequence goes on from PLYU01000252.1 coordinate 12,105, forward strand.
TCGCGCCGCAAGACGTCGAGCGCCGCCGACCGGTCTCCGCCCGCCAGCAGCACGGCGGCGGCGCCGGCTCCGGTCGAGAAGGCGCGCACCAGCAGGGGCAGCTTCTCCCGCCGGCGCATGACCAGCGAACGGAGCACCGCGGTGCCCGCGCGCGCCGTGCGAAGCTCGCGCGCGAGGCGGGCTTCCTCGGCGCGGAGGGCCGCGAAGACGAGGATGGCGCCGATCGCGCATGCGAGGCCGACGAGCCACCCCAGGGAAGCGAAGGCCCGAGAGGCATGGGCCAGGGCGAGGAAGGCCTTCACAGCCGCGCCCGAAGCCGCGCCGACCAGCGCCGAGCCGGCCGCCCAGCGCGGCCAGGTGGCCACGAGCGGAGCGCCTCGGTCGGGCCGTTGCATGGCGCGAGAGCTTGCCCGATCCGCCGGCCGCCCGGTAGCGCCGGCGAAGGTCTCGTAGTATCCCCGGCCCATGCGTCCGATCGTCGGGGCTGCGGTGCTCGCGCTCGCGAGCACGGGCGCCGTTTGCGCCGGCTGTCACAAGGGGCCGCCTGCCGGGAGCGACGCCGGACAGGGTGGGCCCGGCCCGACCACCGACCAGGCCGCGCAGGTGCTGGCGCGGGTCGGGGACCGGACCATCAGGGTCGGGGACTACGTGGCCGCGCTAGAGCACATGGATCAGTTCGACCGCTTCCGGTTCCAGGCGCCCGAGCGCCGCAAGGAGCTGCTCGCCGAGATGATCGACGTCATGCTCCTGGCCGACGAGGCGAGGGCCAAGGGCTACGACAAGGACCCGGTCGCCCAGCAGGAGATCCGCGAGATCCTGCGTGACGCCATGCTCGCGAAGGCGCGCGAGGGCGCCCCCGGGCCGGACGAGGTCCCAGCCGCGGAGGTCAGCGCGTACTTCGACGCTCACCGCGCCGACTTCCGGGATCCCGAGCGGCGGCGCTTCTCGGCGATCGTGCTCCCCGCCGAGGCCGCGGCGGACCCCGTCCTGGAAGCCGCGAAGAAGGCGACCCCTGCGCAGTGGGGGGAGCTACTGCGGGCGAAGTCCGTCGACGCTCAGGCCAGGTCGGACGGCCCGGTCGATCTCGCCGGGGACATGGGCTTCGTGAGCCCGCCGGGCGACGCGCGCGGCGTGAACACGCGGGTTCCGGACGTCGTCCGGGCAGCGGTGTTCGATATCGCGGTGGTCGGCGGGGTGTTGCCCCGGGCCGTGAAGGCCGGGGACAAGCTCTGGATCGTGAAGCTCACGACGCGGACCGAGGCCCACGATCGCACCCTTCAGGACGCCGAGCGCAGCGTCCGGGTGAAGCTCGCGGCGGAGAAGATGCGGGCCAGGGAGCAGGCCTTCCTCGACGAGCTCCGGCAGCAGTATCCCGTCAAGGTCGACGAGGCCGCCCTCGCGCAGGTCAAGGTCGAGACCCCGGCGCGCGACGCGGGCGCGATGTGACGGGCGAGGCGCCATGGCCGGGCTCGTCGACGCCTCTTCGCTCCTGACCCGCGGCGCCGACTGGGGCGACTGGCGGTGGCAGCTGCGCCACGCCGTGACCACCGTGGATGGATTGTCGCGCGCCCTTCCGCTCACCGAGCGCGAGCTGGCGGGGGCGCGCCTGGCCGAGAAGCGCGGGCTGCCCCTGCGGATCACGCCGTACTACCTGTCTCTGGTCGACCCGGACGACCCGGCCTGCCCCGTCCGGCGCCAGTGCGTGCCCGACGCGCGGGAGGACGACGAGGCGCCGGGGGACCTCGTCGACCCGCTCGGTGAAGTCGCCCACGAGGTCGCGCCGCACCTCGTGCAGAGGTACCCGGACCGCGTGCTGCTCCTGGCGACCGACCGGTGCGCCGTGTACTGCCGCTTCTGCACGCGCTCGCGCATGGTCGGCGCCGGCGACGGGGCCGTCTCGCTCGAGGCGCTCGCTCCCGCGCTCGCGTGGCTGCGCGCGCACCCCGAAGTGCGCGACGTGATCGTGAGCGGCGGCGACCCGCTGGCGATGGCGACCGACCGCCTCGTGCGCGTGGTGGAGGCGGTCCGCGCGATCGAGAGCGTGGAGACCATCCGGCTGGCGACGCGCGTCCCGGTGACGCTGCCCATGCGCGTCACCCCCGAGCTGCTGAGGGCGCTGCGTCCGTACCACCCGCTGTGGGTGATGACTCACTTCAACCACCCGAAGGAGCAGACCCCCGAGGCGGCGGCCGCCTGCGCGCTGCTCGCAGACTCCGGCTTCCCGGTAATGAATCAGACGGTGCTCCTGGCCGGGATCAACGCCGACGAGCGGGTCCTCGAGGCCCTCTTCCGGGGCCTCGTGCGCGCCCGGGTCCGGCCGTACTACCTCCTCCAGGCCGACCCTGTGCGGGGCAGCGCTCACCTGCGCACGCCCCTGGCGCTCGGTGTCGAGCTGATGGCGAAACTGCAGGGGAAGCTGTCGGGTATCGCCCTGCCGAAGCTGATCTGTGACACCCCGGGCGGGCGGGGCAAGGTGCCGCTGGCTCCGGATTACGTGGTGGCGCGCGCTGCCGGCAAGACCACGCTCCGGACGTTCCGTGGTGAGCTGATCGATTACGTGGACCCGCCGCGAGGTTCTGATTGACGGCCCTTGCGGCCTGTCCCTACCTTCGAGGCTCACCTTGGTCTCTCGACATCGGCGCCTGCTCGTGCACCTCGTCGCGGTCGCGATCGCGACTGCACCCACGTCCGCGCTCGCCCAGCCGACTCCGCCGGCCGCACCGGCCGCGCCAGTCCCGCCGCCTGCTCCCGGATCGGACAAGGTCGAGCTGAACGCCGCGGGGGCAGCCGCGCGCTCGAAGGACTGGGCCGGGGCGCTCACCCACTACCAGGCGGCGATGCAGGTCGTGCCGAGCCTGCGCGCGCAGCTCGGCACGGGCGACTCGCTGTATCAGCTCGGGCGTCTGGGCGAATCGTACGAGGCGTACCAGGCGGTCCAGCGCGACTACGCGACGAAGCTCGCCCCCGCCGAGAAGGCGCTCGTCGCCGCGCGGCTGAAGGAGATGGCGACGAAGACCGGGTGGCTCTCGGTCCGCGTCTCGGAGGCCGGCGCCCAGGTCGATCTCGACGGGAAGGCGATGGGCACGTCGCCTCTTCCGGCGCTCGTGCGCGTCGCGGTGGGCTCGCACGAGGTCCACGCCACGAAGGACGGGTTCGCGCCGTTCACCGCGCGCGCCGAGGTCGTGGCGGACGGTCAGGCCGCCGTGGAGGCGGTGCTCGCCGCGGAGGTGACCCAGGCGCACATCGCCGTGCACACCACCGGCGAGCCGCTGCGCGTGCTGGTCGACGGCGTGGACGTCGGCGCGACGCCGTGGGAGGGCAGCGTGTCCCCCGGACCGCACGAGATGAGCGGTCGCAGCTCGACCGCCACGGCGATCCCGCAGCAGATCAGCGTGAAGGCCGGCGACCACCTGGGCATCGATCTGGTCGCGGCGGCCACCGCTGCCCACCTCCAGATCCGCTCCAGCGACGGCAAGGGCGTCATCTTCGTCGACGGCGTGATGCGCGCCGAGGGCGCGTTCGCCACGGAGGTGAGCCCCGGTCCGCACAACGTCATCGTCACGCGCGAGGGCTACGAGCGGTTCGACAAGACGTCGACGCTCGCGCCGCGCGACACCTGGGCCGAGACGGTCACGCTCAAGCAGGTCGCGGCGACGGGCGGCGAGGTCGAGGCCGCCGAGCGGCCGATCGAGGGGACGTACGGCAGCTTCGGGCTCACGGGCCTGTTCGGGGTGGGCGGGCAGGGGACCGAGCTCGAGACGAACTGCGACACGCTCGGCGCGATGAGCTGCGAGACGCCGTCGCCCATCGGCGGCGGGCTGTTCGGGTACTTCGGTTACACGTGGAACCCGGTGGGGTTCGAGCTCTTCGTCGCGGCCTCTGCCGACGCCGTACAGCAGAAGGCGCACTTCGACGGCAAGGGAAAGACGGGGGCTTTACCGTTCGCCATACCGGCACGCGACGAGAGCTTCACCTTCCTGCGCGTCGGCGGGGTGGCCGCGCTGCGCGTGCGCGCGACGTTCCAGACCCGGCGCATCCGGGGCACGTTCGCCGCCGGGCCCGGGTTCTCGTACAAAGAGATGATCATGAAGCGGGACGCGACCGCGACCGACGGCACCGCGCGGCAGAACTCGTATGTCCCGGGCCCGGTCGGCTACGCCTCGCCCGCGGTGAGCGTCGAGGGCGCCATCCACCTGCGCGCCTCCGGTGCCTTCGCGGTCTCTCTCGGCCTCCTCGTGCTGGTCGACAACGCGAGCAGCTCGACCGCCGCGGCGTCCTCGACCAACCAGAAGCTAGCGGCGCAGAATCAGTTCCCCGCGCCCATCGCGACGCCGGGGTATCACCTCGCCAGCGGCCCGCAGGTCTTCCTGGGGCCGTTCATCGGGCTCGCGTTCGGGCCGTAGGCGCGCGGCTTCTTCATTTCCGCTTCTCCTGCCCACGCTCGACTCGATCGCTGCGGTCGCGCCGCGTCGCGCTTGGACTTCGAGTGCAGCCCCTCAAGGGGCGTCGAAGACGCAAGCTCGGCGAGCACGGTCCAGGTGGGGGGACCGAGGGTAGGCGCGGGCGAACTTCGCTAGGTCGGCCCTCGCCTCGGCCAGGCGCCCCAGCGTGCACAGGGACTGCACGCGCGCCGCCATGCCTTCCTCCGCGAGCGCACCATCCGGAAAACGCCGCTCGTGCTCGGCGAGCGTCACCAACGCCACGTCGGCGTGGCCGGAGTTGAGCTGCTGCTCGGCTCTCGACAGCACGCCAACTTCTTCCTGGAGGGAATCCGAAGGAGGGCGCGCGATCGAAGATCGCGCCATCGGTCGCGGTGCGCCGGGCGGGCCTTCCGCGCGCCGTGGCTCCGGCGTTCGATCGTCCGCGTTCGGTGAGGGCGGGATGGCGGCCGAGGGCGCCGGCTCGGCCGTGGGCGACGAGGAGGCGACGGGGGCCGCTGCCTGCGACGGCGTCCTCGTCCACGGGTGCGTGGCCACGAGGGCCGTCCCGCCGATCGCGAGCGCCCCCAGTCCGCCAAGAACCCAGGCCCGCACCGGGAACGGAGCCGCCGCAACGCTCTTGGCAAGCCCCGCATGGTGCGGTCGGTCGAGAAGAGCGCTGTCACCGAGGGTGCGCGTCAGCGACTGCAGCACACGTTCGCGATCCGACGGTTGCGGGCGAAACGCCGTCCGGCCAGCGCGGATCAGAGCGGCAGGGTCCGGGCTATTGTCGCGAATCATTGTCTTTCTTTCTGGTGGGCGGCGTACCGGGCGAAGGCCGCGTCGAACTCTTGCCGCGCGGCTCGAAGCCTCGAATATGCCGTGTTCATGGGGATTCCGACGGCCTCTGCGATCTCGGGCGCCGTCATCTCTTCGAGCTCGGCCAGGACGAAGACCTCGCGCTTGACGGGAGCCACCTCCCCGAGAAGACGCCAGAGGAGGCGCGCCTCGTCACTCAGTACCGCGAGATCCAGGGGCGAAGGCTGCATGGGGCTCATGTTGTCGTCGAACGGCTCCGGCGACTCGTGAGCGCGGCGCACGTGTCTTCCGCGGTGGTAGGTGCTCACCGTGCGGCGCACCACGCCGTAGAGCCAGCTCCGCAGGGACGCGGGTCGCTCGACAGTCTTCAGGCGCGCGTGCACGACGACGAAGACTTCCTGGACGACGTCGTCGACGGCATCGTCGGGTACGCCTAGGCGCCGGGTGCAGGCCCAGATGAAGTCGAAGTAGTCGTCGTAGACGGAGCGAAAGGACGGCAGGGCCGCCTGAGTCTCCTGGGGTACAGGGCGCGCTTCCGTCTGGGATTCCTCCGTCGCGCACGCCGCCGTCATCGAGGAAGGCAGTGGTGTCATGGGCCCGAATCCGTCAGAAGATCCACTCGCAGCCGACTTCGACGCCGCCGGCGACGAGGGGAACCTGGTAAAGGGGCCCGACCCCGTCGATCGCGAATGTCGGGCGCGACGTGGTGAAGGTCACGCCAGGACGCAGGAACAGCGCTGCCCGCCTGCGCAGAGACCAGCCCGCCCGGGCCGCCACCCCGACGGTGAGCCAGCTCACGTGCCCCGTCCCGCCCACGACGTCTGGGCCGGAACCGCCCGCGGTCACGTCTTCGAGAGCCACCGTCATGCAAGGACCCACCTCGAACGGCCCCCCGGGCCAAGAGTAGCAGCCGGACAGCTCTCCGGTTCGCCTCTCGTACGTGGCCTCGTAGGGAGCCGCATGGGTGTCGTTCTGCGAGAGCCACAGGACGCCGGCCACCTTCACCCGAAGCCGGTTCACGCGAACCCCGACCCCGACCCCCACACCGTACGCCAACCAGGGAAGCACGCCTGCGTCGACCGCCAGCAAGGGAGCCTCCAGGGCAAGCGGACCCGTGGGCGCCGAGGTTGTCGCGGGATGCGACTCGGCCATCTCCGGCGTGGAGGTCGAGGTCGGGGTCGGGGTCGGGGTCGGGGTCGAGGTCGAGGTCGAGGTCGAGGTCGAGGGCGAGGTCGAGGNNTCGAGGTCGAGGTCGAGGTCGAGCCGGCGAGCGTGGTCCTCGGAGCGCTTGCCGCGGGCGGCGCGGCGGAGGACGGTTGCGCGGGTGCGGGCGGGCCAGGCGACGGGCGTGAAGCGGCTCCCTCGGTCGGAGCCTCTTCGCGAGCGAGAAGGGCCAGCGTGACAGCCGCCGCACCCGCGAGGCTCTCGCAGGAGGTCGAGTCGAAGACGCGGGTCACGCCGGATGGCTCGTTTCCCTGGTGCACGGTCAAGCTCAGTCGGTAGCGTCCGTCCACCGCCACCACCGTGCCCTCGGCGACCAGCCGCTCCTTCGGGGACGCCTTCGGCGCATGGGTGCCGAGCAGACGGCGCACGCGCGCTTGCACGTCGTCGGGACCGGGACACTCGGCGGGAGCCACCCAGTGCACCTCCACGCCGGCGAGTGGCTGGGCTTCGCCCGTCCCCGTCCAGGCCACGACTGCGCTACCCGCCGCTGCCAGGCTGAATCGGCACAACATCGGAGCGGCGCGCCGCCCCCGTGCAATTGTCGCCACTGCGCCGGTACGCTACCGAAGCCGTCGCGGAACGGCCAGTCGACGGATTCCGGTGCGTGATACCACCGCCCAACGTGATGCCGTCCACCCCGCCCTCGCTCGCTTCGCCGCAGGGGCTGGCCGTTGCCAGCGTCCGGACCCCATGGGAAGGTCTTGGCTACCGGAGGAGGCTTGAGAGCGTTGGTGCAGCGCATCGCAGCGGCAGCGGTCCTCTCGGCGGTCGCCAGCGCGTGCGAGCCGACGGTCGTCATTGGCGCCCGCGTCTCCGAGCCGCTCGACGCCGCGGTCGA
>PLYU01000181.1 GCA_003153495.1 Myxococcales bacterium
GGCGCCCCCGCGAGAGCCAGGGCGGCTTCTTTCCACTCGCTGCCCAACGTCACGGGGCACTCAAACACTCGGCCTCTTTGCGAAAGTAGGGCTAGCGAGCCGGACTGCTCACGATCTTGTCGGGATCGCCCAGGAACTCGAAGTGCATCGTGTCGCGCAGCCTGTCGTGCCCGAGCCAGTAGAAGCCGAAGCGCTCGAAGGCGTGGACCCAGCACTCCGGCATCGCCATTCGATCGTATTCGGTCTTCGCGGGGCGCGTGCACGCCGGCGCCTCGTTCCACGGCTTGACGCAGCCGCAGCAGCTGTTCTGCCCGGGGTCGATATCGATCGCGATGCCGTAGGCGTGGTTGGTCACCTCTCCGCCGCGATACGTGTTCCGGTAGCGGATGCCGGCGAGGGCGTGCGGCGTATAGGGGTGATCGGCGCAGCTTCGCCGGATCTCGACCTCGGCGCAGGCGAGCGCGGGGACGACCTTGCGGTGCATCTTCACCGGCAGGCCCATGAACGTCGTCTCGACGACGTCGGCGCTGGGCGACTTCGCGTCGGGCGCGGGGTGACCGAATCCCTTGAAGTAGCCGTACTGATCGGTCCGATACTGGATGGCGCGCAGGTTGCCCGAGGAGCCTTCCTTGAGGAAGTTGCCGCGCACGAGGAAGTCCTGGGGGGGTTGCTCGCTGCAGGCGCTCGTGGGGGTGGGCGGCGGGGCCGCGGGGGACGGGTCGGGGATCGGGGTCGGGGTCGGGGTCGGGNNTCGAGGTCGAGGTCGGGGTCGAGGTCGCGTTGACCGCCGTGCGCACCGATGCACCGCACGAGACCGCCGTGATGGCTACCAGGGCCGCGAGCAAGAGCACTCTCATGGGTCCGGGCCACCTTAGTACGCGCGTGCCGCGCGTCCAAAAGGACCGCGGAAGGGGGCCGCGCTCACCGGCGTGAACGCGGGATCAAGCGCGCCGGCTCGACGACGCGGCCGAGGTTCAGGAGCAATCTCGCCCGTGCGGCCAGTCAACCCGTCTTGCGCACGTGGTCGGAGGCTTGAAGTTCGGTGATGGCTCAGTGCGGATCGAGACGAAGAAGGCGAGCCGCGTTTCCCCCGGAGATGCGATCGATGTCATCGCTCGACAGGCCCGCGACCGACCGCAACCGCGCCATCGGATCATCCACGCCCATGTCGAACGGGTAGTCGGTGCCCAGGACCACCTGGGCGGCGCCCACCTCCGCGACGAGGTTGTGGAGGACAGACGGCTCGTACACGAGCGAGTCGAACCAGATGCGCTCCAGGTACTCGCGCGGCCGGCGCTTCATGGTCCGGCTCTCGGGGCGCACCCGGTACGCGTGCTCGAACCGGCCGATGTAGTGCGGCAGATAGCCCCCACCGTGCGCGGCGCACACCCTCAGGCGCGGATGCCGATCGAGCACGCCGCCGAAGATGAGCCGAGCGAGCGCGATGGTCGTCTCCGTCGGCTGTCCGATGACGTTGCTCAGGTAGTGCGTTGCCAGGCGCTCGCCGAGCGTGCACCCGAGCGGGTGAATGAACACGAGCGCACCGACCTCCTCGGCCTTTGCCCAGAAGGGCTCGAAGCGCGGATCGTCCAGCTCGGCGTCGCCCACTCGAGTCGAGATCTGGACGCCACGGAGCCCGAGCTCGGCCGAGGCGAATTCCAGTTGGCCCGCAGCGAGGCCGGGATGCTGGAGGGACACCGTCCCCAGCCCGACGAGGCGCTCGGGGCGAGACGCGCAAAGCTCCGCGAGCTCCTCGTTCGCCCGGCGCACGAATCTCTCCGCGAGGTCGGGCTCCGCCCAGTAGTGGTACTGCGTGGGCGAGACGCTGACCGCCTGCACGTCCACGTTCATCCCGTCCATCGCAGCGAGACGCTTCGAGACGTCCGTCAGCATCGGGAGGTAGGCGTTCACGAAGAGGTCGACGTTGCGCCGGGTGGACTCCGCGCCGTTCCATCGCGCCTGGAGCGCAAGCTCCGCCGCCCACCCAGGCTCGCCCTGCACCAGCTGCTCGGCCCCGCGCATGAGGGCGTGCGCGTGGACGTCGACGGTGCGGGGAGCGGTCATGGTTCGGAGTGTGCGCGCTTGAACCATGTTTGCATCGTCGCCGCGAAAGAGAAACTCGGGTGAGTCGAATCAGTGCTCGTGCCGGTGGTGCACGTCGAGCCCGTGGGGATGAACGTGCGTCACCGGCTCGTGCCGGTGCGGGTGCGAGTGCGCAGCGTCCTGCGCGACGTCGTGCCGGTGGGCGTGGTGCCCGTCGTCGTGCCGGTGCAGGTGATCGTGCTCGATGGCATCGTGCGAGTGCGGGTGCTCGTGCCCCTCGGTCAGCTGCAGCCACAGTCCGAGGGCGCAGACCACTCCGGCGCCCAGCGTCGCCGGGCCGCCCGCTCGCTGACCGATGCCCCAGGCGAGCGCGGCGCCCACGAACGGCGCGACGGCGAAGATGGACCCGGTGCGCGCCGCGCCGATGGCTCTCTGGGCGCGCAGGTACAGCCTCAGCGCGAGGCCGTAGCCAATCGCGCCGCAACCGGCGAGCGCGAGCGCGGAGGGCCACGGCGGCAGCCCTTCGGCGAAGGCGCGCGCCAGGGAAGCCGAGGCAGCGGCGCCGAGCGCGCTCTTCGCCAGGACCACCTGCGCCGGATCGCGGTCGGCGAGGGGGCGAGCGAGGACGCTGTCGGCCGCCCACGCGAGCGTGGCCGCGAGGACCGCGATCATCCCCCAGCCCGCGTCCGGGGAGAGCGACCGCCCGCCTGCCGCGAGCAGCGCGCCTCCCGCGGTCATGGCGACGAGCGCGGCGGCGGCCCGGGCCCCGATCGGCTCCGACCAGAGGGCGCGCGCGAGCAGGACGGTGAACAGCGCCTCGAGGCTGAGCAGGAGCGACGCGATGACCCCGCTCGAGCGCTGCAGCCCCCACGCGAGAGCGACCGGGGCCACGACGGCGCCGAGGGCGGCGACGAGCACCAGGCGCGGCAGGTCCTGCCTCCGTAGCGGGGCGTCGATGCCCGCGCCCCTCGACACGCTCGAGAGGAGCGACGCGCCGGCGTACAGGAGGGCGGCGGTCGTGAACGGGCCGACCCCGTGGCCGAAACGCTGCACGAGCGGGGTGCTCGCCCCGAAGGCGACCGCCGACGCGAGGGCGAACGCGCCGCCGACCGCGACGGGACCCGG
>PLYU01000212.1 GCA_003153495.1 Myxococcales bacterium
GCGGGCCTGGGCGCGGACGCGGGCGCGGGCCCGGCGTCCGCCGGGTCGGCGTGCGGGGGTGGGCGGCGGCTGACCGTCCACTTCTACGACGTGGGTCAGGGGCTCGCCGCGCTCGTCGACCTGCCCGACGGGCGCCGGATCCTCGTGGACACGGGGGACAGCCCGGGCCGAGCCGAGGGCGGCGCGGCGGCGAGCCAGTCGCTGCTCGAGAAGCTGCGGGCGGACCTCAGGGGNNACTCGGACCACATCGGCGGCGCGCCTGGGGTGCTGGGCGCGCTGCAGGTCCGGGCGTACGTCGACAACGGGCGCGACGCGGGCAAGGCCGAGGTGCGCCGGGCGCATCGCGCCGCCGAGGAGCGCGGCGTCGCGGTGGCCGTGGTCGACCCGACGCGTCCCGACGTGCCGCTGGCGCCGTCGCCAGGAGTGCGCGTGAGGGCCGTCGTCCCGCCGGCATGGCCGCGGTCGTGCGCGCACGATGCGAACGAGTGCTCGATCGGGCTGCGCGTCGACTTCTGCGCGTCGTCCGTCCTCTTCACGGGGGACGCGGAGCACGAAGAGGAAGCGCAGCTCGACATCGGGGGGCCGGTGACGCTGCTGCAGGTGGCCCATCACGGCAGCGAGACGTCGACGACCCCCGGCTTCCTGATGAGGGCTCGACCGCGCGCGGCCGTCATCTCGGCGGGCAAGCCCGACGAAGGGGTCAACCGGGAGTACTGCCACCCGCGCGCCCTCATCGCGCAGCGCCTTTCGCGGCTGATGGGCGGGGCGTCGTCGAAGACGCTCGCTGCGTTCGACGGTGAGCGGTGCGACCGGGCGACGGCGTCGGACTGGGTGTCGGTGCCGACGAGCGATGCGCTGTGGGCGACGGAGCGCGACGGGGACGTGGTGCTGACGACGACGGGGGACGGAGTGTTCGCGAGGGTTCGATAGGGGGCTCGCCAGCGTCCGTCGGATCCCCCTGCCCCCACCTTCGACGAAGAGCTTCAGCCCGGGGGCAAGGGGGATTCGCGGCGAATCGCGAGATGAGACCCATGCTCAGGCGTGCACAGGGCTCGGCCGGCTGGAGCCCGCCGCCTATCCCACGCGAAGGGTCTGCTCCTGAAACTGGAGCAGCTTTTCGTAGTACGTGCGCGGGTGCGGCGTCGTGATGCCCGTGCCGACGAGGCCCGCGTCCGTGTGCGTCTTGTCGAAGAGCAGCTTGGTGAACGCGTACGGGATGTACTTGTCCCCCTTGCTGAGGACGTCGAGCGCCCAGCCCTTCAGCGTCGCCCGGAGGGCCGGCTCGATCTTCTGCCTGAACGTCTCGAGCGAGATGCACTGCGGGCGCTTGAGGCCCGTCAGCTTGGCGGTCATCTCCATCAGCTCGTCGAGCGTGCACGTGTTGGCCGGGCCCGAAGCGAGGTGGAAGACGTTGCCGATGCTCTTCTGCGTGTGCATCAGCGCGAAGAGCGCATCGACGACGTAGTCGACCGGGACGATGTCGAGTCGCGTCTGGAGGTCGGCCGGGATGGGAACGACCATCCCTCGCGAGAAGAACTGGCGGTAGAAGATCAAGATCTGGGAGGCGCCCTGGAACGACGTCGTCGCCCCCGTCCTGGAGTCGCCCACGACCATGCTCGGCCGGTAGATGGCCGTCGGGTGCGTCGTGGCGAACTCGCGCACGAGCTTCTCGGCCTCCATCTTGGATTGTTCGTACGAGTTGCGGAACGTCTGGCCGACGTCCAGCTCGTCTTCCATGACGAGGCCGTCGCGCTCGCCGGCCACGAACGCCGTGCCCACGTAGTCGAAGCGGCCGAGGTGGCGGACGCCGTCGGCGAACGTGAGCATGTGGCGCGTTCCCCCGGTGTTGTCGCGCCGGGCGTCCTCGAGCGGCAGGTCGAACCGGACGGTCGCCGCGCAGTGGATGACCTGATCGAGGCTCGACTGCAGCGAGGCAGTCGTCCCGGGCTCGAGCCCGAGGCCGGGGAGGGAGATGTCCCCCTGGACGACGTCGATGCGGCCGCGCTGGCGGTCCGCCTCGGCGGGGCCGAGGGTGCGCGCGAGCAGGGCGTCCACCCGCTCGCGCGCCGAGTCGCGCCCGCCCGACCGGACGAGGAGCGAGAGGCGCGTGGTGCGGTTGTGCTCGAGGATTCGCTTCAGCAGCTGGGTTCCGAGGAACCCCGTCGCGCCCGTCAGCAGTACGGCTTCGCCTACCCCGACGGCGCCGGTGGTCATGGGTCCATTCTTCGGTGCGGTCATGTCGAGCGTCCCATTGTAGCGTCTTGACGGCGCGCCGCGCGCCGCATGTGACCCTCGCGCCTTGACACTCGCCCCAGGCCGGGCGGTAAACTGAAACGAGCGGCTGCTCATGACCCGGTCTGGGCTCGTCTCGCTTCTCTCATGGGTGATTGTCGCTGGCTGCAGTACACCGGCGCCGGCCCCGGCCCCCGCGGCGCAAGCCGGCGTCGAGCCGGGGCCGCTCACTCAGGCGACCATCGGGCCGTCCGGAGGCGCCATCGCGGCAGCCTATGGAGGCCTGACGGTGGACGTTCCGCCCGGAGCGGTCACCTCGAACGTGAAGTTCACGGTCCAGTCGGTGCCGGCCCCCGGCGCGGGCTCGGTCGGACAGGTCTTCGAGCTCGAGCCGTCCGGGACTCTCTTCGCGCTGCCGGTCGTCCTTTCGTTCCACTACTTGGCCGCTGACCTCGGCGGACGCGCGCCGGCGGGCCTGGCCGCGGCCACGTACGTCGCGGGCCGCTGGTCGCCGGTCCACTCGCAGGTCGACGCGGCGGGCCTGACCGTGACGGCCAGCGTGACGCATTTCTCGCCGTGGGGGCTGGTCTTCGCGCCCGCAGTCGCCGGCGCGGACGCGTCGAGCTGCACCGGCTCGTCGTCGTGCGGGGCGGACAGTGGCGCCGCCCGCGACGCCAGCGATGCCAGCGACGCAGCCCCGGGCGACGAGAGCCCCGCGGTCTCTGACGATGCGTCGCCGACTCTGGAGGCGGCCGCAGACGACTCGTCCAGCACGGACGCGACGGCGCCCCCGCCCGACGCCGCGAGATCGGCCCTCGATGCCGCGGACGACTCCAGCGACGCGGGCCTCGACGCGAGCGACTCGGGGGCGGCGCTCGACTCGATGCCGTCCGACTCGGCGGCGCCCCCGGACGTGAGCTCCAGCTACACGATCGGCGGCGTCGTGAGCGGGCTCGCCGCCGGCGACACCCTCGTGCTCAAGGACGACGGGGGCGACGATCTGATCGTCCGCGCCGACGGGCCCTTCACCTTCGCCGCGCCCCTGGCGAACGCGAGCGCCTACGCCGTGACGGTCTCGGTCAGCCCGGCCTCGCCGCACGCGCAGACGTGCGCGGTCGTCGCCGCGGGCAGCGGCTTCGTAGCAAACGCGGACGTGACCAACGTGCAGGTGTCCTGCCTGTACGACTTCGCGATCGGCGGCACCGTCACCGGGCTCGCGCCTGGCGACAGCGTCGTCCTGCAGAACAGCGGCGGCGACGATCTGACCGTCGGCGCGGACGGGACGTTCACCTTCCCGATGCTCGTCACGACGGGGAAGGGCTACGCGGCCAGCGTCCTCACGCAGCCCTCCGCACCGGCCCAGACCTGCGCGGTGAGCGGCGCGTCGGGCGTCGTCGGCAGCGGGGACGTGACCAGCGTCGCGGTGACCTGCTCGACCAACAGGTACATCGTGGGCGGCACGGTCTCGGGGCTGGCCTCCGGCGACGGATTCGTGCTGCGCGACAACGGCGGCGACGACCTCACGGTGAGCGCCGACGGGACGTTCACCTTCGCCACTCCCGTGGCGAGCGGTCAGGGCTACGCGGCGTCCGTGTTCGCGCAGCCCTCGACCCCGGCCGGGACCTGCATCGTCGCGGCGGGCGGCAGTGGCACGGTGACGAGCGCCGGCGTCACGAGCGTGCAGATCACGTGCACCTATCCGGCGACGGCTCTGGCGGCGGGGTGGCTTCACACGTGCGCGCTCGACACCGGGGGGACGGTGAGGTGCTGGGGCAACGACAACGCGGGGCAGCTCGGCAACGGGACGACGACCCAGGCCCTGACGCCTGCCGACGTACCCGGGATCCAGACCGCGACCGCGATCGGCGCGGAGTACGAGAACACTTGCGTGCTGGAGGCCGGAGGCACGGTGAAGTGCTGGGGACTCGACAACGAAGGTCAGATCGGGAACGGAATCCCCGCGTCCCCGTCCGGCGCGTCCTTCTGGTACACGTCTCCCGTCGACGTCTCGGGCGTGACGACCGCGACGGCCATTGCGGTCGGCCAGTATCACGCCTGCGCGTTGCTCGCGGACGGCACGGTCCGGTGCTGGGGGTACAACACCAGCGGGCAGCTCGGCAACGGAACGAACGTCGCCTCGTCGACGGCGGTGAGGGTGTCCGGCATCAGCGGCGCGACGGCCATCGCGGCGGGGGACGCGACCACCTGCGCGCTCGTCGCCAGCGGCGCCGTCGAGTGCTGGGGGCTCGGCTTCGCCGGCGCGCTCGGAAACGGGGGCACCGCCAATTCGTCGACGCCGGTCACGGTGTCGGGCGTGAGCGGAGCCGTCGCCCTGGCCTCGAAGAACGCGGAGACCTGCGCGCTCCTGTCGAACGGGACGGTGCTGTGCTGGGGCTACAACAGCAACGGCCAGCTCGGGAACGGGACGAACACCAGCTCGCCCACCCCCGTGGCCGTCTACGGTCTCGCGGGCGCCACCGCCATCGCCGTCGGCGAGTACCACGCCTGTGCGGTCGTCTCGGGCGGCGCCGTGGAGTGCTGGGGCGCGGGTACCAGCGGGCAGCTCGGCAACGCCGGCTCGACGGATTCGTGGATGCCCGTCAGCGTGTCCGGCCTGGCCGGGGCCGTCGGCCTCGCGGCGGGCGAGTACTACAGCTGCGCCGTGCTCGCCGACGGAAGCGTGAAGTGCTGGGGCGCGAATGGCAACGGCCAGCTCGGCAACGGCACCACGACCGGCGCCCCGACACCGGTGGCTGTCAGCTGGTGAGGCCGCCCGACCCCCGATTCAGCGAGGCTTCGCGCCGGAGGCCGGAAGTGTCGCCTCGGCGGCTTTCTGCGCGCTGTACTCGGCTTCGAGACGGTGCAGCGCGACGGTCACCACGTGGCTCAGCTCCGTGTCGGGCGAGATCGAGCCCGCATCGGCCTTCAACCCGTCGCTGAAGCCACGGAGCATCCCCGCCCACGCGAGCGCGTCCCTCTCTCTCGGCGTCGTCGCCTTGCTGCCGACCGGGTATCCCGCGGCGGCAGCGGTCTCGCTCAAGAACGCGAGCCACGTGCCAGGGACGAGCTTTCTGGTCGCGTCCTGTGGAACGTCCGGCACCCTGACTCCGAAGAGCATCTGGAATTCGTCTGCCACGGCGTAGAGCTTCAGGTGCTTGGGCAGACCTCGCGCGAGCTCGACTCGATCGAGCGCGCGAAGCAGCCCGAGCGCGTGCGCCTCTTTCGACAGGCCGCCGGCGTCGAGCTTCAACAGCGCCTCGAGCTTCGCGTGGGCTCTCAGAGGGGACACGGCGTCGACCTCGTCGGCCGTGAGCTTCTCCGGCTCGCGCTCGAGGTCGCGCTTGACCCGATCGGCGGCGCGCCGCGCCAGCATCAGCTCGCGCTCCTCGTCGGCGAGCGCGGACGTCAGGCTCACGAGCGCATCGCGGGTCGCGCCGTCCGCGCGGTCGGTCTTCGCCGTCTCGTCGACCTTCGCCACGACGTCCGCGACCGCGTTCATCTCGAGCGCGCGGAGCTGCTCGTAATGCACCTTGTCCTGTGCGTGGGGCCAGACGCGCCTCTCGAGATCGTAGCAGCGAGCCTCGACGCCCTTTTCCTTCATGAGATCTTCTTCGCCGAGCGCCTCCGACCACACTCCGCCGGACCAGCACGCGGCTGCCGCGATGACGAGCCGGTGGGCCTCCCCACCCGCCTCGGAAGGCGCCGGTGCATTCGCGGCGGACGCGGAGGGAGCGCCTTGCGGAGCCATCGCTGGCGTGGGAGTCGAACCCCCGCAGTGGGCGGCGGAGAGCGCGACGATACAGGCGGCGACCGAGGTAAGAGCAGCGTGCGAGCGGATCATTTCTCTCGCGTGCCGCATGCGAAGACCGCGCCACGGCATTCAGGCGGCGCGTTTTCCGCGGAGATGGTTCGGACGCCGCGAAGGTCCGGAGACGCAATCGCTGCGCCTGCACGCAAACCTGGCTCGTGCGTCGGTCCCTCCCGGCGGCCTGTCCGGCGCGCCAGCACGACCGGCAATCACCTCATCCGGTCACTCGCCCGGAAATACTTCCTCGCGTAGGCGACGAGCTGTCCGTCGCTG
This sequence comes from Myxococcales bacterium, assembly GCA_003153495.1. GTDB lineage: Bacteria > Myxococcota_A > Polyangia > Polyangiales > Polyangiaceae > Palsa-1150. Next base: position 6,314 of record PLYU01000212.1, read on the forward strand.
GGATGGTCCACGGTCTCGACGCCGACGATCTTTCGCTCCAGGGCGCGTTCGTGCTCGTGCGCGTACCGGATCAGCTCGAGCTTCGCGGTCGACGGCCCCACGATCAGGACCTCCTCCGCCGCCTCCAGCGCCCGGGCGACCTCGTGGAAGAAGTGCTTCGCGTCATCCGGGTGCTCCTTGCCTCCCTCGCCCCCCTTCGGATGTCGGTGCACGTGGTGCGTCGGCGACTGGACGGCGGAACCGTCGAAGGTGTCCGGGTGAACGTCGAAGACGCGGGCTTCCTTGTGATCGATCCAGATGACGGCGTGCTTGGACATGGTGCCCTCCCGGCTGGCGTGAACGCTTCCGCACGAGCGCATACCACAGGCACGGTGCGCGGGAAGTCCGCACGCCGCGCGCACGCTACCCCGCGCGCCTGGCCTCCTTCATGGCTGCTCTCAGGAGTGCGAGCCAGCCCCCGCCGAAGGCCAGCGCCAGCCCGAACATGGGCAGCCCGAGCTCGGGCTGCCACGTGTCGAGCCTGGTCCAGTACAGGCCCAGCCCGCCCGACGCCAGCATCCCGCCCGCGAGCGACATCGGAAGCGGGGAGGTCATCGTCCGCGGACGGCGTGGTGTCTGCTTGGCCTTTCGCTTGCTCTGGACGGAGACGGGCGCGCTCGTGGCCTCGACCTCGCCGGTGCGGGGGTTCTTGACCCACAGCGTGCGCCCGTCCGCGAGCGTCGCCTCGACCATGAACTCACGGAAGCCGGGATGGAGCTTCTCCAGCTGCGACGTGACCTGCTCGTGCGTCATCCCCTCGTCGAGCAGATGCCGGGCGAGACGGTACAGAGCATCGCGCGCGATTTCGGCCATCTTGCCTGCATCATTCTGCCACGGCCTGCCCGCGTCGCCCGGCTACCGCGCGGCTCTCGCCTCGGCTTCCGTCTCGAAGAGGTCGGCCTCTCCGAGCCCGTCGATGGCCCCGTTCAGCGGACCGCCCCGGCCTCGAATCTCCCCGCGCGCAACGCCGTCTCCGGCGCGGAACCAGACCTTGGTACCGGGATCGCCGTCCCTGACCTTCTCCGCGAAGGTCTTCACCCGCGCGGCGGCTGGCTTCTTCGCGGCCTTCTCGGGCTTCCTGGACGCGGTCGGGCGCGACGCAGCCTTCGTCGGCTTCTTCGCCTTGCTCTTCTTCGTGGCCATGATGGCGGCCTCCCCTGCGAAGTCTCGCCTACCGCGGCTGACACCGCCAAATAGTCGGGGAAAGCGGCACGGAAGCGGGTGTGTGTTACGACGCATCCCGTGAGGGCTCTCGCGGCGCTATTCGTCGTCGCCGCGGCTGCCGCGTGTGCGCGCCAGGCGCCGGGCTCGACCCGCTCGCGGCGATCGATCTGGCGGCTGCGTCCTTGCGGTCCACGGGGGTGCTCTGAGGGAGCCTCCCGGCCCGTGCTAGTGCACCGCCGTCGAGGTGGAATTAAGGGCTCTTCATCGAAGGTCGGGGCAGCGTGATCCGACGAGCACCGGGCCGGCGGGGCGAGAGCGGCATGCGCGGGTGGGCGAGTGAACCCTCACCCCGGCCCTC
>PLYU01000017.1 GCA_003153495.1 Myxococcales bacterium
GCTCCTCGAAGATCGGGACGTGCGTCGTGACCACGACGGAGCGGATCGACGCGTCCCGGTCCAGGCGCGCGAGCTTGCCGACGAGGCCCTGGCGTAACCGCCACGCGAACTCCACGTCGGTCCAGGGCCAGTCGATCATCTCGGCGTCGTTGTTCAGCGATCCCTTGATTCGCGCGAAGTGCCCGTCGGGGTAGCGCAGGTGCTCGGGCGCGGCCGAGTAGTCGTACCAGGCGCTCGATCTGCGCGAGAGCGTCGCGCAGCGCGTGCACGTCGGCATGCAGGTCGCTGATGATGGCGAGGCGGTATCCGGTCACTTGCGGTCCGTGCGCGTCTGGTGCGGATCGTGTGGCGTCAAGGATTCGCAGCGATCTGCCTCGCGCCGTCGCTTTCCCGACTCGCGTTTCGCGTCGGCGCGGTGGCCGCGACAACCGCCGCCGTTCTTCGCCCCATGCTTATCCGGTTGCTTGCCAAGCTGTGTCACGGGGAGGCTTTGCCTCGGAAGTGGCACGATGATCCGCAAAGAGGCTGGCTGCCCCAAAACGGCCTCATGTGAGAGGCTCTCCGCATGGACGAGTTGCCGAAAGAGCAGAAGGACGTCACGGGGCGCACATTTGCGGACCTGGCGAAGCCGTATCTGGACGCGACTACGCCCCCGCCGAAGCGACCATGGGGGCCCAAGATGAGAGGGGCACTCGTGGGACTAGTCGGCCTCGCGGTGGTGGCGTACGGCCTGGCGAACTGGGGCAAACAGGTCAAGGACCTGTTCTCTTGCGCTGGCTCTCCTGAGCCGACACGCACATTTCAGCCGGCGACACGGCCGCTGGTTGCGAGCGTGCCATCGCCAACGGAGGAAGTCGGCAGGCCGCCGCAACCATCTACGCGGCCAGCGCCAACGCTCATCTACGTCGAAGGTGCGGTCGAAGATGGCGGACCATCTGCCGGGTCCGTGTCAGTTTTTGGCAACGTGCCCCTAGATGCGAGGGATGTCAGTCTCAAAGCAGGCGGCGTGAATAGGGGAAAAGGAAAGCCAGCAGCAGGGGGCGGATCGGTGACGATCGGAGAACTGCATGTCAGGCCGTGATGCTATTCAGCGTGTCCGCAGTGCGGACACGTCCCGGCCGGATGGAACTTCCCGGTGAGCACGTCGTCCACGCCGATACTGGCCAGCGGTGCGTTTGGCAAGCAACCGGACAAGCATGCTTCGCACCCGCGTGCTCCGTCCGCTTCGCCTTGTTCGCCATCACTTCCCCCTCTGCCCCAGCTCATACGCCCGCAGCTCCGCCACCGCCTCGCGGAAGCGGCGCACGGCGATGGCGCGGGTCCGGCCGACGCCAAAGCAGCCCGGCGCGTCGGGAGACGTCACTCCGTACGTCACGCCGGAGACGACGCGCTCGCGGTCAACGACGAGGCGTAGGCCGCTCACGAGGTCGACCGCGTGCACCGCGACGTCCGTGCGCTTGCGCGTCATCGCGTGAGCCTCTTGTCGCCGACGATCCACGGCAGCATGCGCGCGATGTTGCGCGCGTCGTCGATGCCACGGTGGTGCGTGCCTTCGAGCGGCAGGCCGCAGAGCTTGAGGGCCTCTGCCATTCCCTGCTTCTTCTTCAGGCCCTGCTTCTCGGAGAACATCGTCTTGAGGTTCACGTGGGCTGGCATGTTGTTCGCGATCCCGTGCAGCCCGCAGTCCCGTTCGAGCTGGATGTGGTCGTAGCGGCCCCACGACGCGAAGACGAGCGGGTGACGGTGATCGATGAGCCGCGCACGCAGCGCCCCGAACGCCTCGGGAAACAGCGGCGCGCCGTCGACCATCGCCTGCGCGATCCCGGTGAGCTTGGTGACGAACGGGTGCAGGCGTGGGTGCCGAATCGGACGGACGAACGACTGGAACTCGTCGACGGGCAAGAGGGTCCGGGCATCCGCGAGCACCGCGCCGATCTCGATGGTCTCCACCTGCTCGGGCGGCAGCGAGCCGTCGTCGCTCGTCGTCGCTTCGAGGTCGATGACGAGGTAGAAGCGGAGGTCACTCACGGCGCCACGCCCTCCCCGTCATCCTCGTCCGGTTCTCCCCCGACCGGCTCGGCTTCGGCCAACAACTCCTCGACCCGTGCACGGACGGCCTCGTAGATGGCTCGGTCAAGGGCGTCATCACGATCAAGGTCGCGCACGATGTCGTCGTAGTTCGTCCTCTCGTGGCGGTTGAAGGCGCGAACGGAGTTCTCGGTGTACGCCTCGCGGTCTCCGGCTGCGTACGCCTCCGGCGTCGGCGCGAACCGATGGGCCGGGTCGTGCCAGTGGATGCGGCCCGTGATCGCGACCGCCGCGACGTACTCCGCGATCAAGTCGCGGTTCTCGGCGATGATGACCCGCGTGCAATCGTCGCAGTACAGCTCGGCGTCGACCGTGTTCCACCCATCTTCGGGATGACAATTACGACAGAGCGGCTTGCCGCACCGCGCACACGTGGTGCAATCGTCGCACGGCTCCATCAGGCCGTTCCTCTTCGACGTAGCCGCTCGATGCTCGCGATGGCCTGCGCCATCCTGGCGCGCCCGACAACGTTCGCCGAGTGGATGCGGATCACCGGGGGCACGAACCCGCGCGTCGCCACCGCCTCCTCGATCCAGACAGCGACCTGATAGCCGCTGCCGCAGGTCGCCTCGTCGCCGAGGTCGTGGTCAAGGCTGATCTCGACGACGCCACCGGCTTCGAGGAGCGCGATGGCCTCGGCCGCCGTGTACGCACGGGTCCAGCCCTTCGGTGCAGGGCGGACGTCGTCGAGCCACACGCGAGCCTCGGGGCGCCTTTGCTCAGCGCGCTGCGCCCGCGCGCGTTCGAGGCACGCGGTGCAGAGAGTCAGCCACCACCCCCCAACCTTGGCCGTCGAGCCGGCTGCGCCGCAGTGCTCGCACGTGCGACTGCTCTCCTCCATCGAGGCCCAGATTGCAGCGTGCACGGAGTCGGGAAGAACGCGCGCGCCGTCTGCTCCCGTCACGTAGAAGCGCAGCCCGCCCATCTTCTCCTTCACCTGAACCGCGCGCATGCCAGTCTCGCGCGCGATCGGTTCGAGCTTCTCGGACAGGCGTCGGATGATCGGCTCCCACCCGTCGCCGGGGAAGCCGTAAACCATGCTCGTGTCGCGCGGATCGCCGTGCCGATCGCGATAAAGGTGCGGGAAATCGCGCACAAGCGCTTCGTCGAGGTCGGAACGCATGATGACCGGGGATAGACGCGAGGTCGTAGCGGGCGATTCATACGATGAGGCGCGGAGAGGCGATGGAGACGCTCCCCGGAGGCACGGCCGCTGTCCAGCGCCCGCCGTCTTGGACGGCCGACCCGGATGGCTCGGATCAAGACGATGTCCCCGGGCGGCGGCCCGCTGGGCTCAGGGCCGCCGCCGCGAGGGCGGAAAGCCGAGGATCCCCTCCCACGCGGCATCGATCTCGGCGCGGTGCTCATCCTGCTGGCTCGCGAGCCATGCCAGACGCTCGTCGTCGCGGTCGGCGGGACGATTTACCTCGTCACCCGGATCACTCCCGACGCGCCCGCGGCCCCCGCTACGGCAACCCGCGTACGCTGAGCAGCCCGCGGCACATCGCCCATGGGCGCGACTCGAACTTGAACTCGCGCACCTGCCCTTCAGCTGATCGGCACTCCACCAGCGCAACGAACGCCTCGGTGAGCGTGAGGTAGATCCCGCGCAGGACCCAGATGTCGCCGAACTCCTCGCCGGTCCCACGAAACCCAGGCGGCCGGGGGATCCGGAACCGAGCCTGGAAGCCCGGCCGCGTGTGCATCGGCAAGATCACTTCGTCAGCGCGAAGCATCAGTACCACAGTTGCGACGTCGTGCTGGTTGAGGAAGGACAGGATCCGGACGCGACGTATCCAGCGGCCTGCCCTAGATATCCCCACCCGTAGTTTTTCGGCATCGAAGATCCGGAGGAGTAGACCATGTCCGATCCGCAGCCTAAGGTGCCCGTGCCGCACGCGCTGGCGTCGAGGGTGTACGCGACACACGCCTTCATCGCCTGGCTCTGGACGTAGATGCCGAGCGGCACGCAGTCCTGCCAGGTCTGTCCGACGCCGTTCGAGTGCGTCACCAGCGCGCAGCCGGCGTCGTGGCCGGCGTCCACGACCACCGCGCCAATGTCGCCGCCGGCGTCCACGGCGCCAGCGTCCAGCTCACCTGCGTCGATCGTCGCATCGTACGATCCAGCCTCCTCGGCCACCGAGCCCGCATCGGCGTCGCTCGACGCGGCATCAGCGTCCGGCCCGGCTTCGACCGCGCCGCTCGATGAACCGGACGACGATCCACTCGATGACCCGCTGCTCGATCCCGACGACGAGCCTGAGCTGCTTCCACCAGCATCAGGACTCGGAGAGTCGGTCGATGCATCCTCCGCCGCGCCGTCGCTGACCGTCCAGTCACTGAGCAGCGCCGGGCACCCGGTGAGCAGGACGGGCAGCGCGAACGCGATGGCGTGCGCCGGAGCCGACCACCGAGCGGGAACCGACGAGGACGCGCGGGCAGTCACTCGCAGACCTCCAGATCGGTGAAGTTGAACCAGTATTGATGGCTCCATCCGCAAGTGGCCGCGGAGGCATCCGATATGCAATGGTCCACGTTCCCGCTGCCCGGAACACCTCCGGCGCAGTCATCGACGACCAGGTTCTGGCCGTTCGTCCATGGCCAGGCCGAGACGACCGCGGCGGTGGTGTTGGCGGTGGGCGCGCTCACGAGCGCGCTGCTCACGAGGCGATACGACTTGTTCGCCGTGAGCGGCCACGAGACGTTGGCCGTGTAAGTCGGCACGTTGGCCGGGGTCGGAATGCTCGCGATGACGGAGCAAGAAACACCATCCTGGAGCGAAACCGTGTCCGCATACCCGCCGTTATGGAAAACGAACTTGACGAGCGTCGCGTTCACCTTGCTGTGGAACGTGATGCCGAGGGGAACGCTGTCGCCTCGCCCAAGAGCGGTCGGTCCTTGCAGCGACTCGCAAACCGGCGCCGCTTCCGATGCGCCGTCGTTCGCTCCAGAGTCGCCCGAGCCTCCCTCGCGGGATGAACCGGAGCTGCTGGACGAACCCGAGCTGCCGCCGGACCCGCCCCCACTGCCCGAACCCGAACCGCTCCCGCTGCCCGAGCTGGAGCCGCTGTCTTGCAGCGTCGAGTCGCCGCCGCCGTCGGCCGCTCCCGAGCTGCTCCCGCTACCCGACTCCGAGCTACTGCCCGCACCATCGCCAGCCGTCGCGTCCACCGTCGCGCCGTCCGCTCCGCCGCCGACGCTCCAATCGGAGAGCAGGGCGGGGCAGCCCGCGAGCGCAGCGGGCAGCACGAGCACAATGATCGGTCGCGCACGCATCAAAACCTCCCCCCGACCCCTGCCGACGCCGGACCGATCCAGGCGCCCACCGTGGCGCTCTTGGTCCTCGGCGCCGTGAGCCAGAGCGTCACGCCGCCCGCGACGCCGACCGCGCCGATCACGTAGCCGACCGTCGAGAGCGTGCGCATCGAGTGGTACGAGTCGAGGTCGCCGGACGCCGATGCCGGGCACGTGCCGCTTGCGTCGCTGCACACGTTGGCCAGGTCGCCGTGTTTCGAGCCGGCGACGAGCCCGGTGATCACGCCGACCGCCAAGCCCGCCCCGCCGACTCCGAACGCGACGACGGCGAGCGTCGGCGAGCCGCCCGACCTTGCCGAGGCAGTCTCCGCGCTGGGCTCGGGCGTCGTGCTCACCGCCGGAGCGGCTCCGCCCAGGACGATAGCCACTCGCCGCTGTCTCGCGCCCTCGACGATCACGAGCTTCTTCTCGACCTTCTGTAGCCCCGCCGCCTCGAAGACGAACGTGTGCTCGCCCGGATCGACGTCGAAGGCGGCGCCGGGCGCGCGCGCCAGCGGGTCGCTGTCCATCGTGATCGCCACACCCGGCAGGTCGTTGCCAGCCGAGTCCTTCACGTCGAAGACGATGGACGGCGTTGCCCTGGCAACCTCTTCGAGACGCTGCGCGCAGTCCGCGCGTACGGGCCCGGGGCAGCTCTGCGCAACGCACACGAGGAGCTGTTCGCGCGCCGCGCCCAACTTGCCGGTCTGCCGCAGCTCCTGCGCGCGATCGTTCGCGGCAATGCACTGCTCTTTTGTCGGGTCGGCGGCGGCGGGAACCGTGGCCAACGCGGCGGCCAAGGCCAAGGCAGAAGAGACGATGCGGTGGTTCATAGGCACTCGGCTTTGAAGTGTTTTCGCCCGGTGGCGGGGTCGATCGTGTAGTTCGGGTTGCAGTTCGTCTTGCTCTGCGCAGCGGGAGCAGGCGGCGCCGCGGCGTGCGTCGTCAGCGGAAACGCGCGGGGCGGTGGCGCGGTCGGAGGCGGCGACCCGACAGCGGAGGGCGGCTTGGCGTTCGGCTGCGGGGCTGGCGTCGGCGTCGCAGTCGCGGCAGCGGCGGTGGGTAGATCCGTCGCAGCTACTGCCGGCACGACCGAGGCGCTCGGGGCCGCGATCGGGGCAGCCGCCACGGGCGCCGTCGTCGAGGACGAGCTGGTGCTTCCCGGCGCCGCGTGGTGAGCACTTGAGATCGCCCAAGCCACGCCGATGACGGTGACAACCCCACCGAACGCGATGGCGGCCATGAGCTTCGGCGAGCGTGCGCTCGACGTCGCTCGGATCTGGGGGCTGCTCCTCTCCACCACCGGCTGCCCCGTCGTGGGCAGCCTCGGAGCCACGGCGCTCGGCGCCGATGCGAGAGTCCGATTGGGAACGGTCTCGGGCACGACGAGCCGCGGCGCGGTGTCGATCGGCGTCCCATGCCGATCGTGAAACGCGTGGCGCACCGACTCCTGCATGTGATGGGCGTCGCGCCACCGCGCCTCGCGCTCGAACGCCAGCGCACGATCGACGACGTGCGCCACCGCTCGCGCGATGTTCGGTGCGACCGACGCGATCGGCGGAGCGGGCTTGGTCATCGCGGCGAGGAGCAGCTCGTTAGTCGTGCGGCCGTCGTGTACGAACTGGCCGCTGAGCAGGTGGTACATCGTGGCGCCCACGGCCCAGAGATCGGTGCGCCCGTCGACCTCGTCCCACAGGCCGCGCGCTTGCTCGGGCGCCATGTAGTACGGCGTGCCCATGGTGGAGCCCGTCTGGGTCGCCTTGCTCGCCGAGGACCGCTCGCGCAGCCGTGCGATCCCAAAATCGAGGATCTTTACCTGACCCTCGCGCGTCAGAAAGACGTTCTCGGGCTTGAGGTCCCGGTGGATGACGCCCTTCGCGTGCGCGGCGACGAGCACATCGAGGAGCTGGTCGGCGACGGAGAGCACGTCGTCTTCGCTGAGCTGCCCCCCGCTCCGTACGCGCCGGTCTTCGAGCGTCTCGCCGTCGAGTAGCTCGGTCACGAGGTAGAGCGACCCATCCTCGGCCGTGTCGTCGTCGATCACCTTGACGGCGCCCTCGTGTCCGACGGCATTCGCGGCGTAGCCCTCGCGCATGAACCGGCTGCGGACGTCTTCGCTGGCCGACAGCTCGGTGTGCAGGATCTTGATGGCCACGCGGCCGCCGTTGCGGTGGGTCGCAGCGTACACGGCGGCCATGCCGCCCACGCCGAGCAGCACGTCCAGGTGCCACTTGCCTCGGAGCGTCTGTCCGACGCGTTGCCGCGCCCGCATGACGAGTGGGTCGAGGAACGCGGTCACCTGATCGGGTTCGTCGTCGACGGTGCTCATGGCCCGCCCTCACCTGTGCCGAGCAGCACGTCGAGGCGGCTCTTGCCGCGAAGCGCCTTGCCGACGCGTGCGCGCGCCTGAGGGAGAGTCGGATCGAGCAGCTTGGTGGCTGAATCGGGTGCCGGAGTGTTCACGTCTTCCCCCTTGTGCAGCCTGGCGAGTGTAACACGAACGAGTTACGTAAGTATGCCGTACGGTCCTTCACGGCACGCGTGACCCCGCGCCACCGTCGAGGGCATGCGCTTCGGCGGCGAGATTCGACGGCGTCGCAAGGCGCTGCACCTGACACAGGACGGGCTTGCGGAGCGTTCGCGCCTGAGCCCTCATTTCATCAGCAGCATCGAGGGCGGACGCGTGAAGGACCCGGCACTCAGCACCGTCGCCGCCCTCGCCAAGGGACTCGGCGTGAGCGTCGGCGATCTGGTCGGCGTGACGACGAAGGCTCACGACCTGTCGCCGATGGCCGTCGAGATCGGGGGGCTCTTCGACGCCGCGCCCGAGGATCTCCAGCAAGCGGTGGCGACGATTCTTCGAGCGACCTCTCGCAAGGGCGGTCGCTAGTCTCGGTTGCCTGCCGCTTGACCTGCTCACGTTCCCCGAGGCCGACGCCCGGCAGGCGTTCGTCGATCGGACGCGCAACCTCACGGCGGGTGCGATGCGGACGCTTGCTGCGGAGAGCGCGCGGGGTCCTATACGTGCCCGGCAGCGCCCCCGTCGAGCCTGACGATCGAGGGGACGGTGCCGGTGACAACTACGACACCGCTTGTCACCACGTCACGACCGCCTCCGTTGGGGTAATCTCGCGACTCGCGAGAGGAGCGGGACTTGGGCCGGCGCACACAGACCGAGACTCTGTCGAAGTTGCTCGTCGCCTTCCTTGAGGAACCGGTCTGGAAGCAGACCGACCTCGCGCGCCGCTGCGGGGTCGGCGCGCGGGCGCTCCGCACGCGCATCCAGGACCTCTGCGAGGCGGGGATCCCCATCGACCGCGAAGAGGACCATCCGCATGTCTACTACAGCGTGCCGACGGGGTGGTTCCCTGGTCGGGGTACTGGGGTCGAGAAGCTCGATCACCTTCAGATTGCGCGCCTGCTGGGGCGGCTGCCTCACACGGCGGCGCGCGAGCAGATCCTCGCACGCCTGGTATCCACGGCATTCGGCTCCCCAACGGTCGCCAGCGACGCACCTGCCGACGTGACCGACCGCGTGCTCGACGTGCTGGAGGACGCGGTGAAGAGGAGCATGCCTGTTCGGATGGGCTACTACTCAGCTAGCCGCGGCGAGCACAGCTTGCGGACGGTCTCGATCCAGAGGATGGCTTACGGGACTCCGACACGCTTCGTCGCGTTCTGCCACCGCTCGTCAAAGCTCAAGTGGTTCCGCGCGGACAGGGTGACGAGCCCGGAGCTGGACGCCTCGGCGACCTTTAGGCAGGTCGCCCCGCGAGACGTCGGAGCGTTCGTTGCGTCGAGCCTCGACGGATTCTCGGCGGGCGACGCGACGACGTGCAGCTTCCTCGTTCGCGAGGCCGAGTCGCACTGGGTGCTGCGGACGCTACCTGCGGGCGCCGTCGCGACGGTCCATCAAGAGCGCGGTGGCGCCCGTGCGACGCTTCGCACGAGCGGCGTCGAGATTCTCGCCCGCTTCCTGACGGGGCTTGGTGGGATCGTGAGCGAGATCGAGCCTTCTTCGCTGCGCCTACGAGTGCAGGCCCTTGCGCGGGAGGCCCTTGCGGCATCCAGTGCAAGGCTGAGCAGGCATTCAGCCCGCCCTATTCAGTCGGCCGGATAGGGCACGGCGGGGGGCGCAAGATGCCGGTCGTGGACAGCGAGCAACGCTACTTGGCCGCCGCGCGTGGACGTCCCGAGTGGACGCTCTGGGGCAAGGCGAAGGCCGACGAGACGTCGAGTGTCCCGGCGCACCCGCTGCTATGCCACATGGTCGACGTGGCGGTCGTGGCCGAGGTCATGCTGCGTGAGGTACTTCCCGCATCGACCCGAGCACGGCTGCTCAGACCTCTCGGACCGCGCGAGGACGATGCGCTGGCGTGGCTGGTGTTCATCGTCGCGACGCACGACCTGGGCAAGGCATCGCCTGCGTTCCAAGCCAAGTACGCGCCCGCCGTGGACTGGCTAACGCGAGCCGGCTTCGACGTGCGCCCGCCGCACGACAGCCGCGATCACGGCACGCTCGGCGTCTCTCTCTGTCGCGTGGCGTTGGTCGATCTGGGCATCGACGAGTCCTTCGCTCACCGCCTCGCGCGCTCGGTGGCCGCGCACCACGGCACGTTCCCGACCGACCACGACTCGGGGCGACCGCTCGTGGGCCCGGAGGCTGGCAGAAGCCTGGTATGGAGAGACTCCCGTCGCGCGATTGTGGGCGCGCTCGCCGAGGCGTTCGGAGTCCGGGGCCGACCCCCGCCCGCCCAGGTGGATGCGAGCGACTGGGCCTTCACGAGCGCTCTCGCCGGGTTCACGTCGGTAGCCGACTGGGTGGGCTCGATGGCCGAGGTCTTCAGCTACCAGGCGCCCCCGGGCTCGCTGGGCGAGTACCTCCCGGTTGCGAGACACCGTGCCACGGAGGCGCTCCGCCGGGCGGGGTTTTGTCGCGCGGGTGCGACGCAGGCGCGAAGCTTCGAAGCCCTCTTCGATTTTGCCCCGCGGCCCCTGCAAACCTCGGTGACCGAGATCCTCGAAGCTTCATCCCCTCCGATGTGCATCGTCGTGGAGGCACCGATGGGCGAGGGCAAGACGGAGGCCGCACTTTACGTCAGCCACGCCCTCGATGCGCGCAAGGTCCACGAGGGGACATACCTGGGGCTGCCGACCCAGGCGACGGCCAACCAGATGTTCAACCGGTTGTCCGACTTCCTCGCCCGTACCCGCCCCGATCAGCGCATCAACCTGCAACTGCTCCACGGCGAGGCGATCTTCGACGCGCGCGTCCGGGACCTTCTGCGTGCGGTCTACGGACCAGGCGAGGGCCTCGTTTGCGAGCCGTGGTTCCTGGGCAAGAAGCGCGCGCTTCTCGCCCCGTTCGGCGCCGGCACCGTCGACCAAGCGCTGCTGGCGGTCCTGCGTACCAAGCACGCGTTCGTGCGGCAGCTCGGGCTCGCCGGCAAGACGGTCATCCTCGACGAGGTGCACGCGTACGACACGTACACCTCGACTCTGCTCGAACGCCTGGTCTCGTGGCTCGGCGCGCTCGGCGCTACCGTGGTGATGCTCTCGGCAACGCTGCCCTCAGCCCGGCGCCGCGCCTTGCTCGAAGCTTATGCCGGCAAACCGCTCGGCCAGGTCGACGCCGCCCCTTACCCCCGGATCTCCTGGGTGGACGCGCAGGGGGCCCACGCGACGACGGTCGAGCCCGGACGAGCAGGCCAGTACGTGCGCGTCGAGTGGGTCGACGACTCGACGGACGTGATCGTCGACCTGGCCTTGGCCCTCGCAGCCGAGGGGGGCAACGTCGGCATCCTGCGCAATACGGTCGTGCGTGCGCAGGACACGATGAAGCGGTTGTGCGCCGCCCAGAGCCAGGGCCGGCTCTCCCCCGAGATCCCCCTGCTGCTGATGCACGCCCGCTTCCCGGCCGAGGACCGGCGCAGGCTCGAAGAAGACCTGATCGCCCGCCTGGGCAAGGCCGGGACGCGCCCGCGCGGCATGATCGTCGTTGGCACCCAGGTGCTGGAGCAAAGCTTGGACATCGACTTCGACGGGCTGCTGACCGACCTCGCGCCGGTGGACCTCGTCCTTCAGCGGGCCGGCCGTCTGCACCGGCATGAGCGGCCTGCGCGGCCGGGGCGCATGTACGAGCCAACGCTCTGGATCGTCGCACCCGCCGGGGATCCGCAGGTCGTTGCTCTCGGAAGCGTCGCCCGGGTCTACGAGCCGTACGTGGTGCGTCGGACCCTGTTGACCCTCCAGCCTCGCTCGCACATCCGCCTGCCCAATGACATCGAATCGCTGGTCGAGGCGGTGTATACGGACCCGGAGCCTCCGGCTTGGTCGGACGCGCTCAGCAAGGACCGAGGGGCCATGCAGCAAGCGCGTGCCGAGGAGCAGTTGCTGGCGATAGGGCGGGTCTGGCCGCCACCGTCCGCCCCCGACGACCCGTTTGGCAGTCTTGAGATGCCGTTCGACGCGGACGATCCCGACGTCGCCAAGATGCTGCGGGCGGACACGCGTCTTGGTGAACCAAGCGCAGAGATCGTGTGCCTGTTCGGAAGCGAGTCCGCAGCGTTCCTCGACCGAGCGAGAACGCGGCCCGTCGATCTTGGTCGGACGCCCTCGACGGATGTCGTGCGGGCCCTGGCTCAGCGAACGGTTCGCGTTGCGACCCGCGGACTTGTCCAAGCTATCCCCGACCTGCCGATCCCAGCGCCCTGGCGAGAGGTCTCGCTGCTGGAGCGCCGACGCCCGATGTTCTTCGGGGATGCCCCCGTCGTGATCGGCCGGTTCTACGTCCAGCTCGACGAGCAGCTGGGGCTCACCATCACCCGAGAGAAGGGGCCCCAGGATGCCGTTCCTGCTGACGACTGAACCGTGGATCCCGTGCCGAGCGCTCGACGGTTCGCACCGTGAGCTGGGCCTGCTCGACGTGCTGGTGGGCGCCCACGACCTCGAAGGCGTTCACGATGCGTCGCCGCCCGTGACGTTGACCGTGCATAGGCTGCTGCTGGCCGTTCTGCATCGCGTCTTCGGTCCGAGCGATCTGGGGGCCTGGAGGATGCTCTACACCCGCGGCTCGTTCGACGCGTCGGCGCTCCGAGGCTACTTCGAAGCCCACCGAGACCGCTTCGACCTGCTGCACCCGGTGCGGCCCTTCTATCAGGTCCGGGGCCTGACGAAGCTCTACCAGCCGGATGGAGTCGGACGCCTGGTCCTTGAGCGCTCGAACTACGGCGCTTCGGTGAACATCTTCCAACACCGCGCGCAGCCGGCGGCCACGGCCGACGGCCTGCCCCTGGCCGCGGCAGCACGCAGCCTGCTCGCCCTCCAGGGATTCGCGCCCGGAGGGCTAGTGAAGAAGAAGGACGAGCCGGGGTCCGCGACGGCCGCGCCGCTCAACCGAGGGGCGTTCGTCCTGCTGCACGGCAAGAGCCTGTTCGAGACGCTGATGCTCAACCTGCTCGTGTACGCGCCCGACCGGGGCGCACCGATCCCCGGCTTCGCGGCCGAGGACCTGCCAAGCTGGGAGACGCCCGAACCTGCGCGGCAGACAGGCGCAAGGGAGAGCCGCCGCCGGCCTCGGGGCTGGATCGACTGGCTCACCTGGCAAAGCCGCCGCGTCGAACTGGTCGTGGACGACCGGAGCGGGCTGGTGACGGGCGTTGTGTACTGTGTCGGCCAGGGGCTCCACGATGAAGGGTTGACCGATCCGATGCTCGCGTACCGCGTCGACAAGACACGCGGACTGGTCGCCATCGACCTCTCAGAGGATCGGGCGGCATGGCGCGACTGCCACGCGCTGGTGCGCAAGGTTGAGGCGGATGGCGCGAAGCCGCCTCAAACCGTTACGCAGCTTGGACGCTTCGAGCTTCGCTCGGTCCTCGGTGCCCGCCCGTACGTCGTGCTCGACGTCATCGGTATGCGCGGGGACCAGGCCGCAATCAAGCTTGCGCGTCACGAGCGGGTCTCGCTGCCGAGCGCCGTGCTGGTGGACGACGAGCGCCTCGCCGCCGTCGGGCAAGCAACGCATGCCGTCGATGACATCGGCCGCCAGCTCACCTACGCCGTTCGGGACGCTGTCCGTCGGACGCTCGCGCCCGGTGACAGAGACCCGGACAAAGAGGAGGTCAGCCGCATCGCCTACAGCCTGGGGGCCGAGCGCAGGTACTGGGCGACGCTCGCAACGCCCTTCGCGACGTTCCTCGACGAGCTGGGGCGCGACGACATTGAGGTGGCCTTCGAGAGGTTCGCCCGGCACATCCGCGCCGCCGCCCGGGACTGCCTGCGTCTCGCGACCGACGCGTTGGGCGTCGGGGCGGCCAAGCTCCAAGGCGCCGCCATCGCAGAGCGACACCTTCATGCATCCCTGAACGAAATTCTGCCCGTTCGCGCCGCCACTCATGGCAGCCCCGGAGGTCCCCCGTGAAAGAGACACACCCGTTCGTCCAGCGACTCTACGACCTCGCGGCCCGCAAGGACCGCGCGGCGCTCGCTGAGCTTCGCCGGAGTTTCTCGAACCCGCTGGCTGCGCTCCCGTACGTCGTGCCCTTCTTGGCCAAGGACGCTACGCGGCGCGACGAGGCGGCTCTGTCGCTGGTGGCGGGCCTGTTCGCGCTGCACCCGGAGCCCGGCAGCCTGTCGCTGGCCAAGGCCCTGAGCATCCTCGCCAAGGACAGCGACAGCGTCGCGCTGCGGTTCAGGGCGCTGCTGGACGCCGATGCAGAGGACCTGCCGACGCACCTGCGCCACGCAGTCTCGCTCGTGAGGAGCCGGGATCTCGCCATCGACTACGACGACCTGCTCGCTGCCGTGCGCTGGTGGGGCAGCGAGAACAAGAACCGACAGCGCGCATGGGCCCGCGACTTCTGGGGTACCACCGAACCGACCGAGGAGACTGCGACATGAAGATCGACCTGCACCTGCTTCAGAACTTCGCGCCGTCCAATCTGAATCGCGACGACACGGGGTCTCCCAAGGACTGCGAGTTTGGTGGCGTCCGCCGAGCGCGCATCTCTAGCCAGTGCCTCAAACGGGCGATCCGGCAGGCGTTCGCCGAGCATCGGCTGTTCGGTGATGCCACTGACGAGCTGCTCGCGGCGCGCACCAAGCGCCTGGTAGACGAGGCCGCGAAGATCATGGTGGCCAAGGGCAAGAGCGAGGACGAGTCGCGCCGGATCCTGGCGTTCGCCTTGCAGAGCGCGAAGCTCAAGGTCGTCGAGGAGAACAAGACCCAGTACCTGCTGTTCCTGCCGCGTCGCACGGTGCAGGCGCTCGCCGATCTCGTCCTCACGCACTGGGACGTGCTGGTGGCCGCGGTGGCCGCCGCAGTTCCGGAGGGCGCCCCAGCCGAAGAGGGCGCCAAGAAGAAGAGCAAGAGCGCCGAGAAGAAGACCGCCAGGGACGCCGTGCCCAAGGACGTGGCCAAGCTGATCGAGCAGACCTTGGAGGACTCGACCAAGACACCAGACCTGGCGCTCTTCGGCCGAATGATCGCCGATAACCCGGACTGGAACATCGATGCGGCCTGCCAGGTGGCGCACGCGCTGTCCACCAACCGAGTGAGCATGGAGTTCGACTTCTACACGGCGGTCGACGACTTCAGGCCGCGCGACAACCAGGGCTCCGACATGATGGGCACGGTCGCCTTCCAGTCGTCGTGCTTCTACCGCTACGCGAGCCTCGACGTGGACGCGCTGCGCAAGAACCTCGGCGCGGCGGACGGCGAGGATGCCAAGGGGCTGAAGAGCCGGACCATCGAGGCGTTCTTGAGAGCGAGCGCGCTCGCCATCCCCACTGGCAAACAGAACAGTATGGCGGCCCAGAACCGACCATCGTACCTGCTTGCGCTGGTCCGCCGAAGCGGCACCCCGCAGTCGTTGGCCAACGCGTTCGTCAAGCCGGTGCGGCCTCAAGGTGACCGGAGTCTCATCGAGACGTCTGTCGAGGAGATCGAGAAGTACCTCGACCGCAGCCTCGGGCTCTGGGGAGACGATGCCAAGGCGTTCGCGTGCTCTGAGGTCGACGTCACCGCGAGCGCGAAGCCGACGCGCGTGAAGACCTTCGACGCGTGGGTGTCCGATGTCGTGAAGGCAACCGAGGCGCACGAATGAAGAGCGTCATGCTGCGCCTCACCGGACCCCTACAGTCTTGGGGCACGCAGGGGCGTTTCAGCATTCGCGACACTGACAGCGAGCCGTCCAAGAGCGGGGTCGTGGGACTCGTGGGCGCAGCACTGGGTATGCCCCGCGACGACCAGGCGAGGCTCGCGAAGCTGCGCACTCTCGCCTTCATTGTGCGTGTGGATCGCGAGGGTAGTCCGCTACGGGATTACCACACGGTCGGCGGTGGCACGTTTCGCGGCGAGGACCACGGTCTCTGGTCAATCGAGGCCGGCCACAAGGAGATCAAGACCGCCCTGACGCAGCGCTACTACCTGTCCGACGCGTCCTTCCTGGCCGCGCTCGGGGGTGACGACGAAGCGCTCGTCGCCGAGATCGCCCGCGCGCTCCAGCACCCGGTGTGGCCCCTCTTCTTGGGGCGTCGCGCGTGCCCGCCATCCGAGCCCGTCTTCGCTGGCCTTGTAGACGGGCCGCCCGACCTGGCCATCCGCGCTGCACCCATGTTGCCGCGCGACCGCACCCATGCCCCCGAACGTCTTCGCATCGTCGTCGAGGCTGACGCCGACAACGGGCGACCGCGTCAGGACGAGCCCGAGAGCTTCACGCTGTACGCGCGTCGCCACGGGCTGCGCCACGTCCGCTTCGACTTCATCGACCGCGACTCGCTGCCGGAGGCCACGCCATGATGCTCTCGCGCCTATTTCTCAACGCCCATAGCCGTGACGTTCAGCGTGCACTCGGGGACAGCCACGCGTTGCACGCCCGAGTGATGTCGATGTTCCCGAGCGTCGATGCGGCCTCACCGCGTGCCGCCCTCGGTGTCCTTCATCGCTTGGAGCCCGGAGAGCGGGGCGACGCGCTCGTGCTGCTTGTTCAATCGAATGAGCGCCCGGACGTCACCAGGCTGCCGGGAGGATTCTTGGACCCGCGTGCTGGGGGTGACGCGGCCTCATCCAAGGACCTCGCACCCGTGCTCGCCGCCATCGTGCCCGGGGCGAGGTTCATGTTCAGGCTGCGGGCCAACGCGACGCGGAAGATCGACACGAAGAGCGGACCCGACGGCAAGCGACGCAACGGCAAGAGGGTGCCGGTGCGGGGCGAGGACGGCCGGTTGCGGTGGATTACCAGTCGCCTGCTCTCGAACGGCTTCGCGCTCCTCGGCTCCTGCCAGCAGCGACCCGAGGGCAAGAGCCTCGCTCAAGCGGGCGGCAAGGTGCGAACGCATGACGCTCATGTGCTCGACGGCGTCGTCGAGGTCGTCGACGCGGACCTCGCCCGGCGTGCCCTGAGTTGCGGCATCGGGCCGGCAAAGGCGTACGGCTTCGGCCTCCTCTCGCTGGCCCGCGCGTAGCCCGAACAAGTCTGCTCGCGCGCGCCGATCGGTCAGACAGTTCACCTCTCCCAGCACGGCGACTACGCTGATCGCGAATCAACCGGGAAGCGCGCAGCTCATCGCGCTCCAGAAGAGGATCCGCATGAACGAGCCCGTCATCTCCGATCTCTCCCAGCTCCCGCGCGTCGCCGACGGCTGGACGTTCCTCTATACGGAAAAGGTCCGCGTCGAGCGCGCCGACTACGCGATCGAACTACGCGACAAGACCGGCCGCGTTCACGTCCCGACCGCCGCCCTCTCAGTGCTCATGCTGGGGCCTGGCTCGACGATCACCCACGCGGCGGTTCTCGCGCTCGCGGAGAGCGGGTGTTCGATCGTCTGGTGCGGCGAGAACGGCTGTCGCTTCTACGCCTCGGGCCTGGGCGAGACACGTAGGGCCCATCACCTGGAGGCGCAGGCGGCGGCGTGGGCGTCGAAGACGAAACACGTGGAGGCAGTTCGACGGCTCTACACGATGCGGTTTCCCGAGGGCCTTGCCGAGGGACTCACGATCGAACAGATCCGGGGGCATGAAGGGGTGCGCGTGCGCGAAGCCTACGCGGAGATCGCGCGTGAGACCGGGATCGGCTGGAGTGGCAGGGCGTATCGGCGTGGCGATTGGGGAGCGGCCGACCCGGTCAATCGCGCGCTGTCGGCCGCGAACGCGTGCCTCTATGGTGTGTGCCACGCTGCGATCGTCGCGACGGGGTTCTCGCCGGGGCTCGGTTTCGTGCACGTCGGCAAGCAGCTCTCTTTCGTCTACGACATCGCCGATCTCTACAAGGTCGACGTCACCGTCCCGGCCGCATTCCGTGCCGTGCACGAGGGGGTCGACAACGTCGAGTCGCGCGTGCGCCGGACGTGCCGCGACCTCTTTCATTCGTCACGGCTGCTTGAGCGCATCGTGCCTGACATTCAGCGTGTCGTGGGCCTCGTGCCGGAGAGGGCGCGGCTCGTGGTCCACCGGGGAGAAGAGGCTCCGGCCGATGTCGAGGAGGGACTGGGGGAGGTCCCCGGAGCGCTCTGGAACGAGGACGGATCGCGCACGGATGGCGGGCAGAACTTTGGTCCGGCGAAGATTCCTGCACCCACGGGGCCTTCGATCGCTAAGGCCAGTGCATCCGAGCAGAGTCGAGGGGACGCCTACGAGGACGACGTCGAATGGCCCTTGGCGTCCTCGGACGACGACGAGGCGCCATTTTGACCGTCATCATCGTAGAGCGCGCCACGCCCGGCCTACGCGGCCAGCTCACCCGCTGGATGCTCGAAGTGCGCGCCGGGGTCTTCGTCGGCACCTTGTCGGCGCGCGTCCGAGATAAGCTCTGGACACTCACGCGAGTCCGCAACCGGAAAGGCGGATCGCTGATCATTTACCGCGCGCAAAACGAACAGGGCTTCGTCGTCGAGACGCACGGCGATACGAGCCGCTCGATCCTTGACAACGAGGGACTCCTCCTCGTTCGGCGGCCCCTCGAAGGGGTCTGATCGAACAGGCGGGCGGACGTGCGGGCGCCCGCTCAGAGTCCCGGACCACAGAGAGAAAACGACCGCCGGAGCTGCCCGCCTGGGCGAATGGACCCTTCGGCGGCCAGAATCGGCGTAAACTGCTGCAACCATTATGAGTCGTCCCCACGCGCGTGGGGG
>PLYU01000355.1 GCA_003153495.1 Myxococcales bacterium
CCGCCCCCCACGGCCCCGACGGCGGCAACGCGGGCGCCCTCGGCTCCTGGACCCTGGGCGCCGGGGACGGCGCCGCCGCGGCGGACGCCGACGCGGGCACGCCGCCCGTGCAGACGTTCGACTCGTCGGTCGGCCCCATCACCGTCGACGCCGGCCAGGAGACGACCGTCTGCATCACGATCCGCCTCGGCAACCCGGCGCCCATCTACGTCCCGCGCATCACCGCCAGCCTCGCCCCGGGCTCGCACCACCTCGTCATCTACCGGTCGCAGGCGACGACCGAGAGCCCCACGCCCACGCCGTGCACCGCGTTCGCCGGCGTGCTCGGGGGCAGCGCCGTGCCGATGATGATCGCCCAGAAGCCGAGCGAGGACCTCACCTTCCCGACGGGCGTCGCGCTCAAGCTGGCGGCAAACCAGATGATCATGCTCGAGGCGCACTACATCAACTCCGGGTCGACGGCCCTGCAGGGCCACGGGACGGTGCACTTCGAGTCGCTCCCGGCGACCACCCCGAACGTGATCGAGAGCGACTTCTCGTTCTTCGGCACGATGAACATCGCCATCCCCCCGAACAGCACGGCCTCCGTCGGCCCGATGTTCGCGACCGGCCTGGCGGGCACCCACGGGTTCGCCGTGACGACGCACACGCACCGCCTGGGGACGCGCTTCCGCATCTGGTACGCCACCAGCGCGTCGGACACCAACCATACGCCCGTCGCCGACACGACCGACTGGTCCAACGCCCCCCTTTACCGCGTCAACCCCGAGATGTCCTTCGACGGGCAGAACGGCGTCGCCTACAAGTGCGAGTGGAACAACACCACCGGCCAGCTCGTCACCTTCGGCGAGAGCGCCCTGCAGGAGATGTGTTTCATGTGGATGTACTACTACCCGTCGCACGGNNCGCGATCCTCGAAGTAGCCAGCACGACCCCATTCTGAAATGGATGCCCCATGAGAATTCGCTTCTTGTCGTCTCTTGCGAGTGGTCTCGCGATCGCGCTGATCACCTCCAACATCTTCGCCGACGTCACGATCGACCGCACGAAGAAGTATCAGACCATCGAAGGCTTCGGCTTTTTTGGCGGCGCCGACGTGTGGTGGGACGGACCCGCGGCGGTCCTCGACAACGCATGGAGCGCGATGGTGATCGACGATCTCGGGCTCACCATGTGGCGAAACGAGTACTACCCGACAGCGACCACCGCAGCCCCGCAAGATGCCCAGTGGATGGATCAAAAACCGGTCGTGCAATCGCTCTATTCGCACGCCAATGCGAGCCAGGTGCCGCTCAAGGCAATCCTCACGATTTGGTCGCCACCGGCGAACGACAAGTGCATCGTCGTCACGAACGGGGTACCCGATTGGGGGACGTGCGCGACGCCCTTGCAGCGCCCGACGGATACCAAGGGTGGCAACATCTTGGGCCCCTCACAAGCCACCGCATTTGCGAACTGGCTCGTTGCGGGCCTGCAGATGTACAGGGACGCCGGCGTCGATGTGTACGGTCTGAGTATGCAGAACGAACCGATGTTTTGGCAGGGATACAACTCTTGTTTCTACGAGCAGTCGTTCTATGCGAAGCACCTCGCGGAGGTCGGTCCGATCGTCAAAGCGAGCTTCCCCAACGTGAAGCTATTCGGCTCGGAAAACATGCTGGGGATCGAGTGTGGCGCGGGCGCCAACGGGACGAACTTCGACCCGTACTTCTACACGCAGGCGATCATCAACAACGCGGGCGCGCTCTCAACGATCGATCGCTTTGCGGTCCATGGCTACATCGACGGCGTATCGGCAACGGCGACGAGCAAACTCGCGACGCTCTGGACGTCCCTTCGCACGGGTACCGCCTCGGCGAATAAGCCGCTCTGGATGACAGAAACCTCGGGCTACAACCACTCGTGGACGGGCGGGCAGCCGTGCACATCGGACCGGACCAAAACGTGCCCAGGCGCGATCGACCTCGGGCAGGCGATCTACGCCGCCGTCTACTACGGGCATGCGTCGGCGTGGACGTACTGGCAAGGGAGCGGCAAGAGTGGTCTGAACGAGTACAACCTCATGGCCGGTACCTCGCCTGGCAAGAACTACTACGTATCCAAGCAGTTCTATCGATACATCCGCCCCGGCGCGCAGATGGTCGACGTGCAGAGCACCGATGCCGAAGTCATGGTCGCTGCGTTTGACAACCCCGCGATGAACGCATTCACCGTCGTCGCGATCAACACGGGAACGGCGACCAAGACGCTCACGATCAGTGGCGCAAACCTGCCTTCGACATTTCACGCGTTTCGCACGTCAGCGAACGAGGACGCAACGGACTTGGGCAGCGTAAACGCCGGTGGTCTCACGCTGCCTGCGAGTTCGGTCACCACGTTCGTGAGTGGCAATTATCTCGAATCAGCGGTCACAGGCACCGATGCAGGTGTGGATTCCGGCGCGCCGATCGATTCCGGCGCCGGCAATGACACGGGAGCATCGAGCGACACGCGCTCCGCGACTGACGCTAGTGCCACGGCGACCGATTCGGCAGGCGATAGCGGCACTCCGGGCACAAAGACCACCGGCGGATGCGCATGCAGCGTGGGTCACACGGATTCGCGATCGAGTGGTGCGATGCTCGCCATGTGGGCAGCGGCCACCGCATGGATGTTCCAGCGCCGCAGGGGACGTCGCTCAATCAGGACCGCAGCTTGGGGGTAGCTGGCGTGCTGTCCCGATATTCGATCCGGCCTGAGTTACGCGGTTTTTCGCCCGTAGAAGTTGAGTAGGCCGCCGAGCCGTTGCCGTCGTTCGATGCGGCCGACGGGCGAGGCCGAATCGCGGGAGGGGAAGGGGGTGACGTTGCCCAGGCCCTGGTGGTTGCGCTCGGCGTGGTAGTGCTCCACGAACTCGCGCACGACGGCGCGCAGGTGACGCTCGCCGAGGGGGACAACGTGCCGCAGGCACTCGTGCTTGATCGACCGAACGAACCTCTCGGCGTAGGCGTTGAGGTTCGGGCTCCTCGACGGCAGGCGCAGCAGTTGTACGCCCGCGGCCTGCAGCAGGGTCCCGAAGTGCGCCGTGTAGAGCGGATCCCGATCGACGATGAGGTGGCCGAAACCCGTGAGGGGGTCCGCTGCGGCGTCGGTGAGGTTGCGGGCGATCTGCGCCATCCAAGCCCCGTCGGCCGCGCAGGTGATGCCGGCGATGTGAACGCGCCGTGTCTTGAGGTCGATGACGAACAGCACGAGGTAGCGTACGAGGCCCCCGCGCGTGAGCACCTCCACGCTGAAGAAGTCCGCGGCGGCGATGGCACCCCAGTGCGCCTTGAGAAAGGTCTTCCAAGGCATCGTCCTTCCCCGGAGCGGAGCGGGCTCGATGCCGTGCTCAGCGAGGATGCGACCGTTCCGGGTGGTTCAAGGACCCGGTACCCCTCGCCTTCGACCTCGGCCCGACCTTTCGCGCGAGGCGCAGCGTGAAGAAGCCGGTCCCGGCACCGATGTCGGCGACGGTGCTCCCGGGCACTACGGGGCGGGTGCGTCGGCGCAGCAGCGCAGCCCCTGCTGATAGAAGTGAAAGTCGGGGTCGTGCACGCGGGTCGACGGGCGGCACCGGGTCCGCACCGGCCCCCAGTATCCGCCCTTCAGGATCGACGGGTGCCCCTCCTTCTGCACCGAGCGCGTCCACTCGTCGACGTTGCCGGTCATGTCGTAGACGCCGAAGGGGCTGCGGCACCGCGGGTGCGAGCCCGACGCGTCTCCCTGCCACAGGGCGTCGATCTCCGCGCGCGCTTCGGGGGCGTCGCGATCGGCGAGAGCTTCGGCGCGGAACGGGCGCCAGGCGCGATCGATGACGCACGCCTCGGAGTCGCGCAGGTAGCCGCTCGCATACGGCTGCGCGTCCTCGCCCTCGCACGCGAACGTCCATTCGTCCTCCGTGCACAGACGGATGCCCCGGCCCCCGCAGAGGGCGGCGGCCTCGTGCCAGGTGACCGAGATCAGGGGATAGTCCCCCTTGCGATCGGGGTACTCGAAGCGGTCGACGCAGAAATGCATCGCCCGGGTCTGGAGCCGGCCGGACAGGGCGCGCCAGGCGTCCGCGTCGAATCGCCGGCAGCGCTCGATCGGGTCGTGGGGGATCCACTCGGTGCACGTCGTGTTCTGGAGGTCCTCGACGCTGACGGCGGGGGCGTCGACCTTCATCGCGCCCTGCACCTCCACCATGCCCTCGCGGCAGGCGCCGCGCGTCCCCTCGGCTGCGTCGGTCACGGCCGGGGCCTCGGGGTGCCCGGACGCGATCTGCCAGTTCTTCCCCTCGACCAGCCTCCACTCCCGCGACGGAGGCGCCGCGACCAGCTCCGCGGGCGCGTGAAGGCCGATATCCGACCCGGAGGCCGCCGCCCAGGCTATCGCCCCGAGGACGACGACGGGCGCGACGCGTCGCAGCGCGGACACGAGCGACCGTCGCGAGAGACGCGTCAACGGGTGCCGGCGTTCGCGACCGCCGGAGCCTCCGACCCCCGCGCGGCGTCCAGGGCCGACTCGGCGGCCGCCACGCGCGTCCGCGTCCGGGCGAGCGCGTCCGGGGTGACGCTGATCGAGTCGACGCCGCGCTCGACGAGGAAGGCCGCGAAGTCGGGGTAGTCGCTCGGAGCCTGGCCGCAAATGCCCACCGGGCGCCCCGCGGCGTGCGCCACCTCGATGAGGTGCGCGCACGACCACTTCACCGCGTCGACCCGCTCGTCGAACAGCGGCGCCACCGTGGCAGAGTCTCGATCGACTCCGAGCGTGAGCTGCGTGAGATCGTTGGAGCCGATCGAGAACCCGTCGAAGATCTTCGCGAACTGTTCGGCCATCAGGATGTTCGAGGGGATCTCCGCCATGACGTACACCTTCAGGCCCCCCTGGCCCCGGGCGAGCCCGGCCTCGGCCATGGCGGCGAGCACACGCTCCCCCTCGGCGGGCGTGCGGCAGAACGGGATCATGACGTCCAGGTTGGTGAGCCCCATCTGCTCACGGACGCGGCGCACGGCGAGCACCTCGAGCGCGAAGCCCTCCTTGTACTGCGGGTGGTAGTAGCGGCTCGCGCCCCGCCAGCCGAGCATGGGGTTCTCCTCGACCGGCTCGAAGCCCGCCCCGCCGACCAGGCGCGCGTACTCGTTGGTCTTGAAGTCGCTGAAGCGGAGGATCACCGGCCGCGGGTGGAACGCGGCGGCGATCGTCGCGATCCCCTCGGACAGGCGATTGACGAAGTACGCCGTCTTGTCCGCCCAGCCGGCGGTGAGCCGGTCGACCTCGCGCTGCACGGCGGCAGGGAGCGACGCGTAGCGCGTCAGGGCGAGGGGGTGCACCTGCACCCAGCTGGCGAAGATGAACTCCATGCGCACCAGACCCACCCCCTCGCACGGGAGCCGCGACAGCTTGAAGGCCTTCTCGGGGTCGGCGAGGTTGAGCGTGATCCGGGTCCGAGTCCGCGGCAGGAGGGCAGGGTCGAACTGCTCGACCTGATAGGTCAGCGCGCCCTCGTAGACGTGCCCGACCTCTCCCTCGGCGCACGAGACGGTCACAGTGACCCCGTCCGCCACAGTGCTCATGGCGCTCTCGGCCCCGACGACCGCGGGCACGCCCAGCTCGCGGGCGACGATCGCGGCGTGGGAGGTGCGCCCGCCCCTCGAGGTCACGATCGCCGACGCGATCTTCATGACAGGCTCCCAGTCGGGGTCCGTGCTCTCGCTCACGAGCACGTCCCCTGCCTCGACGCGCCTCAGCTCACTCGCGTCACGGATCACGCGCGTCCTGCCGGTCGCGATCCCCTCGCCCACCGCCAGGCCGTCGACGAGCGTGCGCCCGCGGCCCTGCAGCTTGTAGAGCCTCGTCGTCGGGGCCGCGAGCTGCGAGTGAACGGTCTCGGGCCTCGCCTGCACCACGAACAGCTCGCCGGTGACCCCGTCCTTCGCCCACTCGATGTCCATCGGGGTCGGCGCGCCATGGACCCGCGAGAAGTGCTCCTCGATGCGGAGCGCCCAGCGCGCGAGCTCGAGGACGTCGTCGTCGTCGAGCGAGAAGCGCGCCCGGAGCTCGTCGGACAGACGCTCGGTCGTCACCTGGCGGTGCCCGGTCTCGTCGTAGACCATCCGCACCTCCTTGCTCCCGAGCTTCTTCCGGACCAGGGCCCGGAACCCGGCCTGGAGGGCGGCCTTGTGCACGCAGAACGTGTCGGGCACGACGCGCCCCTGCACGACCGTCTCGCCGAGGCCGAAGCTCGAGGTGACCATGACCACACCGCGGTGCCCGGTCTCCGTGTCGAGGGTGAAGATGACGCCCGCGCTGCCCCGGTCGGAGCGCACCATCTTCTGCACGCCGACCGACAGGGCGACCTTCATGTGGTCGAACCCCATGTCCTCGCGGTAGCTGATCGCCCGCGGCGTGAAGAGGCTAGCGAAGGCGCGGCGCACCGCGTCGACCACCGAGGCCGCGCCGCGGACGTTGAGGAAGGTCTCCTGCTGCCCCGCGAAGCTCGCCGTCGGCAGATCCTCGGCGGTCGCGGAGGAGCGAACGGCCACGTCGGTCGCGGCCGTCCCCGACGCCGCCGACAGCGCCGCGTACGCCTCCTCGATCTCGCGCGCGAGATCGTCCGGCACGGGTGCGTGGACCATCCGGTCGCGGATGCGGTCGCTCCGGCGAACGAGCTCGTCGACGTCCTTCTTGTCGAGCCCCTGGAGGATCTCGCGGATCTGGCTCTCCAGGCTCGCGCTCCGCAGGAAGTGTCGGTAGGCCCCCGCGGTCACCGCGAAGCCGTCGGGCACGCGGATGCCCAGGGGCAGGAGGGCGCGCAGCATCTCGCCCAGGGCGGCGTTCTTGCCGCCGACGACGGGGACGTCCGCGAGCCCGACGTCGTGTAGCTGCCGGATCCACATGGCGGCATTTCCTCACACACCGAAGGGGTAGGTGTCGGGGAGCTGGTCGGGCTCGGCGCGCGGGGCCTGCTCGAGCGGCTCGACCGCGCGGGTCTCGTCGAACCAGAGGTACTCGTCGAACTGACGCGGGAGGCTCGCCTTGAAGTAGTGGCTGGCGAGCTCCGTCTCGGGTCGGTAGACGACGCCGATGGCGCGCTCGAGCAGCGGCGGCAAGAGCTCGTCCCGCACGGCGCGGCGGCGCGGCTCGCGCAGGTGCAGCCCCCACGCGGGGAGACCCGCGTCGTGGAAGGCTCGCTCGTAGCTGCCCGGGCGCGCCGGGCGCACCTGCATGCGCTGCATCGGCTCGTCCCAGTTGGACGCCGCAGCGACCGTGCCGTGGTCGGTCCCGAAGCCGATGAGGTACGCGTCCTCCCCGAACGCCGCGCGACACATCTGGCCGACGTTCTGCTCGCCGCGCGCGCTCATCTCGGTCGCGCTCGCGTCCCCCACGTGCGAGTTGTGCTCCCAGACGACGCCCTTGGCGCCCGGCCCGTAGAACGCGAAGAGCGCCTTCAGCGTCTCGAACATGTGCGCATCGCGCAGGTTCCACGAGGCGGCGGACCCGTAGTAGACCGAGCGGTAGTAGCGCTCGGCGTCGGCGACCAGCCGCGCGTTCTGGGCCGCGTCGAAGAAGCGCTCTCCGTCCTGGCGCGCGTACTCGAGCCTGCGCTCGAGCATGTCGCGCAGCATAGCGACGACGGCCGGCTCGGAGCTCTCGTAGCGCCCGACCAGGACGGCCTCGCCGTACGCGGCGGGGTCCTTCTGCCAGGGCGTGAGCGCGCCGTAGCGGTGCCGCGCGACCCTGGCCGCGGCCGGGTCGACCTCGTCCAGGTACGAGAGCACCGCCGCGATCGAAGTGAAGAGGCTGTAGAGGTCCAGGCCGTGGAACCCGGCCTTCTGGTCCGCGTGCTCGGCGTTGTGGGCGCGCAGCCACTCGACGAAGGCGTGCACCTCGACGTTGCGCCACATCCAGGTGGGGAACCGCGCGAGCGGCGTGAACTCGAGCCTGGAGCGCCTCTTGCCCCCGAGCACGTAGTCGTCGATGCGCGCCGCGTCGGGCCAGTCGGCCTCCACCGCGACGAACCGGAACCCCCGGCGCGAGATGAGCTCCTTCGTGATGCGCGCGCGCATTCGATAGAACTCGCTCGTCCCGTGCGTCGCCTCGCCGATCAGGACCACCCGCGAGTCGGCGATCCGATCGAGCAGCCCGTCCAGCGACGCCGTCTCGACATCGTCGATCGGCTCGGCCGTCTCGCGCACAAGCGCCCCCAGACCCGCGCGCCGCTCCGTCCGCGAGGGCACGACGATCCGGCCGGGGGTGTCCTTCCACCCCTGCTCGCCGATCAGGGGCACGAACTGCACGTCGGCGAGCGGCTCCTCGCGGTACTCGGTGTCGCCCTCCCGGGTGATGCGCACGAGCACCTGGGACGACTCGTCGGGCCCGATGGGCATGACGAGCCGGCCGCCGAGCGTGAGCTGGGAGAGAAGCGCCGGCGGTGCCTTCGGACCCCCCGCGGCGACCGCGATCGCGTCGTACGGTGCGTGCTCCGGCCAGCCCAGGGTACCGTCGCCGTGGATCACGTGGACGTTGGCGTAGCCGAGCCTCGAGAGGCGGGCGCGCGCGGAGTCGGCGAGGTTCTCGATCCTCTCGATCGTGTACACGTCCTTCGCGAGGTGACCGAGCACCGCCGCCGCGTAGCCGGACCCCGTCCCGACCTCGAGGACGCGCTCGCCCCCGCGCAATCCGAGCGCGTCCACGGTCACCGCGACGATGTACGGCTGCGAGATCGTCTGCCCCGCGGAGATGGGGAGCGGCGTGTCCTCGTATGCGAACTCGACGAGGTCCCGCGGCACGAACTCTTCGCGAGGCACCCGCCGGAACGCGGCGACGACCGCCGGGTCGGTGATGCCCCGCCGCTGGAGGTGGGCCTCGACCATGCGCGCGCGCTCGCGTTCGAGATCGATCATGGTCGTGCTCTCAGTCGAGGCGCGGAGCGCCCTCTTCCCTGGACGGCGGCTCCGGGATGTCGGTCATCGTGGCCTCGGTCAGGAGCAGGATGCTCGCGACCGACACAGCGTTCTCGAGCGCGACGCGCACGACCTTGGTCGGATCGATGATGCCCGCCTCGACCAGATCGACGTACTTCCCGTTGGAGGCGTCGAAGCCATGGTTGCCCTTGCCGCTGCGCATGCGGTCCACGACCACGCCCGCGTCGGCGCCGGAGTTCTCCGCGATCTGCCGCGTCGGCGCCTCGAGCGCGATGCGCAGGATCCGCACCCCGGAGCGCTCGTCCCCGTCGCACTTCTGCTCCTCCAGCAGCAAGGCGTCCGCCGCGCGCAGGAGCGTGAGCCCCGCGCCCGGAACGATGCCCTCCGCCACGGCAGCCTTCGTCGCGGCGATGGCGTCCTCGAAGGCCTCCTTGCGGGACTTCATCTCCGCCTCCGACGGCGCGCCGACGCGCACGACCGCGACGCCGCCCACGAGCTTGGCGAGGCGCTCCTCGAGCTTCTCGCGGTCGTAATCGCTCTTCGTTTCCTGGATCTGCTTGCGCAGCTGCTCGACCCGGCCGCCGATCGCGCGCTTGTCCCCGCGACCGCCGACGATCGTCGTGTCCTCCGCCTTGACGACGATGCGGCTGGCGCGCCCCAGCTGGCTCACCGTCACGTGCTCCAGCTTCGTGCCCGTCTCCTCGGCGATGACCTGGCCCCCGGTGAGAATGGCGATGTCCTCGAGCATCGCCCTGCGCCGGTCGCCGAAGCCCGGTGCCTTCACCGCCACGCACGAGAGCATTCCTCGCAGCTTGTTCACGACCAGCGTGGCGAGGGCGTCTCCCTCGATCTCCTCCGCGATGAGCAGCAGGCTCCTCC
The DNA here is from genome assembly GCA_003153495.1 of Myxococcales bacterium. Lineage (GTDB taxonomy): Bacteria > Myxococcota_A > Polyangia > Polyangiales > Polyangiaceae > Palsa-1150. The sequence goes on from PLYU01000355.1 coordinate 9,807, forward strand.
CCTCCTTGGCCACCTGCTCGAGCACCGGGAGCAGGTCCTTCATGACGCCGATGCGCTTCTCGTTGATCAGGATCAGCGGGTCGTCGAGCACGCACTCCATCCGCTCCGGGTCCGTCACGAAGTAGGGGGACAGGTACCCCCGGTCGAACCTCATCCCCTGGACGACCTCGACCTCGGTCTGGGTGGCCTTGGCCTCTTCGACGGTGACCACGCCCTCGGCGCCGACCTTGTCGATCGCGTCTCCGATGAGGTCGCCGATGGCGGGGTCGTTGTGCGCCGAGATCGTCGCGACCTGCGCCTTCTCCTTTCGACTGGCGACCGGGCGCGAGAGGCCGCGCACCACCTCGACGGCGACCCGCAGCCCCCGATCGAGCCCGCGCTTGAGGTCGATGGCGCTGGCGCCCGCGGCGACGTTGCGCAGGCCCTCGGCGAAGATGCCCTGCGCGAGCAGCGTCGAGGTGGTCGTCCCGTCGCCCACGGCGTCGCCCGTGCGCTCGGCCGCCTGGCGGATCACCTGGGCGCCGAGGTTCTCCTCGGGGTCCTTGAGGTCGAGCTCCTTGGCGATCGTGACGCCGTCGTTGCAGACGATCGGCGCGCCCCACTTCTTGCCGATCAGCACGCTCTTCGACTTGGGGCCGAGCGTGACGCGCACGGCGTCCGCCAGCGCCGTGGCGCCGCGAAGAACCTTCTCGCGCGCTGCGGCATGAAAGAGGAGTTGCTTGTGGCTCATCGCTGCCTCCGTGACCGTGGCATCAAGTCACTGGCCCTGAGCATGCCTCATCCTCTGGTCTTCCCCTTCGACCCCGAGCCTCGCGCCCGCACCGAGCCGGCTCGCGCCTTGCGGTACTTCGCCTCAGGCGTGCCCTTCTGGAGCGCTTCGCGGATGTTCATGCCGGAGTCGGGCTTGGAGCGATTGGCGCTCTTGCGCGTCGACTTGCGGGAGGGGCGTCCTTCGATCGGCGCCTCCAGCGCGTAGGTCGCCTTCTTCCCTGCGTGCTCCTTCGAAGCCGAGCGATCGCGGGGGGCGACCCCAGGCTTCGAGCCCCCAGTCTTCTTAGTGCCGCTATTCGCGGCCCTCCGACTACGCTGCTCTTCCGCGCGCGACTGCTCAGATCTCGTGGCCATGGCGTCTCCTCGAGCGCCCGGTAGGAGCAACATCGATGCCTGCTCGCGCTCGTCGACCCAGCCACGGCTTCCGGGCGCTTTGTCGGCGCGAGGCTCGGAAGCGACCGGACCGCCGGGCGCACGCTTTGCGCGGCGGCGCAAGGAGGGGTGGCGCCGGAGGCCATTCGCCCGGCGGTGACGCTCGTCGCGCGCGCTCAGAGGTACGCGTTCGTCACGTACTGCTGCACCATCCGGTGCGTGTTGAAGAACGACGCGTTCAGGGCGATCGAGTGCTGCATGACGGAGATCCAGCGCGGGCGTTCGCCGTAGAAGGTGGGCAAGATCGTCTTCTCCAGCTTCTCGTAGAGGGTCCCGGCGTCCTCCTCGCTTCCGCCGTCGGGGGCGCCTCGCGTGCGCGCAGGCCCGATGGACCAGCCCGTCACTCCCTCGATACACCCCTCGAGCCACCAGCCGTCGAGCACGCTCAGGCTGGGCACGCCGTTGTGGGCGGCTTTCATGCCCGAGGTCCCCGACGCCTCGAGGGGCGGCAGGGGGGTGTTGAGCCACAGGTCGACGCCCGCGATGAGCTTCTTCGCGAGCTCGACGTCGTAGCCGTCGAGGTAGGTCACCGGCACGTCGTCGCCGAGCTCCCGGCCGGCCGCGAACACGTGGCGGATGAGCTCCTTGCCGTCGCCGTCGTTCGGGTGAGCCTTGCCCGCGAACACGAACTGCACCTTGCCCCGCCCCAGCGCGCGCAGCCGAGCCAGATCCCGAAAGACGAGATCCGGCCGCTTGTAGGCGGTCGCGCGGCGCGCGAACCCGACGGTCAGGCGCTCCGGCCCGAACGCGCGCCCCGTTCGCTCGCGAACGAGCTCGAGGAGCGCCGCCTTGGCCCGGGCGTGCGCCTCCCAGATCTGCTCCGGGGGGATGCACATCGTCTTCCGCAGCATCGCGGGGTCGTCGCGCCACTCGGGGACGTGCCGGTCGAACAGGTCGCGGAAGGGCTCGCACGTCCAGGTGACCGAGTGCACGCCGTTGGTGACGTGGCGAATGTCGTGTCCCGGGAACAGGTGCTCGGAGACCTCGGCGTGCTTGCGCGCCACGCCGTTGACGTAGTGGCTCAGGTTCCACGCGAGCAGCGTCATGTTCATCCGCTCGCGGCCCGCGAGCATCGTGAAGATGCTCTCCGGGACGGGCTCGCCGAGCACGCGCCTCACGAGGCCCCAGTCGAACTGATCGTGCCCGGCGGGGACGGGCGTGTGCGTGGTGAAGACGCAGCGCTCGCGTACGCCGTCGAAGTCCCACTGGGCGTCCGTCTCCGCGTGGCGCTCGCGCAGGAGCTCGAGCGCGGCGAGGGCGGCGTGCCCCTCGTTGAGGTGGAACATGGCGATGCGGTCCTTTCCCGCCGCCCTGAGTGCGCGCACGCCTCCGATGCCGAGGACGATCTCCTGTGCGAGCCGGTGTCGCTCGTCTCCGCTGTAGAGCGCGTCGGTGAGCCTCCGATCGTCGGGCGTGTTCTCCGCGACGTCCGTGTCGAGCAGCAGCACCGGCACGACGTACCCGCCCGCGCCGATGATCTCGTGCCTGAAGACGCGCACCGTCACGCGGCGCCCCTCGATTTCGACCGACACGCGGCTGGGCAGCTCGGTGAGCAGCCTCTCGGGCGCCCAGGACTCGGGACGCTCGGTCTGCTCCCCGCGGCCGTCGAGGTGTTGCTCGAAGTAGCCCGCCCGCCAGAGCAGCGTCACCCCTGCGACCGGTACGCCGAGGTCCGCGTAGGAGCGCAGCGTGTCGCCGGCCAGAACCCCGAGGCCGCCGGCATACGTCGGCATCCGCGGGTCGACGGCGACCTCCATCGAGAAGTACGCGATGCGCCTGTTCGGAGGCGCCTCGTGCACGAGCGACGGCTGCCCCCCGGGTCTTCGGAAGAACTCCTGTCTGCAGAAGTTGGAGCAGAAGTAGATGACGTGTCCGTCGACCTGCGCGCTGCAGCCGGTCCTCGGGTCGACGGGCATCCCGCAGACGGGGTCCTTGGGGAGGTCGGTCATCCTTGCAGCCGCCTGCAACGCGCATTCCGGAGGCATTCGGCTTCGCGTCGCGCCCGCGTCTCGACCGGGCGCGCAGAGCCTTCGCAGAGGCGCAAGCCGTGCGCCGCGGAAGCCTGCGAAGCCCCGGTGCTCCCCGCGATCGATGATGGCGCAGGATCTGCAGTCGAAGAGCGCCATGACCACCAGCGCCGCCTCGCACCCGGCGGTCGCGCCGGCGAAGGGGTCCTCCTGGTACACGTCGCGAACGTTCCTGCGCGCGCTCCGCCGGGTCCTCGTCCTCCTCGCGCTCGTGGCGGTCGGGGTAGCCGGCTGGCGTGTCTCGGGGTCCCGGGCTGCCCCCGTGGTTCGCTACCAGACCGCCGTGGTCGACCACGGGCCCATCGCCGCCAAGGTGACGGCGAGCGGCGCCGTCTCGGCGATCACGACCGTGCTCGTCGGGAGCCAGGTCTCCGGCCGCATCGAGCACTGGTACGCCGACTTCAACACGCGCGTCACCAAGGGGCAGCTCATCGCTTCGATCGAGCCCTCGCTGTTCCGGGCGGCCGCCGCCCAGGCCAGGGCCAATCACGCAGTGGCGAAGGCCGGCTACGACAAGGCCGTGGCCAACCGCCTGGTGGCGGAGCGAAACCACGCTCGCACCCTCGCGCTCTTCCAGCAGGACCTCGCCGCCCGCGCGGACCTCGACGCCGTGGAGGCGCAGGCGAGCTCGGCTCGCGCCGACGTCGAGGCGGCCGACTCCGTCCTGATCCAGACGGGCGCCGCGCTGGACCAGGCGCAGCTGAACCTCTCTTACACCCGGATCCTGTCGCCGATCGACGGCGTGGTCATCTCGCGCAACATCGACGTCGGCCAGACGGTCGCAGCGTCGTTTCAGGCGCCCACTCTCTTCACGATCGCCCAGGACCTCACCAAGATGCAGGTCGACACCAACGTCGCCGAGGGAGACGTCGGAAAGATCCGCGACGGCATGCAGGCGACCTTCACCGTCGACGCGTACACGACGCGCACGTTCAGCGGCCGGGTGCGCCAGGTTCGCAACAACGCGCAGACTCTCCAGAACGTCGTGACCTACGACGCGGTGATCGACGTCGACAACGGCGACCTCGCCCTCCGGCCGACGATGACCGCCAACTGCACCTTCGTCTACGCGACCAAGGACGACGTGGTGCGCATCGCGAACGCGGCGCTGCGCTTCAAGCCCGACGCCGGGACCATCAAGGCGATGACCGGGACCGCCGGGTCGCCGCCCGCCCCGCCGCTGGCTCCCGACCAGCGCGTGGTCTGGGTGCTCCGCGCCGGCCAGCCGTCCGCGCACATCGTCCGCGTCGGTCTCGGCGACGGAATGGAGACCGAGATCGAAGGCGACGTCCGCGCGGGCGACGTCGTCGTCACCGAGGCCGTCCCCCAGGCCGGCTCGCGGACCTGAGGCCACGGGGACGATGACGGCCGATCCCTCGCTGGGGCCACCCCTCGTCGCGGCCAGCGACCTCACCAAGGTCTACGTCCTCGGGGACACGGAGCTGCGCGCCCTCGACGGCGTGAGCCTGACCGTCCGGGAGGGCGACTTCGTCGCGATCATGGGCTCGTCGGGCTCGGGGAAGTCGACCCTCATGAACGTCCTCGGGTGCCTGGATCGGCCGACGAGCGGGAGCTACTCGCTCGCCGGGCAGGAGGTGTCGAGCCTGGGCCGCGGCCAGCTCGCCGAGCTGCGGAACCGCACGATCGGCTTCGTGTTCCAGAGCTTCAACCTGCTCGCGCGCACGAGCGCCGTAGAGAACGTCGAGCTGCCGCTCGTCTACGCGGGGCTGGGGCGCAGCGAGCGCCGCGAGCGCGCGCGCGCCGCCCTGGCGCGCGTGGGCCTGGGCGATCGTCTCGACCACCGCCCCTCGCAGCTCTCGGGCGGCCAGCAGCAGCGCGTCGCGATCGCGCGGGCGATCGTGAACGAGCCGAAGATCATGTTCGCGGACGAGCCGACGGGGAACCTCGACACCAGGACGAGCGTCGCCATCATGGCCCTCTTCCAGGACCTCTGGCGCGCCGGGCTGACGATCATCTTCGTGACGCACGAGCCGGACGTCGCGCGCTACGCCTCCCGCATCCTGGTCGTGCGCGACGGAAAGATCGTCTCCGACACCCGGCAGGAGCCCGCCGTGGCCGAGCAGGCCGCATGAGGCTCGGCACGGTTCTCCCCATCGCTCTGACGGCTCTGCTGCGCAACAAGACCCGGAGCTTCCTCACGACCCTGGGCGTGATCATCGGCGTCGCGTCGGTCATCTCGATGGTCGCCGTCGGGGAGGGGGCGAAGGCCCGCGTGGCGAGCGTGTTCGCCGCCATGGGGACCAACGTGCTCATCGTGCTGTCCGGGGCGACGTCGATGGGCGGCGTCTCGGGCGGTTTCGGGTCACTCCCCACGCTCACCTGGGAGGATCTACGCGCCATTCGCACGCAGGCCCCCGCGGTCCGGGCCGCGGCCCCTGCGCTCAACACGAGGGCGACCGTCATGTCTGCGGACCAGAACTGGACGACGACCGTCTCCGGGACGACCCCGGACTTCTTCGACGTCCGCGCCTGGCACATCGCGAAGGGCTCGTTCTTCGGCGACTCGGAGGTGGAGAGCGCGAGCAAGATCATCGTCCTCGGGCAGACGGTCTCGGACAAGGTCTTCGGCCCCGGGGTCGACCCGGTCGGCCGCGCCGTCAGGATCAAGGCGGTGTCTTTTCTGGTCGTGGGCGTCATGCAGCGCAAGGGGCAATCCCCCATGGGCACCGACTACGACGACGTGACCTACATCCCGGTGACGACCTTCCAGAACCAGATCCAGGGCGGACTGCAGAAGTACATCGCCGGGATCATCATCGTCAGCGCGATCTCCGGCGATGAGACTGCGCGCGCGCAGTCCGAGATCTCGGCGATCCTGCGCGACCGCCATCACCTCGGGCCGACCGAAGAGGACGACTTCAACGTCCGCAACCTGACCGAGATCGCCGCCGCGCAGCAGCAGGGGACGCAGGCGCTGACGGCCCTGCTCGCGGCCATCGCGGTCGTCTCGCTCGTGGTCGGCGGCATCGGCATCATGAACATCATGCTCGTGAGCGTCACCGAGCGCACGCGCGAGATCGGGGTGCGCATGGCCGTTGGCGCGAAGCCGTGGCACATCCTCGCGCAGTTCCTCGCCGAGGCGGTGACGCTCTCGATGATCGGCGGCCTGATCGGCGTGGCCCTCGGCTCGGTGCTCGCCCGGGTGGTCGCCTCGCGCCTGGGGTGGACGTACACGCCCCGGGTCGACATGATCGTCATGTCGTTCGCGTTCAGCGCTGCGGTGGGCGTGGGCTTCGGCCTTTACCCGGCGCGCAAGGCCTCGCGGCTCGACCCGATCGAAGCCCTCCGGTACGAGTAGAGGCGCAGCCAGTGCGCGTCGGCGCAGCAGATGCGCCCCTGGCCGCGTCACCCGCCGGAGGGGAGCTCACGACGGAGCTGCTCGACGATGTCCTCGAGCAGCGTGTGGACCGACGCGTCGGCGATCCGGTGTCCGACCACCGCGTCGATCGCGGTCCCGACCGCCCCGAGCGGCGGGCGGTAGGTCCCTTCGATCTCGAGCTGGGTCTCCGATGCCGACAGGGGCCAGGCCGACAGCTCTGCCGACATGACCGGGAAGAACGAAGCGGCATTCGCTGCTTCCCAGCCGAGCTGGACCCGGGTCACCGGGCCAAGGCCTGCCACGCCGTCCTCGTCGCGCACGGCCTTGACCTGGACGCTGAGGCCGACGCCGACCTGGATGCCGCCCACGCCCACGCGGAGGCTGGCGGCGAGCGAGCTGGCGCGGGCGCCAGCCGAAGTCGTGGCTTGCTTCAGGATTTCGAGCGGGCGCTGGTGAAGGGCAGCGCGCACGGTCTCGTAGGGGCGGTTGACGTAGGCATAGGTGCGAAGCTGGCGAGGTTCGGTCATGTCCCCGGACGTAGCACGCTCAGTGCCGACCCTGTCCCGCCCTCCTGGGTGGGAGGCGCCGACCGGAAAGCCCCGCGCTTCATCAGGGCCGCCTTGGTGACCTCGACGATGCCCAGGTAGACGACCGTCGCGGCGACCAGGAAGAGGAAGTAGCCGTCTCGCATGACCGCGGCGGTGTGCGCCACGCGGTCGCGAAGCCGCTCGGCGGCGCGTTGCGAGCACCCCGTCTGGAAGAGGTTCATCCCGACGCTGACGACGACCATCCCTGCGATGAGTCCGGCGTCCAGCTTCTCGCCAAGGAGGGCCGAGAGACCCGCCGCGACCAGCAGGACGATGGCCAGAGGGTTACCGAGGAGCGGGACGATCTGCGCGAGGGGCGAGCGGCGCTGGCGGGCGGCCTCGTTGGGCCCCACCTTGGCGAGGCGCGAGGCGGCCTCCTGCGAGTCGAGCCCCAGGTGGGGCGGAGCTTGTTGTTGCGAGTGGCATGACTTA
>PLYU01000115.1 GCA_003153495.1 Myxococcales bacterium
GCGAGCCACCGAAGGCGCGGGCGCGTGGGCGGGCGGCGCGTACGCTGCGGCCCTCGGCATCTGGACCGCCGGCAGCGACATCGCGTAGGAGCGCTCCTCGTGCGCCGGACGGGCGGACAGCGCCAGGGCGGGCGCGCCCGACGCCAGCGACGCGAGCGCGAGCGCCGACTGCTCGGCGGCGCGCAGGAAGGCCATGTGACACTGCGCCATCGCCTGCTGGTAGACGGCGTGCGCCTCGGCCGTCCGGCACTGGATCGCCTCGTACGCGCCCAACCACGACGACGTCTCGTTCGGCCGCCACGCGACCGGGTAGCTCCCGTTCACCGGGTACGCGGTGCCGTTCTCCGGCGGGTGCGCCTCCACCTCCTCCGCCTTGGGCGCTCGCGGCATCATGGCGACCCCTTCCTTCGGGTGCGCACTCCCGTTGCTGGTGTTGTTCGTGGCATCGGGCGACTTGTGTTCTTTGGTCTCCATGACCTCTCCGTTGCTGACGCGATGGGCGACGACTTGAGCTCGTGGTGGGTTGGGGGGAGGAATGGCCGCCGCGCCCCCTGCCGGCGGGTATTTCTTTCCGTAGTTGGTGCCGCTGATCTGCATCGAGATCTTCGGCTTCGGCTGCGCGCGCAGGTCGGGGTCGAGCGCGAACTCGCTCCACAGCGCGGCGAGGTCCATCGGGTGCCCGGCCACGGCGAGCTGGCCGAGGCTCTGCCAGAGGCTGGTCACCCCGTGCTTCCCCGGCCGGTCGAGCGGGACGGCGCGGTGCGGGCGGTCGCCGCAGATGCGCGAGATCATCCCGCTCAGCACCGTGCCCGGTCCGACCTCGACGAACGTGCGGACCCCCCGCTCGTACATCGCCTCGACGACGTCGACGAAGCGCACGCGCCGTGCGATCGACGAGGACAATAGCTCGCGGATCGCCTCGGGCCTGTCCGCGTACGGCTCGGCCGTCGCGTTCGCGATGACGGCGACCGCGGGCTTGCCGAGCGGTAGGCCGTCGAGGAATTTCGCGAACGGCTCGACCGACCCGGCCACCACGGGCGAGTGGAACGCGGCGGCGACCGGAAGCCGCTGGACCTTGAGGCCCGCCGCGCCGAGGCGCCGCTCCGCTTCCTCGATCGCCGGCAACGTCCCCGACACGACGACCTGGCGGGCGTCGTTGTGGCTAGCGACGACGACCTCGGAGCCCTTGATGAGCTCCTCGACCTGCTCGAGCGACCCGGTCACGGCGGTCATGCCGCTGCCGGTGCCGCCCTCGGCGGCCCGCGCCATCAGCTCGCCGCGCTGGCGGGCGACGCGCAGGAGGCCGTCGGTGTCGAGAGCACCGGCGGCGTAGAGCGCCGTGACCTCGCCGAAGCTGTGGCCCGCGACGCACTCGGGCGAGAGCCCGACGGTCTTCAGCAGCGCCAGCAGCGACGCGCTCACCGCGCCGATGGCCGGCTGCGCGCGCTCGGTCGCGCACAGGCGCTTCGCCTGCCCGTCGCGGTCGGCGTCGGTGAAGACGGGGACGGGGAACACGACCTCGTGCAGCGCCCTGCGTACGCCGACGCTCGCCGCGGCGTCCTCGTCCCAGACCGCGCGCGCAGCGTCGAAGGACATCGCGATGTCCGCGCCCATCGACACGTACTGGCTGCCCTGCCCGGGGAACACGAACGCGACGCCGCCGCCGGCCGGCGCCTCCTCCGAGAAGAAGGTCGTGCCGGGCGTGACGAACGTGGGCTTCGAGCCCTGCTCGATCGACTCCGCCGCCTGCGTCAGCCGGGCGCGCAGGTCGGCCGCGTCGGTCGCGATCACCGCGAGGCGCGCGCGCGAGTCGGCGCGGAAGCGGGACTGGGTCTCCAGGGCGATGTGCGGCAGCGCGCACGGGTGCTCCGCCGCGGCGGCGAGGTCGCGCGCGGCCTTCGCCAGCGACGCGCGGTCGGCGGCGCCGAGCAGGACCAGCTCCGACGGGAAGGCGCGGACGCGGCGCGAGCGCTCGCGCTTGCCGGTGTACTCCTCGACGGCGATGTGGAAGTTCGTTCCCCCGAAGCCGAACGAGCTCACCCCGGCGCGGCGGGGGTGGTCCCCGCTGCGGATCCACGGGCGGGCCTCGCTGCTCAGGTAGAACGGCGTCTTCTCGAGCTCGAGCTTCGCCGCCGGCTTGTCGATGCCGAACGTGGGCGGCAGCACCTTGTTGTGCAGCGCCAGGGCCGTCTTCAGCAGGCCCACGGCCCCGGCGGTCGCCTTGGTGTGCCCGAGCTGGCTCTTGATGGAGCCGATCCCGCACCACTGCCGGTCCTGCCGGCCGGTCGCGTTGAACACCTCGCGCAGGGCGTTGAACTCGGCCTGGTCGCCGGCCTTGGTGCCCGTGCCGTGGGCCTCCACCAGCTCGACGGTTTCCGGCCCGTAGCCTGCCGCCGAGTAGGCGCGCTGCAGAGACGTGACCTGGCCCTCCCACCGGGGGGCGTAGATGCTCTTCGCGCGTCCGTCCGACGAGCTGCCGCAGGCGCGGATGACCGCGTAGACACGGTCACCGTCGCGCTCGGCGTCTTCCAGACGCTTGATGGCGAGCATGCTGATGCCCTCGCCGAGCATCGTGCCGTCGGCACTCTCCGAGAAGGGAGCGCAGCGCGCGCTCATCGAGAGCGCCGGCGTCTTCGAGAAGCACATGAACGTGAACGGGTCGTTGGTCGTGTCGGCGCCGCCGGTGATGACCATGTCGGCCTCGCCGCGCCGCAGCATGTTCACCGACATCGCGAGCGCGGCGAACGAGCTCGCGCACGCGGCGTCCGTCGTGAAGTTCGGGCCGCCGAGGTCGAAGTGATTCGAGATGCGCCCGGTCACCACGTTGTTGAGCAGCCCGGGGAAGGTGCTCTCGTTCCACTCGGCGTGGTAGCTGACCATGTCCTCGACGATGGCCTGCACCTCGTCCTCGGGGAGCCCGTGCTCGCGGAGGACGGTGACGTACATGGGGCGCTGCAGGCGGCCCGCCATCTCGCCGACGAGCTCGAGGCCCGAGCAGATGCCGAGCACGCACCCGATGCGGTCGCGGCTCACCTTGTCGAACTTGTCGCCGAACGTGTCGCGGAGCAGCTGGTCGGCGACCATCAGCGAGAGCAGCTGGCACGTGTCGGTGCTCTTCAGCAGCTTCGGCGGCACGCCGTACTTCATGGGATCGAACTCGACCGCGTCGAGGAAGGCTCCTCGCTTGCAGTAGACCTTGTCGGGCACGCGCGGGTTCGGGTCGTAGAAGTCGCTCGCCAGCCAGTAGTTGGGGGGAACTTCCCGGAAGAGCTCGCGGCGGCCGAGGAGATTGCGCCAGAAATCCGACGCGGCCGTCGCCCCCGGCAGCATCGTGCCGAGTCCGACGATCGCAATTCCCTCTTCCCGAGTAGGCTGGCTCATGGTCCTGGCGGCTGTTGAGTTGAATCGTTCACTGGCTACGAGGTCAGGTACTTCGGCGAGTATTCGAAGGCGGCGTCCGGCACCGGCAGGCCCATGCTCCGCAGCTGCTGCGCCCGCGTCAGGACGGCAGCCCCCTCGAGGAGGTTGAGGGCCATCTGCACCACGGTGCGGTGCGGCAGCTCCGACAGGAACGACCCGCGCGCCCAGGCGTTGTAGGCCCCCATCGCCGGACCGCACCACACCTGATAGTCGATCTTGCGCGCCGGGTTCCCCTCGATCGCCCAGTGGCTCCCGAGGCCGACGTACCAGCGGAACACGAGGGCCATCTTGTGCTTCGGGTCGCGCTCCGCCCGCTCGACCTCGGCGGGGATGCGCGACTCGAAGTAGCGGCGCGTCTCGTCCCACACGTCCCCCAGGGGGCGCTGGAAGATCTCGCGCTGGATCCGGGCGACGGTGTCGGCGGGGATGTCCTCGATGCGGGTGTGGGTGCGATAGAGGTCGCGCAGCAAGCTCGCCCGTGAAGCGAAGAGCGTGCCGCGCTTGAGCACCTGCACCTTGACCCCCATCTCGAACATGTCGGGGGAGGGGGCCATGGCCACGTCGGTGAGCTCCGCCGCGGCGAGCATCTCCTTGGCGAGGTCCGACGTCCCCGCCTCGACCGCGGACTGGTTGATCGAGCCGGTCATCACGTAGGCCGCCCCGAGGCTGAACGCGGCCGCCACCGCCCCAGGCGTGCCGATGCCGCCCGCGGCCCCGATGCGGATCGAGCGCCGGTACCCGTGCGTACGCTGGAGCTGCGCGCGCAGCCCGAGGATCGCCGGGATGAGCGCCGTCAGCGGACGGTTGTCGGTGTGTCCCCCCGAATCCGCCTCGACGGTGATGTCCTCGGCGAGCGGGACGTGCGCCGCGAGCTCGGCCTCCCTGCTCGAAAGGGCGCCGCGCTGGACCAGCGCGGACAGGATCTCCGCGGGCGCGGGGGACATGAAGGGCTGCGCCGTCTCCGCCCGCGAGAGCTTCGCGAACAGGTGATTGACCCGCGCGATCGATCCGTCCGGCGACGCCGTCAGGCCGGTGCAGGCGTAGCGAACCACTGCGGGCGTCAGCCGCATGAACGCGGACGCCGACACGCGCCGCACGCCGTGGCGCAGGTAGAGCTCTACGGTCCTGTCCTCGAGCGACGGATCGTGCGGAGCGTGGATCAAGTCCGAGCCCCACGACGCGTCCGGGCCGAGCTGGCGTGCGATGTCGACGATGGCCTCCTCGACCGTGGACAGGGGGAGGCCTGCCGCGCCGAAGAACGAGAAGAGCTCCGCGCGCGCCATCTCGACGACCAGCCGCGTGCTGGCGATGCCGTGGGCCATCGCGCCCGAGGAGTAGGGGAACCGGACGCGGTGGACGTCGCAGAAGTCCGTCGAGCCGAGCCACTCCGGGTAGAGAGGAGGCAGCGTCGCCACGAGCGCGTGGGAGGCCGGCGAGATCGCCGCGTCGTCGAACGCGACGCCGTAGGCGCCCGTCGCGCGATCGCGCAGGACGCTCACGCGCTCGCGGCAGCGCGCCGCTGCCTGGACCAGCGCGTCCGCGGAGAAGTCGAGCGGGGGCGCCGCCGGTGGCTCACCGGCGCTCCAGCCACCCGACGCGGCGTCGCCGGTCGCGGCGACCGCCGCTTGCATCAAGGCCTCGTGTTCCATCGTGGTTCGATTTGGCAGCCAAGAGCTCGGGTTACCCATGCTCCGGTAGGATCGGAGGGCATGGTCAATACAAGGCGCGTGCCGTGTGCGCGTCCCGGGACGCTAGGAGGGGATCGCTGCTCGCACGACGAGGTACTGCGCACAAACTAGCACATGTTGCGCCCGTATATGCGCACCTTGACGGCGCATCGATCGGCTCGCCGTCCGCGTCAGGCCGCTCATCCCGCCTGGCGCACTGCGTCGATGAAAGCGCGCACCTTGCTGTGATCTTTCACGCCTGGCGCACTCTCGACCCCGCTGGCGACGTCCACGCACCAGGGCCGGACGAGAGTCACGGCGCGCCCGACGTTGGAAGGCGTCAGCCCGCCTGCGAGGACCACCCGGCGCCGCTTCGCCAGCTCGACGACGAGCGACCAGTCGAAGGCGTGCCCGGTGCCGCCCAGCGCGCCGTCGACCTTCGCGTCGACCAGCACGTAGTCGCCCGGCATGGTCGCGGCGCGCGCCACGTCGTCCGCCGTCGCCACCCGGAGCGCCTTGTAGGCGTGCGGGAGCAGCGCGGCCACGTCCTCGGGGGGCTCGTCGCCGTGCAGCTGCAGGCACCCGACGCCGCTCGCGTCGCGCAGGGCCTTCATCTCGTCCACGGTCAGGCCCGCCACCACGCCCACGACGAGCGCCGTGGTGCCCACCGTCTGGACGATGGCCTTCGCGGTCGCGAGGTCGACCCGGCGTGGGCTCGACGGGACGAAGTTGACGCCGACGGAGCTCGCGCCCGCCTCGGCGCAGAAGCGCGCCTGGGCCGCGGTCGTCACTCCGCAGATCTTGATGCGAGTCACGTGTCGATCTTGAGCAGCTCTCGGACCTTGGCGATCACCTGCGGCGCCTGGATCGGCTTGGTGATGTACGCGTTCGCGCCGAGCTGAAAGGCGCGGTTCCGGTCCTCGTTCGACCCCTCGGTGGTGATGACGATGACCGGGACGTCCTTGTGGGTCGGGTCGCTCCGCACGCGGCGCACGAGCTTGAGGCCGTCCATGATCGGCATGTTGATGTCGGTCAGGATGATGTCGAACTTCTCCTTGGCGAGCTTGCGCAGGCCGTCGACCCCGTCGTCCGCCTCGGTGACCTGCAGGTTTCTCACACGCGACAGCGCCAGCACCAGCAGCTGGCGCATCATCGGCGAGTCCTCAACCACCAGGCACGTGTATCGCGGGCTCATCGAGCGAGATCCCCAAGGTCTTAGTCTTATAGGCCCCCGGCGGCGCGTGCGACAAATCCAGCGCACACATTTCCTTGCACGACCGCCGGGGCTAAAGCCCGGCGTCGAGCCAGGACGAGAGCTCGCCCACGATCACGCGGGGAGTGCGCCCGAGCGCCTTCATGTCGCGGCTGCCCGTCAGGAGCATCACCGCCCGGAGCTCCGTCTCGATGGCGTCGAGGAGAGCCAGCACGGCGGCGCGGCCCCCCGACGCGAGGGCGCGCAGCACGGGTCGCGCGATCCCGGCCGCGGACGCTCCGAGCGCGATGGCGCGGGCGATGTCCATCCCGGTGGCGATCCCGCCCGTCGCCAGGACGGTGTCGAAGCCCATCGGCGCGAGCAGCGCGACCGCCGCGGCCGTCGGTACGCCCCAGTCCCAGAGCGCCTCTCCGAGGCCTCGCGCCGCCTCGTCCCCCGCGGCGGCGGCGCGCCGGGTCTCGACGCCCACCCACGAGGTGCCGCCCCCGCCCGACACGTCGACGTGGGCGACGCCGACTCCGCGCAGGCGCCTGCCCGCGCCCGGCGAGATCCCGCATCCCGTCTCCTTGACGACGACGGGCACGCCGAGGTCGCTCGCGAGCCGCCCGATCGTCTCGAGGCCGCGCGAGAAGTCGCGGTCGCCCTCGCGCTGCACGAGCTCCATGGCCGCATTGAGATGGAGGCAGAGGGCGTCGGCGCCCACCTCGTCGACCAGCGCGCGCACCTCGGCCGTCGTCATCCCGCGCGCCTGCACCACGCCGAGGTTGCCCAGCACCAGGGCACCCGGCGCCGCGTGTCGCACGCGGTAGGTGGAGCCGGCGCCCGGGCGCACGTGCATGGCGCGCTGGCTGCCGAGCCCGAAGCCGTAGCCTCGCTCTTCGGCGATGCTCGCCAGCTCCCCGTTGATCCGCCCGGCCTCCTCGGTGCCCCCGGTCATCGCGGCGATCACGATGGGCGCGCGTAGCGTCTTTCCGAAGAGAGTCACCGACGTGCTCACGTCCGCGAGCGTCAGCTCCGGGAGCGCGTCGTGCACGAGGCGCACGCACTCCAGCAGCGTCGACGCCCGGCGGAACCCTACGTCCTCCTCGGCGCATAGCGCGAGGTGGTCCGCCTTGCGCTGACCGATGTTGGACATGACCAGGATGAGAGGCTAGTCCACCGCGGACCGGGGCGCATGGACGATCCTTCAATCAAGCTTGAAAGTGTGCGCAATTTCGAGCAAAATTGGCCATGGGATGGTTGACGACCAACCATGGGGACCCTACGCTCGCGCGACGCGCGATGGGAGCGACGACGGAGGAGCTGGAGCAGTTCACTGCCCGCGTGCGCTCGCAGCTCGAGAGGCGCCTCTCGCCGTGGCTCGAGGACCGCATCGCCGAGGCGCGGGACCGAGGGGCGGACGTGGGAGCCGTCGCCGAGGCGATCGGCCAGCTCGCCCTCCGGGGAGGCAAGAGGATGCGGCCCGTGCTGCTTGCGGCCGCTTTCGAGGCCTGTGGGGGCGATCTGGACGGCGCGACCGAGGCCAAGGCCGTCACCCAGGCCGGCGTCGCGCTCGAGCTACTCCAGGCGTACCTGCTCGTGCACGACGACTGGATCGACGGCGACCCGATCCGCCGCGGCGGGCCGAGCGTGCCGGCCATGATGCGGGGCCGCTTCGCCGACGGCAGGGCGGACGCGATGAGCGTCCTGGCCGGAGACCTCGCGTCGGCGTGGGCGCAGCGCGCGCTGCTCGAGGTGCCGCTCCCGCCGGACCGGGTCGTCTCCGCGGCGCGTCACCTGGCGCGCATGCAGGAAGAGGTCCTGCAGGGTCAGGTGCTGGACGTGGGCGGCGTCGCGCGCGACGCGGGCGAGGTCGAGGCGATGCACGCGCTCAAGACGGCGAGCTACTCGGTGCGCGGCCCCGTCGTCATGGGGGCGTCGCTCGCGGGCGCAGCCGACGCGCAGGTGGCCGCCCTCGCGGAGTTCGCCACGCCGCTGGGCGTCGCGTTCCAGCTCCGCGACGACCTGCTCGGTGTGTTCGGCGACGCGACGACCATGGGGAAGCCGGCCGGGGGCGATCTGCGCGCCGGCAAACGGACGTCGGTCGTGGTCGCGGCGCTCGGCGACGCGCGCGCCAGCGAGCTGCTCCTCCGGGTGCTCGGGCGCATCGACGCGAGCGAGCCGGACCTCCGCGCGGCCGTCACCGGCATGGAGGCGTGCGGCGCCCGCGCCCGCGTCGAGGGCCGGATCGCCGCGCTGGTCCACGAGTCGCGCGGCGCCCTCGAGCGGGCGCAGATCACGCCCCGCGGGCGGGCGCTCCTGTCCCAGGCGGCCACCGCGCTCACCGAGAGGCAGGCCTGATGAGCGGCGCCGGACACGCCTGGGGCAAGGTGATCCTGCTGGGCGAGCACGCGGTCGTGTACGGCGTGCCGGCCATCGCCGTCGGCATCGACCGCGGCGTGAGCGCGCGCGCCGTCGCCCTCGGCGAGGGACCGAGCCTGCTCGCGGTGGGCAGCTGGAACATCGCCGTGCGAGAGGACGACCCGGAGAACGACCTCGCCCGCGGCCTGCGCGCCCTGCTCGACGCCGTCCGCCAGGAGGTCCCGGCGCTGCCGCCGTTCTCCCTCGAGGTCGAGTCCGACCTGCCGCCCGGCGGCGGGCTCGGGTGCTCCGCGGCCATCGGCGTGGCGATCGCCCGGGCCGTCGCCCCGGGCGCCAGCGAGGAGGCGGTGCAGGCTCGCGCGATGGCGTGGGAGAGCGTCTTCCACGGCACGCCGAGCGGCATCGACGCGGCCGTCGCCGCCCGGGGCGGGTGCCTTCTCTTCCGCAAGGGACAGGCTCCCGGGGCCGTGCATGTGCGCGGCGGCCCTCTCTACCTGTGCGTCGGCAACACCGGCATCCCGTCGAGCACGAAGGACATGGTCGAGGGCGTGGCCCGCCTGCGCGCGCGCCGGCCCGAGGTGACCGAGAAGTCGTTCGAGGCCGTGCGCTCGCTCGTGAACAACGCGCGGTACGCGATCGAGGCGGGCGACCAGGTCGCCCTCGGTCGCCTGATGGACCTCAACCAGATGGTGCTCGGCGGCCTGCTGGTGTCGACGCCCGAGATCGAGGGCATGTGCGCGCTCGCGCGCGAGGCCGGCGCCCTCGGCGCCAAGCTGACGGGGGCGGGCGGCGGAGGCAGCGTCGTCGCCCTGGTGCCGTCGCCGGCCGCGAGCGACGCCGTGCTCGCCGCCTGGCGAGGCGACGGGCTCGACGGGTTCGCGACGTGCGTGGCGAGAGAGACGCGCGTCCGACCGCTCGAGAGCGAGACCTCGCCGTGAGCCCGCCCGAGGCCGTTGCCATCGCGCACCCGAACGTCGCCCTGAGCAAGTACTGGGGCAAGCGCGAGACGGGCGGGAACGTCCCGGCGGTCCCCAGCCTCTCGGTGACGCTCTCCGGGCTGACGACGCGCACGCGCGTGCGCTGGCGCACCGACCTCGCGGCCGACCGCATCGTCCTCGGCGGCCGCGAGCTGCCGCGCGAGGAGACCAGGCGCGCGCTCGCGCTCCTCGACCGCGTCCGCCGGGCCGCCCGCCTCGACGCGTGGGCGGAGGTCGAGTCGAACAACGACTTCCCGACCGCGAGCGGTCTGGCCTCGAGCGCGTCGGGCTTCGCCGCGCTCGCGCTCGCCGCCGTCCAGGTCGACGCCCGCAGCTGGGACGCGGCGCGCGTCAGCGACCTGGCCCGGCGCGGCTCGGCGAGCGCCGCCCGCAGCGTGT
>PLYU01000113.1 GCA_003153495.1 Myxococcales bacterium
AGTGCGACGCCGGCTCGGCCGACCGCTGCCGGCGCCTCGCGGCGTCGTACGCGTTCGGCGAGGGCGCCCCGAAGGACGAGGCGCGCGCGACCGATCTCTACGAGCGCGCGTGCGACATGCGAGACGCGCCGGCCTGCGTCTTCGCGGGGCAGATGCGCGAGTACGCCCACGGCGTCCCGAAAGACGAGGCCCGGGCGACCGCGCTCTACGCGCGCGCGTGCGACGCAGGCTGGGCGGCCGGCTGCTACAACCAGGCGATCATGCTCGAGAAGGGGCGCGGCGTCGCGCAGGACCTCGAGAAGGCCGCGGCCCTCTACGACGCCGCCTGCACGGCGGGCGCGAAGCCCGCGTGCGAGAAGGCCGGCGCGCTGCGAAGACGAGAGGATTGAACAGGAAGACACGAAGACCGTCGCGGGCTCGTGCGGGCTCCGGGCCGCGATCACTGCGCCGTGCGCTCGGACAGCGAGATCTCGCGGGTGAGGCTCGCGTGGATGTCGACCTGCGGCCACACGGCCGACTTCCACACCGAGGCGAGGGCCATCCTGTAGGAGAGGCGCCCCTCGAAGAGCGCGTGAAAGTAGTTCCGTGAGTCGACGTCGCCCTCGATGCGCGCCTGTCCGGGGGACAGCACCTGCCCCGTCGACTGCCCCCACGACGGCTCGACGATCCAGCGGATCGCCCAGACCGACGGGACGACGATGAACCGCGGCCGCCGCACCTCGACGTTCGAGAAGCGGTCGCTCACCTCGGTCACGCCGAGGATCGGGTTGCGGCCCTCGACGCCGTCGAGGTCGACGCGCTGGATCGCGGCGTCCGCGGGCAGGCGCGGGAGCTGGACGTTGCTGCCGTAGATCTCGATCGCGTCGCCCGGCCGCGCGTGCACGCGCAGCCAGCTCTCGGCGTCGTAGCGAGGGTCGAAGAGCATGGCTACGTCGACCGCGACGCACTTGAAGAGCGCGTACAGCAAGACGGGCGCGACGCCGGCAGCGAAGGCCCAGCGGCCAGGTCTCCACCGCCCGAAGCGCGCGTGGAGAGCGTCGAGGGCGACGCCGGCGTACACCCCGAAGAGGACCATCTGCGGGAGCGCGAAGCGGTGCTCCGACCGGCGCGCGCTCATGTCGAACGCGACGGTGAAGGAGAGCGCCGCGAGGAGCGGCACGAGGCCCGCGGCGCGCCGGGCGCGGTCGGGCCCGCGGCAGGCGACACCGATCCCGACCGCAGCGAGCAGCGCGAAGGCCCAGGGGTAGAACTGATCGAACGAGAGGAAGGCGTCGGTCGCGACCTTGAGGCGGCCGGCCCACGTCGGCGGGTAATACGCGAAGTCCTGGCTCGCCGGCCCGAGGAGATAGGCGACGCGATCGCGAAAGCCCGACGGGTTCGTCACGGCGCCGTCGACCACGAGGAGGAGCGGCAGGCCGAATGCGACGCCGACGCCGAGCTCCTTCAGGACCGCCCGAACGAGCGGGCGCGCGTCCGGGTCGAGGGCCAGCCAGGCGCCGAGCGAGAGCGGCACGCCGAGGACGAAGAGCGCGTAGGCCTGGTCTTTCGTCGCGACGGCGAGCGCCGCGAGGACGATCACCCGCCGGAGCGAGCGCGGGGCGCGGCCGACGATCGCGTGGACGAGCCACCGGAGCGCGAGGACCGACCAGAAGAGGTACGGGAGATCGAGGTTGCTGGTCTGCGAGTAATAGGTCGCCACCGCGTTCAGACCGCAGGCGACGGCGACCCACGCCCCCGCGCGCTTCGAGCCGCGCAGGAGCGTCCCGATCTCGGCGAGGTTCCATAGCAGGCCGAGCGAGAGGCCGGCCGTGATGGCCCTCGCGATGACGGCCATGGCCGTCATCGTGGGCACGCCGATGAAGGTGTGGACGACGGCGGCGGGCGTCAGCGCGGGGGCGCGCAGGATCGCCGAGAGCCAGACGGGCGCCTCGGCCACCGTGAGGAGCAAGAGGTGCAGCGGCGGGTACGTGTAGTGGTGGCCCGGCCAGTAGGTCTCGAGGACGCCCACGAGAAAGTCGCGCGGAGCGACGCCGTCGTTGTCCCACCCGTCGTACGAGGGCAGGCCCCACACGAGGCCCGTCAGGCGCAGAAGCAGCGCCGCGGCGAGCAACTTGCCGAGCGGCGTCCGCCAGAGCGCGAGGACGCGCTCCTCGAGCGTCCCGAGCGTCGAGCCGAGCCTCAAAACAGCCCGATCGCAAAGTGGAACGCGCCGAAGTCCTCGAACGGACGGCGCGTCACGTTGACGCCGTAGTCGAAGACCAGCGGCCCCACCGGCGTGTCGACGCGGAGGCCGGCGCCCACGTCGGCCCGCAGGCGGAAGTCGGTGAGCGCGTCGGCCGGGTCGAGGTACAGGTTGCCGAAATCGGCGAACACCGCCGCGTTGAGGGGCGCGCGGATGGGAAACCGCAGCTCGAAGCGAGGGTTGATCATGAAGTTGCCCCCGCGGAGGGGGATGAGGCAATTCGAGCTCGAGCTCGTACAGAGGCCGCTGTTCTGCGGCTGCGCGATCTGGTTCGCGTACTCCTGCGGCATGAACGTGTCCTGGAGCCAGCCGCGCATCGAGTCGAAGCCGCCCATGAAGAACAGGCGATCGGGGTAGGTGCAGTACTTGGGCACCGTCGCGCCGGACGTGTCGAACGGGGCCGTGCACGGAGACACGTTGACGATCTCGCCCAGGCGAAGCTCTGCCGCGAACGAGAGCCTGCCGACGATGGGGATGTACCCGGCGATCGTCTGGGTGAGCCGGAAGAAGTGACCCTGGAACTGGTTCTGCGTCAGCTTCGTGGTTCCCTGCACGGGGTACGAGTTGACGTCCTCCAGACCCGCCACGAAGTACGTTCCACTGTGGGCGTTGAACGCGCTGTCGCGTCGGTCCCACGTCAGGACGATCCGCGCGGCGGCGACGTTGCTGTCGCCGTCGGGGACGCGCAAGAGGCGCTGCAGATCGCTCTTGCCCAAGTTGGCGTCGAGCAGATCGCCGATGCTGTTGTACTGGAACAGGTGCACGTCGTTGTGCTCGTAGTCCGGCCCGCCGCTGAGCTGCACCTCGCGGATCGGGCGCCAGGTCAACGTCCCCAGCGCGGACGCCTTGAACAGGGTGAAGTCGCGCTCCAGATCGCGCACGTACACGCCATCGACCTGCGAGCGGACGCTCGGCCCGAGGCCCATCTCCGGCCAGGACATCGTCACTGTGTCGCGCGTCGCCACGCGGTCGAGCCCCTGCAAGGACCCGTAGTTCTGGGCCACGCCCGGGTCGAGGATCAGGAAGTCCGGCAGGTAAGACGCCTGCAGCCGGACCGTGAGCCCCCATGCGTACCCGAGCAGGTTGCGGTGGCCGTACTCGATCGCGCCGCGCACGCCCTCGCCCGTCGAGAACCCCGGCCGGATCTCGATGTACTGCGGGGTCTGCTCGACGACCTCGACGACGACGGTCTTGCTCGCCTGCTGCACGTACGGGTCGCTGAGCGACACCTGGATGCTCGAGAACAACCCCAGCGTCGCCACTCGCTCCTGCGTCTTGCGCACGTCGCTCGCGCGGTACGGCTCGCCCACCACCAGCGCGATCCTGCGCCGCACGACGCTCTCGCGCGTCTTCTCCAGGCCGCGCACCCGGATCGCCTTGACGAAGACCTGCTCGCCCTCGGTGACGTCGAAGCGCACGAGGGCGCGGGTGTTGTCCGCCGACGGCTCGAGCTCGTATTTGACGTCGACGTAGTAGTAACCCTTCTCCTTGTACCAGTCGGCGATGCGCCGCCGGGCGTCGTCGATCTTCGTCTCGCTCGCCGCCTCCCCCAGGGGCAGCTGCGCCGCGTCGCCCACGTCCTTCTCGGCGACGCTCCGGACGCCCGTGAAGGCGACGTCCCAGAGGCGCGTGCGGGGGCCGAGCTTCACCGGGATGACGAGCTCCATGGTGGGCGCGCACTCGACGCCGCTGCCGGGGTCGGGGCGGCAGGTGAACGCCGGGTCGAGCGCCTGGACGGGGAGCGGCAGGCCCGACGGGTCGTAGGTGCAGACCTCCACGGAGGTGGCCGGGAGCGGCAGCGGCGCGCACTTCCCGGCCGGCGAGCGCGGGTCGCAGCGCGCGCGCACCACCTGCGCCGGACCGACCTCGGCGTGCAGGAAGCCCTCGCTCCGGTACAGGCTGCGGACGTGCTCGACCGCGCGCTCGTAGGTCCCCGCGGCGTAGGTGTCGTCCGGCGACAGATCGATCGGCGCCGGCCGCGCCCCGGTCGCGACCTGACCCGCGCCGGCGCCGATCGTGCTGCTGAGCCCCTGCGGGTCGGGGTTGACCAGCAGATCGGCCCCGGGCAGATCCTCCTCCAGGTAGCTGTCGATCTCGGTGCCGATCTGCCCGGGCGACCGGGGCCCCCCCGCCGACAGGTGTTTGATGGCGTCGACCTTGAGGCACGGGTAGTACCTGGCCGCGACGCGGACGCGCGAGCGCTCGTCCACGTGGAACATCAGCACCTGCAAGGGCCCGCCCTCGGCGCCGCGCGTCTCGGCGCGCACCTCGGCGTCGTAGAAGCCGCGCTTCTCGTAGAACGAGTGGATCTTCTCGGCCAGGTGGGACGCCGAGCGGTCGGTCTCGGTGTCCAGCCCCAGCGCCGTGACGAGGACGTCGCGGTCGTAGTGGGCGTTGCCCTCGAAGCGCGGCACGAAGAGAGGCCCCGTGTCGACCCGGACGCGCAGGACGATGCGGCCCCCGTGGCCCGGCTGGCCCACCCACGCCAGGTCGTGCGACACCTCCGCGCGAAACCAGCCCTTGCCGCGCAGCAGCTCCGCGAGCTGCCCGTCGGCCTTGTCGAGGGAAGGCTCGTCGGCGCGGTCTCCCCCCGCGACCGGGTAGGTCTTCGTCGTCGGCAGGACCTGCTCGGAGGGGGCTCCGGAGACGTAGAAGCTCACCTGATCGACCCGCCTCGGCGCGCCAGGCGCGACGTCGACCGCGACGACCGTCCGCAGCGGGTCGTCGGTGTCGCTCATCCGGAGGCCGGCGGCGGCGGCGGGGTAGCCGTGCAGCGCGAAGTAGCGCTCGATCCGGCGGCGCGTCTCCGCCAGGTCGGCGCCGATGATCTCGCCGCCCTCGGACAGGCTGGCGTCGCGCAGAAGCTCCTCCCTGTCGAGGCGCGTCTGGTGCAGGTCCACGTCCAGCCGCTCGACGAGCTTGCGGGGCGCGACGCGCAAGACCACCGCGACCCCGACGCCCTCTCTCTGCACGCTCACCTGACCGCGCGCGAAGCGCCCCGTCCTGAGGAGCTCGTCGAGCGCACGGCGCGCGCCGGTGGGGGTCAGTGTGTCGCCGACCTTCAGCGTGTCGATGAGCGGCGCGCGGACGTCGTCCCACACGTTCCCGTCGAGCTCGACCGTCACGCGCGTCACCGGTTTGCCCGCGAGCCCGGTCAGGTCGGGCGGCGGAGCCAGGGCAGGGGTCTGCGGCTCGGGCTCGGCGGGCCGGGTCGGCGCGATGGGCACCACCTGCGGCGCCGGCTGCGCGCCTGCCACGCCAGGCACGACGGCGGCGACGGCGGCGAGGAGCAGGGCCGAGAGGCGCATGAATGTCTCTCCGACTGCTACTCGAAGTCGAGCCTCCAGCGAAGATCCATGCCGATGTTGCCGAGCGAGGAGGAAGAGACGTCGTTGATGTTGTCGTACGAGCTCTGCACGCTCAGCCGCTGGTTCAGGCGCCACTCGATGTTCGACCGGAGCTCCCGGTTCTCGCTGAGGCCCGTGGTGACGCTCGCGCGCACGGCGTTGGTCAGCCGCTTGCCGATGGTGAGCTGGGGCTCGGTCTTGCCGGTCACGGTGGAGTAGGCGCTGCCGAAGCGGAAGTCGTCGATGATCGGGAGGGCCTGCTTGACCGCGCGGTCCGCGCCGCTGGCCGCGCCGAGGTAGTTGAGCGCGACGCTCGCACCCACGCTGCTCGCGCCCAGCTGGTCGAGCTCCGCGCGCGTCATGCCGACCGCGAGCAGGAGCACGATGTCCTCCTGCGAGAGCGCAGGCTCGCTGGTCATCTCGACGTGAAGGTCGTCCGCGTCGCCGAACGCGTGCAGCGTGATGCGCCAGAGCGACCCGCCGCGCGTCGACCCGATCGACGCGGCCGCCGGGCCCCCCGTGGCGCCGGCCCCCGCCGCGGCCCCCGCGCTGGTGTCGGAGTAGCGCCGGTACTCGGTGACCGCGGTGATGTCGACGTTCGGAGCGATCCGCGTCGGATCGTCGAAGCGGATCAGCGCCTGCCGCACGTCGAAGTCGTTCGCCTGGAAATGGAAGCGCCCGCCCGGCACCGCGCGGAGCGTCCCGCGCAGACCGATGCGCTGGTTGGTGCCGGTCACGTCGAGGGTGTCCGAGTCGATCCGGAGCTGGACCTCGACGAAGTTGTTCTTGATGACGATGGGCGCCCGCGAGTGCACGCGCAGGTCCAGCGCGACGACGTCGAGCGCCGGGTCGTACGCCTCGACCTCCGTGCGTTTCGCGCGGGTGGCCAGGTTGGTCAGGTCGGCGCTCAGCGAGATGGGGCGTGTATACGCCAGCGAGACGAGCGTGACGTCGCCGGTCACGCGCGGCAGCGACGCGCTCGCCGCCCGCCGCGCGCTGCTCTCGTAGGTGATCTCCAGGTCGGCATCGACCGTCGCGGTCACCCCGTCCGCCGGCGCCAGGCGCACCCCCCGCACCGCCACGCGCGAGTCGAGCGAGCCCACCTCGAGCCCCTGGACGGGGACCGACCCCTCGAACGCGACCGTGCCGCCCGCGAACTTCCCCAGGCCCGAGGCGACGATCTCGTTGCCCTTCGCCGTCACGTCGACGCGAACGTCGTTGATCGAGCCCGGAAGCCCGTGGACCTGGATGTCGTTGCCGGTCGCCCGGAGCTCGCCGGTGACGGTGGGGGCGGCGGCCCGCCCGACCACGCGCAGGTTGCCCTCCAGGATGCCGCTCGCGCGGTCCACCTTGGGTATCAGGCGACGGAGGATGGCCAGGTCGACCGGGTCGAGCCGCGCGGCCAGGGCGAGCGTCGGGTCGCTCGTCACCTTCGTCGCGCCCCCCGTCAGCACGAACCCGCCGCGGAAGCCCTCCGGCGTGTCGAGGGTGACCTGCAGCGGGGGCATCGTCAGCGCGTCGTCCGCCAGGACGATGGGCTCGCGCGGCGGCTGCAGCGTCAGCTTCTGACCGCCGCTCGATACGACGGTCGGTCCGAGCAGCAGCGTCCCCCGCGCCCTGGACGGGGCGTCGACCGGGACGTCGTCGGCGATGAGCTCCCCCCAGAGCTGGCCGCCCACCTCCGCTGACGGCGCCGCCGGAGCGCCCTCGTCGTCCTCGGTCTTGCGCGGAGCTATGATGCGGGCGATGGCGCCGAGGTCCAGGCCGCGGAGCGAGACCCGCCCGGTCACGTGCGAGGACTTCGCCCGCGTCGCCACGACGTCGCGCAGGTGGACCGTCCCCCCGAGGAGATCTCCCTGCACGGTGAGCTCGCCGTGGGACGATGTGTCCGCCAAGAACGCCGCCTTGTCGAAGAGCGGCCCCACCGGCGCCCCGCACCCGGTGCGGCCGAGGCTCGCGTGGACCTGGGGCATCCGGTGGGTCATGCGGACGTCGAGGTGCGACCCGGGCAGCGGCGTGCCCCGGACCCGGGTGGACGCGACGTCGACCTCGGCCCGCGCCACGATCCCGGCGTCGGGCCGGAAGTCGTCCAGCTCGCCGGTGACGTGGGCGACGCCCGAGACGCTCCCCTCGACGGCTCCTTTGTAGCGGCCCAGGGCGTCGACGCGCGACAGCGGCACGCCTTCGACCATGACGTTCGCCGCCAGCGTGCCGCCGCGCTGGATGGACGCCGAGCCGAGCACCGTGCCCGTCGCGCCGGCGCGCGTGCCGACCGGCGGCTGCACTTTGTCCAGGACGAACGAGCGGACGTCCATGTCCGCGCCCGCGATGCCGCGGCGCCGGTCGTACCAGCGCAGCGACATGTCCGCGTCGCCCTGCGCGAAATGCTCGCCGTAGATGGCGACGTTGCGCAGGCGCACCTTCGTCCCGACCTCCACGTAGCCGCCGCCGCAGGCGTCCTCCGGCCCGCCGAGCGCGACGTGTACGTCCGCGCGCGCCGCCATGGTCGCGTCGATCCCGTCATACCGCGGGTCGTCCTCGAGCGCGAACATCGACAGGAGGTCTCGCAGGCCGAACGCCGGCGACGAGGCCACCGCGTCGACGTCGAACCCGCGCGCGCCGCCGAACGTCAGCTTCGCCGTCGGCACTTCGTAGGCGCTGTCCCGGCGCTTCGCGCGCACCCCGGTGATCCCCACCTCGAGCTTGCTCACGTCGACGGTCACGTGCCCGGCGCTCACGTCGCCGAACGCGACGTCGGACACCACGAAGCCAGCGATGGACTGGATGTCCGCCTCCGGCTCCGGGTGGTGGAACGTGCCGGTGATGCGCGCGCTCGCCTGGATCGTACCTCGCATCGGCACCGGTCCGATGGGCGACACGTCGTCCAGGTCCGCCGAGATGTGAGGCGCGTCGACGCGCAGGTCGTTGTGGAAGCCGATCGACACGAACCCCCCGTCCAGGTGCGACCGCGGCAGGTCCGCTCGCACGTCGCTGAACCGCAGGGCGTCCGGCCGGACGGCGAAGTGCGCGGCGAGCTGCGCCTCGGAGAATCCGAACAGCCGCTCGCGCGCGCGATCCTCCGCGGGGCGGTCGTAGACGCCGAACGAGTAGGTCTTCGCCGTGAAGTCTCCGTCGATCTTGAGCGGCGCCAGGGTCCCAGAGACCAGCGGGGCGTGGATCTCCCGGATCTCCCAGCCCACCCAGGAGCTCTTGTGCACGCCCAGGTCGCGCATGAGGGCAGTGAAGTCCACGCCAGTGGCGTCGAGGCGCGTGTGCTGGAGCTTCGCTCCCCTGGCTAGCGGGTCGACCAGCGTGTCCGAGAGCGTCACCGTACCCCCGGCCAGGCGGATCGTCGTCTTGGGGCTCTCCACGACGTTGCGGCGGATCGTCAGCTGGGTCTGCAGCTCCTGCGCGAACCCGTACTGGTCGAGGCGGACGTCGTGCGCCTCGAACGTCCCGCTCACGTCCGGCAAGATCGTGTCGTCGGCATAGCGCACGTCGGCGTCGATGCCGATCCACCCGTCGGTCTCGGGCAGGCTCACGGCGCGCTCGGCGAGCTGGATCGGTGCGCGCGCGCGCACGTGCCCCTCGACGTGCGGCAGCTTGCCCTGGCCGTCCGGCAGCGTGACGCGGACGTGGCCCAGCGAGACCTCGACCCGTCGCTTGTCGCCGGCCGGCAGGTTGCACTCTCTCGCCTGCTCTGCGCCGTCGTTCTCGCTCGGCTCGTCGGCGTCGTCGAGGTCCGCCGAGCCGATGCCGTCGAACCGCCGTATCAGGATCGAGCCCGGATCCACACGCGCGCGCCCCTCGACCGAGCAGAGCGTGTCGTCGTCGCTCGCCCTGGACCCGTCGGGCATCGTCCGCAGCCGGTGCACCGACGTCCGCCCCGCGCGCAGGGCGATCTCGAAGGACGAGCCCCCCGTGAGGTCGTCCTCGGAGGTCAGGTCGAGATCGAGCCCCCTCGCTTCGACGCGCGTCCCGTCCACCTCGAGGTCGAGCGACGCGTCGGTGACCGAGAAGGTGTTGAACGGAGCGTGCACGGGCCCCTGATCGATGGAGCCGCCCCCCTTCAAGGCGAGGCTGGCGAGCTTGCCGTCGCGGACGACGGCGCGCACGCGCGGAGCCGCGAGCGCGACCTCGTCGATCGCGATCTTGCCGGCGAGCAGGCTGAAGAGCTTCGGGCGGACGACCACCCGCGTGCACTCGAGCAGCGGTCCCCCGCCGTCGCTCGACTCGACGCGGAGCCCGGCGAGCTCCACCTCCAGGGGCCATACGTGGAGCGAGGGACCGAACGACGCCAGCACTCCCTGCTGACTCAGGAGCCGCTCGGCCTCACCGGCCGCCCACGCCCGGGCCCAGGCGGAGCGGACGACCAGTCCTGTGAGCAGAGGGAGCAGGCCGATGCCAGCCAGCACCACGCAGACGGCCCGGGCGACCCGCTGCGGCCACTCCCGGTGCCGGCGGGGCCGGGGGGGGGCCATCAGGACGCTCTCGCGCTCCTGGGCCTGCGGCGGCTCGGTCTGGGTGCGGGTGGTCGCCATGGCGTCGGGCAGGGGGGCGCCGGGAGTGCCCGGAGGAGCCCGACCCCACTGTAGCCTCCGGGGCCTCTTCCGGCCCATTGGCGGGCCTTTCGGCTATACCGCCCCCATGCGACGTACGACCCCGGGCGTGGTCGGGGCCGACGACCTCATCGACGCCCGCATTGCGCGGGCCGAAGTGCACGATCCCGAGCGGGTCGTGACCGTGCTCGAACCGCTCGTGACCGAGCAGCGACGGGCGCGGCTGCGCGAGGTCATCGCCCGGCGCCTGGCCAGCGTGGCCGTCGTGTTCGATCGGCCCTACGACCCCCACAACGGCGCGGCCGTGCTGCGCTCGTGCGAGGCCTTCGGCGTGCAGCGGCTCCACGTCGTCGAGCGGGAGAACACGCCCTTCGCCGTCGCCCGCTCGGTCTCGCGCGGCGCCGAGAAGTGGATCGACGTCGCGTGCCACGCGGGCAGCGCCTCGGTCGTCGCGTGGGCGCGGGGCTCAGCGACTCCGCTGGTGGCGGCCCATCCCGACGGCGAGCTCGCGCCCGAGGATCTCGCGCGGATGCCCCGCCTGGCCGTCGTTCTCGGCAACGAGCGCGAGGGGGTCCACCCCGACCTGCAGGCCGCCTGCTCGGCGCGGGTCCGGGTGCCGATGCGCGGCTTCATCGAGAGCCTGAACGTGAGCGTCACGGCCGCCATCCTCCTGTACGGAGCGACGCTGGACCGGGCGGGCGACCTCTCCCCCGACGCGCAGCGCAGGCTGTACGCCCGGGGTCTGTACCTCACCGTGCCGCGAGCCGAGGAAGTGCTGGCCCAGCGCGGCTGACGGGCTCATTGCGACGGCGCCTCGCACGACTTACCCTCGCTGACGCGAGCAGCGATGGCCGACGATCTCTACGCCGTTCTCGGCGTCCCCAGGAACGCCGAAGCGGACACCATCAAGAAGACGTATCGCAAGCTCGCGGGCAAGCTTCACCCTGACAAGAACCCGGGGGACAAGGCCGCCGAGAGCAAGTTCAAGCAGGTCAACCACGCGTACGACGTCCTCGGCGACGCCAAGAAGCGCAAGCTCTACGACGAGTTCGGCGAAGAGGGGCTCCGCGAAGGGTTCGAGCCCGACCGCGCCAGGGCCTATCGCCAGTGGTCTTCGCACCAGGGCCCGCGGGGCGGAGGCGGGGGAACCCGGTCCACCGGCGAGCCGGTGAACCTCGAGGACCTGTTCGGCGGCGGCGGCCGGGCTCCCCCCGGGGGCTTCGGCGATCTCTTCGGCGATCTGCTCGGGGGCCGCGGAGGCCGGCGGCCTCGCGGGCCGGTCAAGGGGATCGATCTCGAGAGCGAAGTGACGATCGACTTCGCGTCGGCGCTGCGCGGCGCCACGCTCCAGCTGCACCCGCAGGGGCGCAGCAGCGAGGCGGTGACCGTGCGCATCCCGCCCGGCGCGAGCGACGCCGGCCGCGTGCGCATCCCGGGGCAAGGGGCTCCGTCGCCCAACGGGGGCGCCCCGGGGGACCTGGTGCTCACCGTCCACGTCACGCCGCAC
The DNA here is from genome assembly GCA_003153495.1 of Myxococcales bacterium. Taxonomy (GTDB): domain Bacteria; phylum Myxococcota_A; class Polyangia; order Polyangiales; family Polyangiaceae; genus Palsa-1150. Next base: position 11,656 of record PLYU01000113.1, read on the forward strand.
GCCCACTTCCGCCGCGAGGGGGACGACCTGCACCTCGATCTACCCGTCACGATCGCCGAGGCGTACCACGGGGCCAAGGTGCGGGTGCCGACGGTCGAAGGCGCGGTCACTCTCAAGGTGCCCGAGCGCGCGCAGAGCGGGCAGGTCGTGCGCCTGCGGGGCAAGGGCGTCGCCATGAAGGGGCGTCCGCAGGGCGACCTGTACGTTCATTTCCTCGTGCAGGTGCCGAAGGACGGCAGCCCCGAGGTGAGCGAGGTCATCGATCGGCTCGCCGCGTTCCAGGGCGAGGATCCGAGGGCCGACATCGACCTGTAGCCCCCCCGCTTGACTGCCGGGGGGTCCCTCGCTTCGCTCGGGATGACAAAGCCGGGCGGACTACCCCGCCGCTGGCGCGCCCTGCTTGAGGACCTTGCGGAACGGCTCGTACAGCGGCTCGGTCTCGATGTCGCGGAGCATCTCGTGCACGCGGGTGATGCCGATGCGATGACCGCGTCGCGATTGCAGCCCGAGGCGATTGAGCTCCGCGACGATCTCGCGCAGGATAAAGCCGTTCGCCCGCATGTGCGCGACGACGGTCAGCACGCGCTGCTCGCGCACGTCGCGAACGACCCGCGTGCCGCTCGCGTTGCGGCGATAGCCCCAGGGAACCTCGCCGAAAGGCGGCTCCCCCTCGGCCTCGCGACGCCGGCGCTCGGCGCGCGCGCGGGTGCTGCGTAGGGCGGCCTCGTACGACTCGAACGCGGTGGCCAGACGCGTGGCGGCGGGCCTCGGCTCGCTGCCGTCGGCGGCGACCACCTTGCCTCCTTGCCGCTGCGTGAGCCCTTCGACGATGGCCTCCTCGACGACGTCGAGGGAGGCGCGCGACGAGATCACGAGCACCACGCCCTCGCGCTCGCGCACCGATGAAAGCGCCTCCATGAGCGCAGGCCGGACCTTCCAGATCGGCCCCTCGCCCGTCGAGCGCTCCTCGTACCACGTGCCGACGCGCACGCGGTGCTTGGCGGCCCACCTGGAGATCAGGGATCTGTTCTCGACCAGACCCTTGGCTGACGGAGACGAGACGTAGGCGACGACTGTGGCCATCATCTCAGCAGTATATCAAGATTGCAGACCTTGCTAAGGGGGTTACTTGAACCTGTCCGCCTGTCTCCGCCGGATACATGATCGATTCGGGCACGCCAAGCCTCTGAAGAAACACCAGGCTGCCGTCTACCGCCGCCGCTGCTTCTTTCCGCCGGTCTTCTTCCCGCGCCCCTGGCCGGCCGGGTTGTGCCCGCCCCTGGGGTCGGGGCTCGCGCCCGGCTTCTTGTGCCGCGGCGGCGGCGCTCCGCCCTTGCGCTGGTCGGTCTGCGCGGGGCGCTTGCCCTCCGGGCGCCTGGGCGCCTGCCGCTGCTCGCGGCCGCGGCCCGCCGTCTCCGCGCCGACGCGCCTGGCGTACACCGTCCGCCGCATGATCGAGGCGTCGACGATCTCGACCATGAGCCGGTCGCCCAGCGCGATGACTCCACCGGAGCGAGCGGCCACGACGCGCAGCGTGTCGTCGTCCACCTCCCAGCGGTCGTCGCCGAGGTCCTCGAGGCGCACCAGGACGTCGACGAACGGAGCGTCGAGCTGCACGAAGATGCCCGAGCCGACGACGGCGGTCACCGTGCCCTCGAGCCTGTCGCCGATCCGGTCCTTCATCAGGAACGTCCGGTACAGATCGACGACGGCGCGCTCGACCTCCATCGCGCGCCGCTCCGCGATGCTCGACGCCAGCGCCGCCTCGGCGAGCTTCTCGCGCGCCTTCTCGTCGCGCCGCGGCCCTTTGCCCGACAGCACCTCGTGGGCGATCCGGTGCACCACGAGGTCCGGGTAGCGGCGGATCGGGGAGGTGAAGTGCACGTACGCCTTGGAGGCGAGCCCGAAGTGGCCGACGTTGGCAGGATCGTAGGTCGCCTGCTTCATCGAGCGCAGGAGCAGCGAGTTGAGGACCGGAGCGAGCGGGTGGTCCGCGAAGGACTTGAGCAGTGCGCCGAGCCGCTTGGGGTCGCGCGTGTCCTCGACGTCGAACTGGATGGCGAGCGACTCGCACATCGCGGCAAAGCGGTCGAGCTTCTGCTCGTCGGGCGGCGCGTGGACGCGGTAGATGGTCGGCACGTCGCGCTCCTGGCACCAGCGGGCGACCAGCTCGTTGCCCAGGAGCATCAGCTCCTCGATGAGCTGGTAGGCGCGGCGCACGCCCGGGTCCTGCGCGCGGCGCTGGACGTCGACGGGCTCGCGCGTCGACTCGTGAAGCACGACCTTGGCTTCGGGCAGCTCGAAATCGAGCGCGCCCCGGGCCATGCGCTTCGCGCGCAGCGCGCGCGACAGGTCGTAGGCCACCCGCAGCCCCTCGACCATCGCCTCGGCCTCGGGCTCGCGCCTGGCGTCGCTCGAGAGTCCGAGGGCGTGCGCGACGCCCCCGTAGGTCAGCTTGGCGCGCGAGCGCATCACGCCGCGCACGAGGCGGTTGGAGATGACGTGCCCGGTCGCGTCGAGCTCGGCGTCGACGCACAGACAGAGGCGGTCCACGCCCGGCAGCAGCGAGCAGAGGTTCGACGAGAGCGCGCGCGGCAACATCGGGATGGCGCGGTCGGGCAGGTAGACGCTGCACCCGCGCGCCTTCGCCTCCTCGTCGACCGCCGTGCCCGGGGTGACGTACGTGCTCACGTCGGCGATCGCGATCCACGCGCGGTAGCCGCCGCTCGGCGTCCGCTCGACCCAGACCGCGTCGTCGTGGTCGCGCGCGTCCTCCGGGTCGATGGTCGGCAGCGGGACGTGCCGCAGGTCCTCCCGCCCCTCCTTCATGGCCTCGGGCACCTCGAGGCCGAACGCCTCGGACTCGGCCACGGCGGCGTCGCCGTGCGGCCCGCCCAGGCCCTCGAGCACGAGGATCTTGGCGACCTCGACGGAGAGCTGCCCGGGGCGGCCGAGCACCGACTCGATGCGCCCCTCGGCGTTCTCGTCGCGCGTCTCGGGCCAGCGCGTGATGGCGACGACGACCGCGTCGCCGTCGGCGCCGCTGTTGCCGTCCGGGCCCGCGCTGTCGATCGCGCGCGGCAGGACGATGGGGCCGCGGACGCGCGTGTCGTCCGGCTCGAGCCAGGCGCTCCTGCCCTTCCTGTGCAGCGTCCCGGCGACGCGCTTCATGCCGCGCTCGATGATCCCCGTCACGGCGCCCTCGGCGCCCCGGGCGCTGCGGGCCCGGATGTGCACCCGCACGCGGTCGCCGTGCATCGCGCCCCCCAGCGCCTCCGGCGGCACGAACACGTCGTCGCGCGCCGCGCCGGGGGCGAGGCTGGCCACGAAGCCGAACCCCCGCGGGTGGACGGTAAGCAGCCCTTCGCGCTCGGTGCCCCGGGACTGCGCCGTGGGCGTGCTCAGCTTGAAGCGCTGACCCGGGCGCGCCGCGAGGACCCCCTCGAAGCTCAGGTCGTCGAGCAGGCGCTGCAGGCTCAGGTAGTCGACCTCGGAGACGCGCAGGCGCGACGCGATCTCTCGAGCATGCAGGGGGCGGGTATCGGAGCCGAGCAGTTCGAGAATGTCGGCGCGGGTCGGCAGACGCGTGGTCATCGGCGGGGCAAGGAGTAGCACGAGGAGCCGGCCGCGGGGATCGTGCTAGTATCGCTGCAAGAGGGGATGATGGGCGCCATCCGAACCGCCGGCATCGCGGCTCTGGCGGCCTCGCTCGCGCCGGCGATCGCCGGAGCGGCGGCGAGCGCGATGCTCGCGGTCGACTACCTGCGACCGGTGCCCGCGTTCTGCGCGGAGGGGAGCGGCTGCGATGCGCTCCGGCAGACGGCGGTGGCTGCGCCCCTGGGTGTCCCGCTGCCGCTGGTCGGGCTCGCGGGCTTCGTCGCGCTCGGGCTCGCGTCGCTGATCCCGGGCCGGCGGGCGCGCGTCGCGCAGCTCGCTCTCGGGGCGGGCGCGGCCCTGGTGGG
>PLYU01000264.1 GCA_003153495.1 Myxococcales bacterium
GAGCCGAGACGGCGCAGGACGACGACGACGACGCGGACGACGCAGGCTTCGCCGCGCCCGCCTCGACGGCCGCCGTGCCGCCGTCGCCGGTGGTGCCCCCGTCGCCGGGCGGGGCCCCGGCGTCGCCGCCGCACTTGCCGCACTGCATCTCGACGTCGTTCTGCTGACAGAAGGTGTCGAACGACGCCTGACACTGCCCGCCGCTCACCGTCGAGCGGCACCCGAAGGACGTGCTCGTGCTGGCGGGGCACGCGAGCGGCCCGCACAGCGTGCTGATGGTCGGCAGCTTGGACGTGAAGTGGGCGCCGTCGTCGGTCGTCACGCCGATGACGAACTGGGTGCCTATGAGGCTGGTACTCGCCTCGTCCGAGCACACCCACAGCTCTTGCCCGCGCGTCGCCAGGCACTGCACGTGGATCGACGACGTCTTGTTGAAGACCATGTCCGTGCGCGAGGCGACGAAGAGGCCGTCCTCCTTCGTGCCCGCGTAGATCTTCGAGCCGTCGGCCGAGAGGGCGAAGCCCAGGAACTCCCCGGTCACGGCGTAGATGCTCGCCATGGGGATCTGGAAGGTCTTCGGGCTTGTGAAGGTGCCGCCGCCGTCGGTCGTCATGAACAGGCGCGAACGCCCCGCCGCCTGGACCGAGCTCGAACGAAGATAGACCCTCTTCGGGTCCGTCGGGTCGACGCCGCCGATGTAGATCGAGTCCTCGGTCGCCGCGTCGAAGGCCTGCAGCGGGTGCTCGACCCAGGTCTGGCCCAGGTCGACCGACGCGAACAGAGACGCGGTCCGCGCGCTCCCGTACCCGCGCGTGCCCGACACGTAGATGCTGTAGTTGCCCTGAGCGTCGGCCTTCGACACGTCGATCGTCTGGACCAGCACGTGACTGTCGAGGGGCACGCCGAGGGGCGCCCAGGTGGCCCCGTCGTCGGTGCTCTGGAAGACCTGGGTGCCGTACAGAGAGACGCCCGCGTCGGTGGGGGTCTGCGTGGAGGTGATCGCCAGGACCACGTGCGGCTTGTCCGGTCGCACGACGTTGTCGGCGAAGGACTGGCCGGCGAGCGGGCCGCCGGCGCAGCTCCAGCTGCAGCCGACGTCGGGAGAGACGTCGAGCCCCTCGTAGGGCTCCGGGACGCTGGCGACGAGCGCGTTGCCCGCCGTGAGCCCGAGCTCGGGGTCGTAGAACGCCGTGTTGGGCAGGCCCAGCACGTCCTCGCAGAGGTAGCTCCACGTGGCGCCGTTGTCGTGAGACGGCAGGATCCCGTAGGTGGTGCGCGCGATGACCAGGTTCGGGTCGGTCGGGGAGAATACGATCTGGTTGGACGCCGGGAAGCGCCCGTTGGCGGCGGCGGGATGTGACGAGAGCAGGGCGATCGCGCCGGCCGCGGCGGCAAGGAAGGGGATTCGCACGCGCGTACAGTAGCACCCCCGGGTGGCCGTCCCACCCGGGGCATCTCGCACTCGCGCCGTCCGAGCCCCCGAGGAGATGCTCACCCTCCGGGCGCGTGCGCCTACTCGATGTGGAACTCGACCCGCCGGTTGTTCTTCCGGCCGTCCTCGGTCTTGTTGTCGTCGATGGGCTTCTCCTGGCCAAAGCCTTGCGCCGACAGGTGCGCCGCGTCGACTCCGTGCGCCGTGAGCCATTTGACCACGGACTGCGCGCGGCTCTCGCTGAGCTTCTTGTTGTAGGGCGCGTTGCCCACGTCGTCGGTGTGGCCCTCGACGCGCACCTTCTTGATCTCCGGGTGGTCGGCCAGAACCTTGGCCACCGCCGCGAGGACGTCCTCGCTGTCCTTGCCGAGGATCTCCGCGCTGTTCGTCTTGAACTTCACCTGATCCATGATCATGATCTGACCGGCCTGGACGAACGCCTCCGGGCACCCGTTCTTCTTCGGATCGGCGCTGGGCTTGCCCGGCACGTCGGGGCACGCGTCTTCCGAGTCGGGGATGCCGTCGTGATCGCGGTCCGCCGGGCAGCCGTTGGTCTTGGGGTCGTCGGTCTTGACGCCCGGCACGTCGGGGCACGCGTCGTCCTTGTCGAGGACGCCGTCGCCATCGCGATCCGAGGGAGGCGGGCAGCCGTTGGTCTTGGGATCGTCGGTGCGCAGCCCGTGCTCGTCGGGGCACGCGTCCTCGGTGTCCGGGATGCCGTCGCCGTCGCGATCGCTCGCCGACGGAACGCCCGGGGCCCACTCGACCGACGCGAGCCAGCGGCTCCACGGCGAGCCGTAGCCCTTCGTCAGACCGAGGCCGCCGCCGGCGCCGAAGCGGAAGTCGCCGGCCGTGTAGTGCGCGCCGAGGATGGCCTCCGCCGGCGTGGCGCTCGTCTTGAAGAAGTCACCCGTGGCGAGGGAGCTGATGCTGAATTCAGGGCCGATGACGAGCTTCCCGTCGGCTACGCGCGCGCCGGCCGAGGCGCCGAAGGCGACCTCGCTGCCGAGCGTCACGACGCGGAACGGGGTGTCGTGCGGGCGGTACTGGTACTGGAGCCGGGCGGCGTAGACGAACGGGCCGATGTCTCCCGCGACGAGCAGCCTGGGCTGCAGGCGCACGGTCTCGTCGCCCGTGTAAGCCTCGCGCTTGCCCGTGGGCAGGTAGACCTGGACGCCGACGGCGCCGGTGAAGGCGTCTCCGTAGTTGCCGAGCACCTTCACGTCGACCCCGAGCCGCAGGTCGCCGAGGGCCTGCTCGTTCGGCGGCGACACGACGGTCTCGCCGCTGCCGGGGGCCACGCCTGTGTGCCCGAAGTCCTGCAGGGCGATCGGCAGGTTGAACCCGGCGCGAACGCGGTCCCACAGGACGAGCGACCCGCCCGGGTGCAGGTAGAGCTGGTCGCGCACGGTGCTGACGCCGACGCTGCTCTCCGCGTTCGGATCGCGGATGATGAGGGGACGGTACGCGTAGTCGAGGCCGATGCCGAACGCCGGGCGCACGTTGCCGCGCAGGTCGAGCGTGTCGGTCGTGAACCACTCGCTGCCGCGCTCCGCCGGATCGAAGCGATCGACCGCGAAGCCTTGCGGCTGCGCGCTCGCGGTTCGTGAAGCGAGCGTCCCGACGGCGGCCGCAGCGGTCAGTGCTAGCCAGTGGAATGTCTGCTTGGTCCTGCGCATTTTTCACCCCTCCTTGAACCGCGGTTGGCGGACGCGAAATCGCGGCACCATCCCACCGTCGCCGCGCTGGCGTCAACGAGATTGGTCACGCGCAGAAATCACGCGCGCACGCAGACCACGAGCCACTCGCCTTCGTCCACGGCGTGAACGTCGGCGGTCCACCTCGGCCCGAGCGCCGAGCGCCACTCGCGGTCGTCGAGCACGCGCGCCTCGATCCACGCGCCGACCACGAGGTCCTCGAGCACGCACGTGCGCGGTCCCGTTCGCCTCGCTCGGAGGTCGTCCTTCGCGGGCGAAGTCTCCAGGCGATCGAGCCACGCCGGGGAGGGGACCTCCGCGACCAGCAGGCCCCCGGCCCGGACGACGCGCCCGAGCTCACCGCCCAGGCGCGCGAGAGCCCCGGCGTCCGGCGGGTGGGCCAGAGTGCCGTGCAGCGCGACCGCGGCGTCGAACGAACCATCGCCGAAGGGCAGCGGCTCCCAGAAGTCTGCGAGCACGACCGGCACCGGACGTGCGCGGCGCGCGCAGCGCTCGAGCATCGCCGGCGACGCGTCCAGCCCGGTCGGCGCGTACCCGGCGTCGAGGAGAGACGCGAGCTCTCGCCCGGTCCCCACGCCGAGATCGAGCACGCTCGCCGGGGGCGGCGGCAGCCTTGCGAGCACTCGCTCCATGCGGCGCCGCGAGTCCGTCGCCGGCAGGCCGTACGCCCGGTCGTAGCGCCCGGCGATGGCCTCGAAGAACCGCGCGCCCCCGGTCGTCATCGGCGGACGAGGTCGCAGTACGCCACGTACATGGCCTCGTGCATGCCGGCGAGCGCGATCGCCTCGTCGAAGTCGTTCAGATCGAAGACNNCGAGGTGCGCGTCGCCCACGAGCCAGCCCTCGCCCGCCGGCCCCTCCGCCAGCCCCGGGTGGCGCTCGAGCACCTCGTAGAAGAGCGGTGCCGAGCCGCGCAGCAGCGCCAGCGGGGACGCCGTCATCCTCGCCGCCTTCTGCGCGAGCAGGTGAGGGAAGCGCGCCGTGCGCTCCCGGTCGAGCTCGAGTTGCCGGCGCGCGAGGCGAACGGGGTCGACGGTGAGCATGGCGACGAAGGGCGAGACTCTATCCTCAATGAACGCTCTGCTACAGTTCGCGGGTGCTCGTCATCGCCGAGGCGCTCGAGCGGGGGGCCTTCGACGGGCGGCTCGCGCGCGCGCTCGGGGCGGTGTGGGGCGCCACGGTGGGCCGGGACGTCACGCGGCGGCTGGCGTGGCCGGCTGGCGTCCGGGTCGTCGCGGTCGGCGGGG
>PLYU01000016.1 GCA_003153495.1 Myxococcales bacterium
GTGCCGCTGCCGGCGAAGAGATCGACGACCAGGCCGCCCGGGGGCGACGCGCACGCCACGATGCGGTCCAGGAGCACGCGCGGCTTCTGCGTGGGGAACCCCGTGCGCTCGGCGGCGCGGGCGTGCCGCAGCGGCGCAACGTCCGTCCACAGGGCGTCGACGCGCCGCTCGCGACACCAGGCGCCCTGCGGCCCTTTCACGAGGAAGTACTTCACGTACACCTTGCCGCTGGCAGTGCGGTGGACGCGACCCTCCCGGTCCAGGCGCGCGATCGACGCGTCCGTGTAGTCGCCGCGCGGGGCTGCGGTGAACGGCCGCCCCGCCTCGTCCCACCGGACGGCCCCGGGCTCGATCGCCTCCAGCCGCGTGGGCGGAACGAGCTTCGCCCCCTCCCTCCCGTAGACCACGATGGTGTCGAGCGTGCGCCCGAACTGGTNNTACGACGCGCGCCAGTCGACGTGCACCCAGATCGTCGCCGACGGCGCGAGGAGGCCCGCGGCCGCCTCGAGGCGCGGGGCCAGCATGTCGAGATACCCCTCAGGTCCGCCGCCGTCCCAGCGGTCGTCGTACGCAACGGCCCTGAGGACGCGGCCGTCCGCCGGGCCGTCCAGCCGGGCTTCGTGGACGTAGGCCGCCTGCGATGCAAAGGGCGGATCGACGTACACCAGGTCGACCTTCCCGCGCAGCCCGGCCGCGCAAAGGCCGCCGGCTACGTCGAGCGCGTCCCCGTGGACGACGCAGGCCTCCGGCTCGACCGCCGCCCCCGGACCGGTCTCCGTCGTGACGAAACGCGCCTCTTGCCCCCCCGGGCTCCCCCGGGACGGCTCCCAGCTCCGCCCGGGCCAGTCGAGGCGAGTACGTCGGCCTTCCGGCCTGCCGGGGGCGCCTCGGATGCGCGCTGGGTCGAGAAGCATCAGCGACGCCCACCTTACCTGCCCCGGCCCCCGCCCGGGAGCCCCCCTTTGGCCCTTCTGCCTTATGGCGCTAGTCTGATCGGTCCCCCCCCCCGTGCCGACATCGCGCCCCCCCGAATCCGTCCAGCGCCTCGCCGACATCCTGCGCGCCCTGCCGCAGGGTGAGCTGAACGGGCTCATCGATCGGCTCGGCATCCGGGTCGACCCCGCCAAGCGGATCGACGCCCCTTCCCAGGTGGCGCGCGCGCTCGTCTCGCTTCCCGACCTGCGCGACCCCGCGCGCCTCAACCCGGCCTGCGTCGAGCTCATGCATCGCGTCGCCGAGGCGCGCGGCTCGCTGATCGTCTCGGCGGTGCCGCCGGCCCTCGAGCCGCTGCTCGCGCGCGGCCTCATGTTCGCCCGGTCCGCCGGGATCGGCGTGGAGCTCATCCTGCCCGGCGCCTACCTGGTACAGCTCAAGACCTGGGAGGGCGAAGACCCGCGCGGGCTGCGCGCGCTGCTGTCGCAGGCGTCGTTCGAGACGATGAGCGCGATCTCGTCGCACTACCTCGGCCGCCCGGCGACGCCGCCCATAGCGCTCTCGCTGGAGCCCGCCTGGGAGGTGATCGGCGACCCGGAGAAGCTCGCCGAGGAGACCTCCAAGCTCTCCCCGACCGAGCGCCGGGTGCTCGAGGGCGTCGAGGCCGAGGGCGGCGAGGTGGACACCGAGGAGCTGCTCGAGCTCGAGCGCGAGCCCCTCAGGCTGCGCACGGCGACCGGAGCGACACCCTCCCGCCGCGGCGTGGGTTTCTCCCTCGAGCGGCGCGCCCTGCTCATCCCCGTCCACCCCAACCGCCACGTGATACCCACCGAGGTGAGCGCCATCATCGGGAAGGCGCATCACAAGGAGCGCGCGGCCCAGCGCGAAGAAGTGAAGTCCTTCGTCGCCTCGGGCGACCACGCGCCCCGGCGCGCGCGCTTCTCGCTCGACCCGGCGCCGCTCGCGATGGGCCTGGCGGTCGTGGCCCGCGAGTCGTCCGCGCGGAGCCCCGAGGGCCGGAGCGGCTCGGGCACGTTCGCCGAGGTTCGCGTGGGAGTGGGCACGCCCAAGTCCCTCGTCCAGAAGCTGGCCACGCGCTTCGGGCGGGAGCCTTCGCATGTCGCGCTCGTCGTGGCCCTGTCGCGGGCCATCGGCCTGTGGGACGCCTCGGCGACCAACGCGACTTCGCCCCCCGGAAGCTTCACGATGCACGATCTGACGCGGCGCCTCTTCGTGGCGTGGCGGCGCGGAGGCGCGTGGGACGAGGCGCGGCTCGAGGCGGAGATGCTCCGCCTCGCCCCTGAAGCTCGCGACTCGAGCCCCGCCGGAGTCGTTCGCGACATGGTGCTGGAGGCGCTCCGCGAGCTCGGAGAGGGCCGCTGGGTCCCCTGGTCGTCGCTGGCGGGGTGGCTGAGGAACGACCACCGCGTGCCCGGGCTCGCGCGCCTGCTCCGCCGCTGGGCGGAGCGCGTCGGGACGGAGCCGGTGGACCCCATGGAAGTCGCCAGGCGCATCGTTCACGAGAGCTTGCCCGCGCTCGGGATCGTCGATCTGGGGGAGGACGAGGACTTGCCGCACTCCCCCGATGTCGACGGCAACGGCGCGCCGATCGCGCTTCGCGTCACGGCGCGCGGCCGCGCCCTGCTCGCCGACAAGCCGCCCGCGGGAGACGCCACGCCGTCGAAGTTCCTCGACACGCACGTGCTACGGCTGGGCGGCGAGGCGCGCGTCGGCGCCGTGCTGGGCATCGCGCCGTTCGTCGAGGTCGGGCGCGCGGCCGAGACGCTCGACCTGATCGTCGCCCCGCAGACCCTCGCACGCGCCCTCTCGGCCGGGCTCGAGGCCGACCTGCTTCGCGCGCGCATCGAGGCCATCGCGGCTCTGCCCGAGTCTCTCTCGCGGACCCTGGCGGAGGCCAGCGTGGTCGTCGGGCGCGGCACCTGGAGCGCGGCGACCGGGTTCCTCTGGGTGGAGGACGCGAACATCCGCGAGATGCTCCGGACACGCAGGCCGACCCAGGAGCTCTTCGTGGACCCGTCTCCGCCCGGGGGCCTGCTGGTGGCGCCTGGAGTGGAGCTCGAGCGGCTCGCGCGCCGCTGTCGCACCATCGGCGTCGAGATCCTCGCCCAGGGTCAGGTCGTGCGGGCGCGCACGATCCCGCCGCCCGGCCCCACCAAGTCGATCCCGCCCCCGCGCATGACCCCGAGCCGGGGGACCGCCAAGGTGCACAAGTAGGAGCCCGGTCCCGCGCATGTCATCCCGAGCGAAGCGAGGGACCCCCCGGCCGCCTCCCGCGCGAGCCGGGCGCGCGTGGCCGCTTCCACGCCGAACATAGCCATGCCCGAACTGCGCTCGCGGGAGGCCGCCGGGGGGTCCCTCGCTTCGCTCGGGATGACAGCGGGGGCAACGTCTAGGCGCCGGCCCGCGCCCGCGCAGCAGCCCACTGCTCCACGGTCGTACGCTCCGTCCTGCCGACGATCTGCCCGCCGCGAAGGAACGCCTCCACGGGCAGCTGCCGCCCGTTGTACTGGCTGGCCATGGTGTAGCCGTAAGCGCCCGCGTCCAGGATCGCCACCGCCCGCGGCGGCTCCCGCGGCAACGAGTGCTCTCCGAAGTCGTCGCTGCTCTCGCACACCGGGCCGACGACACGCCACCGGATGGCGTGCGCGGCGACCAGCTCGTGCTCGACGGGCACGATCCGGTGCCTGGCCTGGTAGAGGGCGGGGCGCACGAGATCGTTCATGCCCGCGTCGATCATGAGCCAGCGCGCCGTGGCCGCCACCTTGGCCTGGATGACGCGCGCCACGAGGACGCCGTGGGCGGCCACCATCGAGCGCCCGGGCTCCACGTACAGCGCCAGATCGTCGAGCCCGTGCCGGCTCTGCTCGGCGCGGGCGGCGCGGACGAAGTCCGCGGGGCGCGCGATGGGCACGGCCGCCCCGGTGTAGTCGACACCGAAGCCGCCGCCCGTGTCCACGAACGCGAGCGCCCGGCCGTGACCCGCTTCCCGCAGCGAGCGCACCAGGCCAAACAGGACCCGGACCGCCTGGACGTAGGGCGCCGTGTCGGTGAACTGCGAGCCGACGTGCATGGCCATGCCGACGAGCTCGAGGCGCGACGAGGCCTCGACGAGCCGGACGGCGTGCGCGACGTCCGGGCGGGGGACCCCGAACTTCGCGCGATCGTGGCCGGTGGCGATGTGAGCGTGCGTGGCGCCCTCCAGCTCGATGCTGGGGTTGATGCGCACGCTGACCCGGACGTCCCGCCCCGCCGCCCGGGCCCGCGCCTCGACGCGTGCGATCTCCTCGACGCTTTCGAGCTGCACCGCCCCGATCCCGCTCGCGCCGCACGCGATCGCGCGATCGAGCTCCCGCTCGGTCTTGGCCACGCCGCTGTAGACGATGCGCTCGGGGGCGATCCCGCACGCGAGGGCCACGAGCAGCTCCGCGCCGCTCACCACGTCGGCACCGCACCCCTCGCCCGCCAGGGCGCGCACCACGCCGCCGGCGGTGTTCGCCTTGAGGGCGTAGGCGACGAGGTGCGGCGCGCCGTCGAACGCCTCGCGGAGGGCCCTGGCCTCGGCCGCCATGGCGTCCAGATCGTAGGCGTACACGGGCGTCCCGGCCTCGCTGGCCAGGGCTTCGAGGCGGACGCCCCCGAGACAGAGAGTGCCGGACGGGTCACGAGCGAGGGTCATGGGACTTTTCCGAGATCCAACAGGTGTAGGGTAAGGCTCTCGAGCCGAGCAGGGCGGACTCTGCCACTATTAGCTCTCGACTCCCAGGCCGCTCGACTATCCTCTCGCCTCTCGCCCCTCGCCCCTCTCACCCCACCCATGTCCGCCCTGCGCCGCGCGAAGCTGATCTGTACGCTGGGCCCCGCCTCCGATTCGCTCGAGAGTCTGCGGGGGCTCATCGACGCCGGCATGGACGTGGCCCGCCTGAACTTCTCGCATGGGACCCACGAGGACCAGGGAGGGCGCCTCGCCCGGCTGCGGAAAGCGGCCGAGCTGGAGAAGAAGTCGATCGCCACGCTGCAGGACCTCTGCGGGCCGAAGGTTCGCACCGGGACGTTCCCGGGGAACTTCGACCTGCCGACGGGCGCCGACGTGAGCCTGGTCGAGGGTGAGGCCTCGACCGACGAGCGGATCATCCCGATCCAGTACCAGGGCCTGGTGCGGGACGTGCGCACGGGAGACCGCATCCTGTTCGACGACGGACGCCTCGTCCTGCGGGTCGTCGGCGTGGACGGCGACCGGGTGAAGGCGCACGTGGAGCAGGGCGGAGGCATGCGCGATCACGTCGGCGTGCACCTCCCCAGCAAGACGATGCGCATCTCGGCCCTGACCGAGAAGGACAAGGCGGACCTGGTCTTCGGCCTGTCGAGCGGCGTCGACTACATCGCGATGAGCTTCGTGCGCCGCGCCGAGGACATGCTCCAGATCCGCGAGATCTGCCAGGCCTGGGGCGCGCCGACGCCCGTCATCGCCAAGATCGAGACGCCCGAAGCGATCGAGAACCTCGAGAGCATCGTCGCGGCGAGCGACGGGGTGATGGTGGCGCGAGGGGACCTGGGCGTGGAGTTCCCGCCGGAGCACGTGCCGGTCATCCAGCGGACGATCCTCGGAGTGGCCCGGCGGGTGCGGCGGCCGGTCATCGTGGCGACCGAGATGCTCCAGTCGATGACCAAGTCGACCCGGCCGACCCGCGCCGAGGCGAGCGACGTGGCGAACGCGGTGTTCTCGGGGACCGACTGCCTGATGCTGTCCGGCGAGACCGCGACCGGAGACCACCCCGCCCTCGCGTGCTCGATGATGAGCCGGATCGCCATGGAGGCGGAGACCAGCCCGTTCTTCGAGCAGGCCCCGTACGGGTCTCGCGCGACCAGCGTCGCCGAGGCCATCGCGCGCGGCGCGTGCAACACGGCGCGCGAGATCGGCGCGAAGTACATCGTGGCCTTCACCGAGAGCGGCTTCAGCGCGATGACGGTGAGCCTCGCCCGCCCGGACGTGCCGATCATCGCGTACTCGCCCAACGCCAACACGCGCCGCAGGATGGCCCTCTACTGGGCCGTCGTACCGCGCGAGATGCCGGCGGTGCACGACACCGACCAGCTGGTCGACTGGTGCACCGGCGACCTGCTCGCGGCCGGATTCGGCTCGCCGGGCGAGCGCGTCGTCATCGTCTTCGGCGCGCCGATCGGCGTGAGCGGGAGCACCAACTCGATCCGCGTGCACGTGCTCGGGTAGTGGAACGACGCGTGTCGGCGGCGGGCAACTGACGCGACGTTCGTGTTCGCCTTGGGCGAGGCCGTCGATCAGAAGATCGGGAAGTGGCACGTGCAGCCCGTGCTGCCGGGCGTGCACTGCGTGGCGCCGGCGCTGCACGGGACCCCGTTGCAGCAGTCGGCGTCCGTGGCGCAGCTCTGACCGAAGAGCGAACAGGTGCCCGACCCGCCGCCGTCCCCGCCGGCGGCCCCGTCGTTCCCGCCGGTTCCGGAGTCGGAGGCTCCGCCGTCGGGGGCCGGGTTGCACGGACCGCAGACGCCCGACGCGCTCCCGGTCGGTGCGATGCACGTCTCGCCCCTGCAGCAGTCGGCGTTGATGGTGCACTTGCCGCACGTGGGCACGCAGGTGCCGCCGCCGTAGCAGACGTACGGCGGGGTGCTGCCGGTCGGGTTCGGCACGCACGGGAGACCGTTGCAGCAGTCGGCGCTCGAGGCGCACGCCGCCCCCGCGTTCACGCACTGGGCGCCGGTGCACCGGGGCACGCCCACGCTGTCCTGCTTGCACGTGTCCATCGTCTCGCAGTTGCCCGCGCAGCAGTCGCACGACGCGTTGCACGACGTGGTCGCCAGCTTGCAGACGTCGCCGTTGGGCTTGCAGCCTATCGGGTTGCGGCAGACACCGAGCGGGCCGCCTCCGGAGAGGTCGCACGTCACCGGCTTTTTCGGCTCGCCGGGCAGCCCCGACGAGCCGCAGCAGTCCGCGTCGATCTTGCAGACGTCGCCGACCACGTGGCAGCCGCTGGCCGGCTGGCAGATCAGCACGCCCGTCGGCCCGTACGGCGCGCAGAGACGGCTACAGCAAGACCCCCCGCATGTGGGCGACGCGCCGCCGTCCGGCGAGAACACTCCGCCGCAGATGGTGCCGTCGACCATCGAGCAGTTCGCCGCGGTCGATGGAGGCTGGCCGCACGTGCCATAGAGCCCACCGGGCGTGGGGGTGCAGACGCCCCCGCAGCAGTCGACTCCCGACCCGCAGACCTCGCCCACCTGACCGCAGAACGACGACGGGGCGCACACGCCGCTCGAGCACAGCTGCGAGACGCACTGCGAGCTCTGCGTGCACTGGTTGCCGAGAGTCCCGCCGAGCGTCGCGCCCGGGGCGCCGTCCGTTGCGGCGTCGGTCCCTCCGCCGGTGGCCGGGCACGTCGTCCCGCCCAGCGGGGTGCATGTCTTGCCGGTGCCGCACAGCCCGCTGCAGCAGTCCACGTTGCTGCTGCACGCCTGACAGTTTGATGTGCAGGACGGGAACGAGCAGACGTTGCCGGTGCAGGTGCCGCTGCAACAATCAGCGGTATGCGCGCAAGCGCCCCCGAGATTGAGGCATCTCCCGCCCGCGTCCGGGACGAACGCGCCGCCCTCCGGCATCGGGCTGCCGCCGGCCCCCGCGTCGCTCGCGCCAGTGTCTGCGCCGGGCGACCCGTCGCCCGACCCCCCGCCTTCGCGCGTCGCGTCCGCACCACCGGCGTCGTCTCCGTTCGAGGAGGTTGCGGTGCTCGTTCCGCATCCAGCCGAGGCGACTGCCGCGGCGAGCACGAACCATGCGAGCCGGCAGATCCTGATCATGATGAACGTATGGTCCCGCCGATCTCGAACCCCCGCAATTGGTCACTCGAGTGACCACCCCATCTCGATACTTCCAGCGATTCAGGCGTGCCTCGGCTCGCGCCATCGGGGATAGTCACGGGATGGTCCGAGCCGTTGGATTCGGGCTTCGATGCCGCGGCGCTCCACGGCGAGGTCGCCTGCCTCGCGCAACTGCAGAACGGCTACTGCACGCACACCTGCCAGACGGACGCGGACTGCTGCGCCGTACCCGGCGAGTGCCAGGCCGGCATGACGGAAGTCTGCGCTTCGTTCGAGTCGTCGGGGCAGCTGTACTGCTTCGTGGGCTGTGACTCTTCCGTCATCGCGAACGACCCGAGCGCGGGAACCGCGGACCCGGCGACCTTCTGCCAGCGATGGGTGAACCCGACGTTCACTTGCCGATCCACGGGCGGCGGCAGCAGCAACCGCAAGTTCTGCGGCCCCTGACGAGGGGGCGCCCTTGCGGGTGATCGCAGCTCAGACCTTCACGGTTCTCAGCTCCCGCTTGAGCACCTTGCCGGTCGGATTGCGGGGCAGCGCGTCCATGAACACGAAGTCCCGCGGGACCTTCGGCCCGGCGAGGCGCTCGCGGCACCACGCCTTCAGCGCCCCTTCGTCGAGCAAGGTCCCGGGGCGCCTCACCACGAACGCTCGCACGCGCTCGCCCCACTCGGCGTCCTCGACGCCCACCACGGCCACCTCGGCCACGTCCGGGTGCGCCTCGAGCGCGCCCTCGACCTCCGCGGGGTACACGTTGACGCCGCCCGAGATCACCATGTCGCGCTTGCGCCCCTCGATGAAGTACCGCCCCTCCGGATCCTTGCGCGCCAGATCACCGACGCTGAAGAACCCCTCCCTCATGCTGGCGCGCGTCGAGTCGGCGTCGTTGTGGTAGCCCGCGACGAGCATCTTGTTTCGCACGTACAGCTCGCCCACTTGCCCCGGGCCAACCTCGCGCCCCTCGTCGTCGAGGAGGCGCACCTCGTTGCCCGGCAACGGCTTGCCGATGCTCCCCGGCGCGCTGCGCAGGTCCGCCGGGGTTGCCATCGTCACCAGGCCCGTCTCGGTCGCCCCGTAGCAGTTGAAGAGCACGTCGCCGAAGTGATCCATCACGCTCGTGCCGAGCGGCCCGGAGAGCGGCGCCCCGACCGTGAAGATCGCGCGCATCGAGCGCACGTCGTGCTTCGCGAGCACCTGCGGACCGACGGCCATGACGCGGTGAAGCAGCGTGGGAACGACCGCCGTCGTGGTGACGCCGTGACGCTCGACGAGCTGCAGGAAGAGCTCCGGCTTGAACTCGTCCATCAGCACGGCCGTCCCGCCCAGGATGGCGTTGAACGCGAGGAAGCCGAACGCGGTCGAGTGATAGAGCGGACAGGTCACGATGTGCACGTCGTCGGTGCGCATGGGCGTCTCGGCGATGAACTGCGCCGACGCGTGCAGCGCGTCCTTCGGGAACTTGCGCACGGCGCCCTTCGGCTTGCCCGTCGTCCCCGACGTGTAGATGACCACCGCGGCGTCGTCCTCGACGCCCTTCTCCATGTCGCCGAGGGTCGCCCCGGACGGGGCCAGGAAATCCTCCTCGTAGCGGCTGCAGCCCGGGATGTCGCCCCCGACGGCGATGTAGTCGGCCTCGGTAATGGCGGGCAGGCTCTTCCTGGCCTGCTCCACGGCGTGCCAGAGGTCGGCCTCGAACACGATCGCCTTCGCGCCGCAGTGCTGCGCCAGGTACACGAGCTCCGCGGCGGTCGAGCGCCAGGAGACGCTGACGGCGGCGGCGCCGAGGCGACCCGCCCCGGCCTGGACCTCGAGGAACTCGGGCCGGTTGCGCATCATGATGACGACGCTCGTGTTGCGGCGGAATGCGCGACGCTGCAGGCCGACCGCGGCGCGCGTCATCCGGTCGTCGAGCTGACCGAACGTCAGGCGCCGGTCGCGCCAGAGGATCGCCGCCTTGTCCGGCGAGTTCGCGGCGTGCAGGGCGAAGATGAGCGACGGGTTGCGCCCGCCCTTGGCGAGCGTCGCCGCCGCAGCGCGAACCCCCGACAGGCTCACCTCGAAGAGCAGTCCGCTCTGCCGCCAGAGACGGGCGCCGGTGCGGAGGCGGTCCGGCAGGCCCGCGAGCGATTCGCGGAGGGTCTGGATGCGCGGGGCGAGCGTGGTGCTGAGCATGGTTGGGGTCCCGTCATCTTATCCGCAAGCGCCCCCGCGTGATAGCGTGGGGGCCGCATGCCGCCGCCGACAAACGACCCCGGGGCGGAGCGGCGGAACACACCACGCCACCCGATCACGCTGCGGGTCGACTACAAGCGGATGAACACGTTCTTCGCGGACTACGCGAAGAACATCTCGAAGGGGGGTACGTTCATCCGCACGAGCAAGCCGCTCGACGTCGGCACCGAGCTGGTGTTCGTGCTGGCGATCCCCGGGCAGCCGGAGCAGCTCCCGCTGCGCGGCGAGGTCGCGTGGAAGGTCGACGAGAGCGTCGCCACCGAGGAGCGCCCCGCGGGCATGGGGATACGCTTCAGGTTCGACGACCAGGCCGAGAAGACCCGGCTCGAGGAGTTCGTCGAGAGGCTGATGGCGGACAAGCTGGGCAAGCGCGTCACCGGCAAGCTGCTCGGCAAGAGCTGACCTTTACCGGACCGCCGGGCGGACCTATAGCTCTCCGGTATGGTGGCCACCGCCGCGATCCCGGTGAACCTCGAGGACGAGATCGATCGTCTGAAGAAGGACCGCAACGCCGTGATCCTCGCGCACTACTACCAGGAGAGCGACATCCAGGACGTCGCCGACTTCATCGGCGACTCGCTGCAGCTCGCCCAGGCCGCCGCGAAGACCACGGCGGACGTCATCTGCTTCGCGGGCGTGCACTTCATGGCGGAGACGGCCAAGATCCTCAACCCGGGCCGCACTGTAGTCCTGCCGGATCTCGAGGCGGGCTGCTCGCTGGCGAGCGGCTGCCCGGCCGACCGGTTCGCCGCGTGGATCGCGAAGTACCCGGGCGCCGCCGTCGTCAGTTACATCAACTGCACCGCCGAGGTGAAGGCGCTCTCGGACTACATCGTGACGTCGTCGAACGCCGAGAAGATCGTCCGGAGCATCCCCGAAGGGCAGACTGTGCTCTTCGCGCCCGACAAGAACCTCGGCCGGTACCTCGAGAAGAAGCTCGGCCGCAAGCTGGTGCTCTGGCAGGGCAGCTGCGTGGTGCACGAGACGTTCAGCCTGCGCAAGCTCGTGGGGCTGAAGGAGCGCCACCCGAAGGCGCTCGTCATCGCCCACCCCGAGTGCGAGGAGGCGGTGCTCGCCATGGCCGACTACATCGGCTCGACGACGGCGCTGCTCGAGTACGCGGTGGCGAGCCCGGCGACGGAGCTCATCGTGGTGACCGAGCCGGGCATCCTGCACCAGATGGAGAAGCAGGCGCCGCAGAAGACCTTCATCCCCGCGCCGCCGGACGCGAACTGCGCCTGCAACGAGTGTCCGTTCATGAAGAAGAACACGCTCGAGAAGGTGTACCTCGCGCTGCGCGATCTCCAGCCGCGGATCGAGATGACGCCGGAGCTGATCGCGCGGGCCAGGAAGCCCATCGAGCGGATGCTGGCCCTGAGCTAGCGCCAAACGTCCGCCTCCTGCGCTCCTCCGGGCCCGCCGATGCGCCGATGGTGAGGCGCGAACCGCCAGACCGCCGCGCCGTCACGGCTGGTGCGGGACGTAGACCACCTGCTGCATGTTGCCTCCGTCCCAGTACGTGAGCACCTTCGCGCCGCGCACGTTGAACGGCGGGCGCGTGACGTCGAGCTCCCGGAACTCGCCGGCGTTGATGTCCTGGTTCTTGCCCGAGAGCGTGCCCGGGTTGACGCTGTCGACGAGGAGCACGTGCTTGTACTTGGGGAGCTGCTTCAGGAACTTCTGCACGGCCACGGTGGGAAGGTGCTGGAGCACGTGCTTGCAGATGAGCAGATCGGCCGGCGGAAGGTCCTCGTCCACGATGTTCGCGACGAAGAACCGCACGTTCGGCGTCTCGTACTTCTTCCTGTCGCTGTCGACGACGGACGCGACGATGTCGAAGCCCTTGTAGTCGATGCCCTTCCAGTCGACGGCCCGCGAGGACTCCCAGTCGCCGCAGCCGGCATCGACGACGGAGCGGACCCCGGCCTTCTCCATGAACTGCTGGAGGAACGTGCGATAGAGGAGCGTGGCGGGCATCGACGAGCCGTAGCCGGAGACGCCGGCGTCCCCGGCGTTCGTCCCCCACTTGGCGCGGCGGTAGATGTCGTCGAAGACCTCCTGCATCGAAGCCGAGGCGGTCGGGCCGGGCGCCGGGGGCTGCGGCTGGAGGACCGCGGCCTCGCGCGGCGGCGGCGCGTGCTCCTGCCCGCGAGAGAGGAGCGCGTGCGCCCCCCATCCCGAGCAGAACGCGAGGGTGGCCAGGGCGGCAGCGAGGATCCGTCGATCGATCACGGGGGTCAGTGTCCTTTCCTCGTCAGGGCGCTCGCCTGCGCATCAGAGCTTCCAGCCGCGTACGGAGCGTCGGGGTGGGAGGCACTGCGAGCAGCTGGTCGGGCGCCGTCAGCGGCATTCTATCCAGTGCGGACTCGAACAGCAGCCACTCGCCGGAGTCCGCCGCCAGCCTGGCCTCCGGCCGCATGATCGCGACGAGGGCCGGCGCGAGTCCGCGCGACTCCGGCGCGAGGCGCACGAGCGCGTAACGGAAGCGGCGCAGATCGTTCGGCGGCGAGAACGCGAGCGGGTCGCGCACGAGCCTCAGCACCGGCTCGTTCCACTGCCGGCTCGCGGGCACGACGACGGGCGACGTCGGCGCGTCAGTGAACGAGAACAGGAGCCGACCGCCGCGCTCGGCGAGAGCGCGGGCGCCGGCTCCAGGGATGGGCGCCACGGCGCCGACCGGCCCCGGCGTCAGATCGAGCTGCGCGACCGCGCTGTCCCTCTCGATCAGCGGAAGCACCGAGTCCAGCTCTCGAAACACGCGGTCGGCGGTCCCGAAGGCGGGCAGCGCGACCAAGAGCATCGCGAGCGAGGTCGAAGCGGCCAGCACGGGCGCGATCGGCCAGAGGCGCGCGCCCGCGGGGGCGAGGGCGACGGCGAGCAGCGCCACGCTCACGGGGAGGAACCGTTGATAGAGAAGCGTTGACCCCCCGGACGCGAGCGGCATCGCCAGGAAGGCCGCGGCGCAGGCGCAGGCGACCAGCAGGAGGCGGTGCCGCTGGATGCGGACGGCGAGGCTCGCCCCCCCCGGGGAGCGCGCGTTCGACCGGAACCTCGCGATGACGAACGGGGCGAACGAGACGGCGTAGAGGGCGAACGTCCCCCGGAGGATCCAGGGCGGGAGCGCGCCGAACAGGACGTTCGGCGTGTCCAGGAGGCGCGCCACCGGGTTCATCCCGAACGCGTCCGGGACCGAGAGGATCGACGGCGCCTTGAGGTGACGGCTCCAGACCGCGTAGAAGGCAGCGAGAGCGACGCCGACCCCCGCCGGAACCAGGCGGGCGACCCTCCGCCCCGCGCCTCCGTCCGCGCGGACGGCGAAGAGCGTGATCGCCATCACTCCCACGACGAGGGCCGATTCGTGCGCGAGGTAGAGCAGGATCACCAGGCCGAGCGCGGCCAGGCTCCGGCGCGGGGTGCAGTCGGCCGCGAAGCGGTCGAACGCCGTCAGCGACAGAAGGACGATGGGCAAGGCGACCACGTTGCCGACGAGCCCCCACCGGAACGCGAACCCGAGCGTGAGCGGCGCGACGAGGAGCGCCGACCAGGGGCTCGTGCCGAAGTGGCGCGCGAGGCGGGCGGCGCTCGGCGGCGTGGCGAGGATCGACGCGGCGACCACCAGCTTGCACGCGGTGTCCGTCGGCAGGGCGAGCGACAGGGCCCAGCCGACCAGGTGGAAGAGCTGATTGGGCACGCCGAAGTTCCGTGCGTAGAGGCCCGCGGGCTGCCAGGAAGGGTCCCCGAAGTGACGCAGCAGGGCCACGAGCGACTCGTGGAACGGCAAGTCGCCCATGGGCGGGTAGCGCAGGGCCAGGACCGGAGCGGCCAGCAGCAGGCCGCTGGCCCAGGCGGCGATGTCGGCCGCGAACGACGGCCGCGTCTGCGGCGGCGCGGCGGTCGAAGCAGACGCGGTCAGAGCCGCCCGAATATATCTGCGGGCGTCGAGGGCGGGCAACTCGTCGAGCGCCCTCACCCGGGCGATCCGGCGCACGCCCTCGTCCGTCGGGGACGCCCCTTGACGGACCCTCCGTACGGTGAACATCCATTCACTCTTGCCCGCCCGCCGTGATGGAGCACGCCAGGGTGGGCGGCGGGTCGCTCTATCGCCTGTTCGAGAGCAAAGAGGTCCTCGTCAACGCCGTGTTCCGGGACGCGAAGGACCGGCTCGCGCGCACGCTGCCCACGGGCATCGCGCTGCACTGACGTCACGCCTCGACCGCGTCCCTTACAGGCACCGGCGGCGCCGCGAGCTCGCCGTCAGAGATCCGTCATCAGCGTCGTGAGCACGTAGTCGAGCGCGAATATGGCGACGATGCTCGCGACGACCGCCTTCGCCGTCGCCTCGCCGACGCCGCGCGCTCCGCCCGACGCGTCGTAGCCCTTCCTGCAGCAGACGAGGCTCACGACGAAGCCGAAGACGAGGCTCTTGGTGACCGCCATCCGCAGGTCGTGCGTCGTCATGAACTGCGAGATCTTGTCGAAGAAGATGCCCGGGTCGATGCCCTGCCACTGGACGGCGACGACGTAGGCCCCCGCCTGCCCCGCCACGCCGAAGCACGTCGCCAGCAGCGGCAAGAGGAGGGTCGTCGCCACGACGCGGGGCACGACGAGGTACTGCACCGGGCTCACGCCCATCGTGGTGATGGCGTCGATCTGCTCGGTGACGCGCATGTTCCCGAGCTCGCTGGCCATCGTGCTGCCGGCGCGCGCCGTGACCACGACGGCCGCGAGCACCGGCGCGAGCTCGCGTGCGAGCGCCAGCGCTACGACGCCCCCCACCATCCCCTCAGCGGAGAACTGCCGGAAGCCGACGATCGTGCTGACCGTGAACGCCATCCCGGTGAACAGCCCGACGAGCGCGACGATGAAGGTCGACCCGTAGCCCACGAACTCGAGCGAGATCAGCAGCTGGCCGAACCGGAACGGGGGCCGGATCGCCCAGGCCAGCGTCTGCACCCCGAGCAGCACAGTGGCCCCCACCTCGTCGAAGAAGTCGACGGCCGGCGCGGACAGCACGTCGACGAGCCTGGCCGCGCGGGCGAGAGGTCCGCCGGCTTCTGCGTCGTCAGGGTGGTCTGCCACGTCGGTCAAGCGGGGACGAGTCTAGCCCGGGCGACGTGCCGTCGTGCTACTTGCACGACGGCCTGGTCGACCTCTGGCTCAGGGCTCGCGATAGAACCGCGGAACGCGGCGCGAGACGCTCGTGAGGACCTCCCACGCGATCGTGTCGGCGTGCGCGGCGATCTCGTCTGCGCCGATGGCGTCCCGCCCGAGCGGGCCGTCCTGGGCGCCGAGGACGACCACCTCGTCGCGCACGCTGGCGCCCTCGATGTCCGTGACGTCGATCATGGCCATGTCCATCGAGACCGCCCCCACGACGGGCGCCCGCTTGCCCCGGACGAGGACGTGGCCGCGATTGCTCAGGCGACGGGAGAGGCCGTCGGCGTAGCCCATCGGGAGCGTCGCGATGCGGGACGGCCGGCCGGCACGCCAGGTCGCCCCGTACCCGACCGGGGCGCCCCGCTCGACGCCGCGCAGCTCGACGATCTCGGTCCGGACGCGCATCACCGGTCTAAGCTCTTCACTCAGGGGCACGCCGCCGACGCAGGGCGCGATGCCGAACAGCGCGAGGCCCGGCCTCACGGCGTCGAGGCGCGCCTGGCCGCGCAGGAGGGCCGCGCTGTTGGCCGCGTGGCGCACCTCCGGCCGCACGCCAGCTCGAGCCAGCAGGGCGGTCGCCTCGTCGAACAGGCGGATCTGCTCTGCCGACGGGCCCTCGTCCGGAGCGTCCGCGCAGGCGAGGTGGGTCATCAGGCCGCGCACGCGCACCTCCGGATAGTCGGCGAGCCTCGCGGCGAGCCCGGGGAGGTCGACCATCGTCACGCCCAGGCGCGCCATGCCCGTGTCCACCTTGAGGTGAACGTCCAGAGGCCCCGGCACCGTTCCAGCCCGCACGAGGCGCGCGAACGCCTCGATCTGGCCGGCGTCGTGCAGGACCGGGACCAGATCGCGCGCGACGACTTCCTCGAGCGCGCCTCCGTAGTGGCCGCCCATGACCAGGATGGGCGCGGCGATGCCGGCCTCGCGCAGCTCCACCCCCTCCTCGACGAGCGCCACGCAGAACCCGTCGGCCCCGGCGCGCTCGAGGGCGCGGGCGACCGCGGGTGCGCCGTGTCCGTAGCCGTCGGCCTTGAGCACGGCCCACACGCGGGCGCCTGCCGCGTGCTTCTTCACTACGCGCAGGTTGTGGCGGAGCGACTCGAAGTTGACGTCCGCCCGGGTGGGCCGGACCGCGTCGGCGGGGGCGGCGCGGCGGGGCCGCAGGATCCGGGGGACGAGGGGCTGGGACATCGCCGCGTGCCCCTCCAGCTAACACGACGCGGAGAGCAGGGCCAAGCGCGTCACGAAGGTGCGTGCGGCCGCTGCGCGACCGACCTGGACTCGATCCGCGCAGTTCTGCTCAGTACGGCGACTGGCCCACGTAGTTGCCGGGGGGATTGAAGTCGCAGACGTTGAAGTCCCCGAGGCCGTTCGTGCAGCTCACGTGGGCGCATCCGACGGCGGTCGTCGTCGACCAGACGATCTGCGTGTAGTGCCCGCAAGCCGATATCGAGCAGGTGTTGGTCGCGTGGTCGTAGCCGGAGGCCTCCGTGAGCCAGAGGGCGACGGCCTGCCCCGGAGACTGCGTGGGCGACCCGGCGGCGATGTTCTCTCCAAGGCTGCCCTTTCCTCCGGAGCGCCGCTTCATCGAGTCCGTGACCCACCCCTCGAACGACGCGCACGCTTTCACCGGCGCCGGCTGCCCCCCAGCTCCCGGAGCGCCGTGCCTACGGCGCCCGCGCCTTGAACAGGTCGGAGAGCGACGTCGCCCGCGACGCAGCCCGGAGGTACGGAGTGACCCGGAAGATCTCCTCGACGGTCCGCAACAGGGAGCCGTGTTCGTACGGGACGTCGTTCGTGTATCCCCCGCCCTTCGCGAGGGGCGACAGGACGATCATGCCGATGGGGCAGTCGGCGCCGGGGCACTGCTCGGTGGACTCGGCCTCGTCCCACGTGATGAAGAGGACACCGTTCTGCCTGTACGCTGGCGACGCGAGGATCCGGGGCACCCACGTCGCGAGCCAGTCGTCGCCCTGCTTGATCATGTTGCCGACGGGCGGGCAGGGCGTGTGCATGTCGTTGCACATGTTCGGCGTGATGAAGTTGTACCGGCCCACCTTGCCCGTCAGCAGATCCGTCTCGAAGTCGCCGAGCTTGGCCGACGCGGGCGTCTTCGTCAGCGGGCGCACGTGCTCGATGCAGCGGGCAGACGTCGGGGCGTTCCCGCCGGTGACGTCGTCGAAGAACACCATGGGGTTGTGCTTGGGCCGGTACCAGCCGACCTTCGTGAGCGGACACGAATCTCCCGGGATGTCCTCCTCGTAAGCGCGCCAGGAGATTTCCGCCGCCTCCAGCAGCGTGACGAGATGATCGGTCTGCCGGCGGTGATTCGCGAGCGGGTCGTCGTCGTCGGTGACGCCGAGGTTGTCGCCTGCCTCCATCCAGATGTAGTTCGGCTCGCTGGGGTGCAGCGTGCCGCCGAGCGCGCCCCGGTACCGTCCGGCGATCGACGCCTGGGGCAAGATCTCGCGGTTCAGGAACGCGGCGTCGGGATTCCCCTTCACCTCGGCCCAGGTCTTGTTCTCCATGAGCACGAGGAAGACGGTCTTGATCGCCGAGAGGGCTGACGACGCCGGGGCCGACGGGGCAGTCGGGGCGGCGGGCGGGACGACGGAGGCGAGCGGCTCGAGCGGGGCGGGCGCGCTCTTCGGCGGCGCGCTCGCGGCCGCGGCTCCGGCGGGCCCCGCGGGCCTGGACTCGCACACGAGCATCGGGGCAGCGAGACACGCGGCGCCGAGGACGGCAGCCACGCGCGATCGGATGGTTCGCATGGCTCGCACCATAGGGCGCCGGAGCCGTGGTGCCCGGCGCCCGCGTCGGCGCGCCGCGAGGCGATCCCGGAGCTGATGCCGGTCGTCTCCGGGGGCGAGGGCTTCCGGTCACCCGACGCCGGCAGCCTGAACTCTGCAACGCGCCCACCATAGAGCTGACCGGTGTCCGAGCGTCGGGTCCTTCGTGGCCCGTCCGACGGGTTGGCTGCTCGCGTCGGCGCAACGAGCGGCGGCCGGCGTCCGATGGGTGGGCATGGAGCGATCTGCTTCCACCAACCTTGAGGAGACCCTGTTCTCTTCGTCGGGGCTCGCTGAAATGCGCAAATGGGCAGTCTTTCTCGTCGCTTCTGGATTCTGGGCGACGTCGCCCGCTTGTGGTGGCTCGAGCGACACCCCCTGCGCGACGCGCCGGAGTGACAGCGGCGCGGAGGGAGGAACATGCTCCAGCTCAGGCGGCAGCGGAGGGAGCAGCGGTTCGAGCTCGGGAGCCAGCGCCAACGTCTCGATCCTCGTCTACCCCGACGGCCATCACACCGCGGGGCTGATCGCGGCGATCAACGCCGCTCAGACCTCCGTCTACATGACGATCTACGAGATCGACGACGCGGGGGTCATCGGCGCGATCACCTCCGCGAAGAGCCGCGGCCTCGACGTCGAGGTCATCCTCGACGGCTCGACGACGACGCGTTCGAACAACCGGAACGCGTACAACGCCTTCTCCGGGTACGTCACCTGGTCGAGCTCGCGCTTCACCTACACGCACGAGAAGTGCGTGATGATCGACCACAAGCAGGCCTGGATCATGACAGCCAACGCGGAGTCGTCGGTCCCCGAGCGCAACCGGGAGTACCTTGCGATCGACGACAACCCTGCGGACGTGACGGAAGCCGAGGAGGTCTTCCAGGCCGACTACGCCAATCATTCGTACTCGCCCAGCGGGGCCCTGGTTCTGGCGAACAGCAACGCGAGGGCGGATCTCGTGAGCTTGATCGGCTCGGCGCAGAAGTCCCTGGACATCGAGGACGAGGAGTTCAGCGATAGCGGCTCCGGGGGCGTGACGAACGCCGTGGTCGCGGCGGCCGGGCGCGGCGTGACGGTGCGGCTGGTCGTCGCCGGAGGCGGCACGAGCTCGACGCAGACCGCCGCCCTCGCCTCGGTGAAGGACGCGCCCGGAGCGTCGGTCTACGTGTCGACGGTCTCGAGCGGCGGCGGCACCTCGTCGAACCCGTACATCCACGCCAAGGCCATCCTCGTCGACTGCGCAACGGGCACCTGCAAGAGCGGCTTCGTGGGCTCCAGAGTTCGTGCAGCGCATCCNNGATCACGCTGCACGAACCCTGGGGCTCGGAGAACATGTCCACCGGCTCGCTGCTCTACAACCGAGAGCTCGGCGTCATCCTCGACGATCCCACGCAGCTGGCGAAGATCTTGGCCGCGATGAACACCGACTTCGCCAACGCGAGCAAGCAGTAGGGCGCTCGCTTCTCTACCTACTCTCCTGGAGCGAGATTCTGTCGCCTTCGGTCCGCGACGATCGCGAGCGATTCCACGCAGAGCCGCACCACCAGCGGCCCGAGGAGCGCACCGGTCGCGCCGAACGCGGCAACCCCGCCGAGCATCGAGATCAGGACCACGAAGGTCGGGAGGTGGAGGTGGCCCGAGCGCGCGAGGATCGGCCTCACGAAGTTGTCGACGAGACTGTGCACACCGGCCCCCATCGCGACCACCACGCCGGCCCGCCACAATTGCCCGCTAGCGCCAAGCTCGATCGCGAGCGGAATCCATACGAGCCCCGTCCCGACGAACGGAACCAACGCGCACACCGCGGTGAGAGGACCGAAGATGACCGCGCGCGGGATCCCGATGGCAACGTACGCGGCGGTCGCGAGCGCGCCCTGGACCAGTGCCGTGCCACCTCCGGCGACGATGAGGCCGCGACCCGTCTCGCGGAACGCTCCCGCGAGTCGCGCAAGCTCTTCGCGCGTGATCGGCGCGTGCTTCTCGAGCCAGGCGTAGGCGCGCTCCCCGTCGACCACGAACGTGTAGAGGGCAACAACGAAGACGAGGGCCCCGATCGCCGCGCTCGCCGACGCACGCGCGACAAGGGAAAGCGCGCGCCACGCGTTCGCTCCGTAGCGGCTCACGAGGTCCGCCCAGTCGCGCATTTCCGGACGCGAGCCGACCCTGGTCCCACCAAGGAGCGCGCCGGCGAGCGATCCCTGGCCCTCGATGGCCGCGCGAACCTGAACGAGAAGGTCCTGCGTCGCCGCCGCGAGCGCGAGAGCGATGCCGACGAGCGGAAGGAGGACGCCGACCATCACCAGCACCACGAGCGCTCCAGCAGCGCGCCGGCGGCCGCCGAGAGCTCGTTCGAGCTTCCGCACCGCGGGCCGCAGCAGGTCGGCGAACCAAGCGGCGAGCACGAGCGGTGCCCAGAGGGGGGCGAGGACCAAGGCGGCCGCAATGCACAGACCGGCCGTCACGGCGCTCATCGGCCTGACGGACGGTGCCGCCATCACCCGGCGCCTGCACGCGCAGTCGTTTGACCGGGCTTGGCCGGTGTCGTGACCCGGCCGCGTCCACGCCACTTCAGGATTTCGAACCACGTGACGCTCAGCGCCGCCGCCCCGAAGCACAGGATGACATCGACGAGCCCGAGAGGCGCGAAGCGGAAGAGCCGCGCGAGCGGCGAGATGTAGATGACGAGCGCCAGGAACGCGAGCGCGCCACCGGTGACCGACCAGAAGGTCACGTCCTTGAGCGACGACGAGGCAACGACGCGCGACCAGGAACGGTTCGTGAGCACCAGGGCGATGTTGGAGAGGATGAGCGTCGCAAACGTCAGGGCCCGAACCTCGGCTTCCTCCTGCCCGAGGCGAAGCGCGACGACGTAGACGGTGAGGACGGCTGCAAGGACCGCGGCTCCTTGCGCGAGGCTGAGCCCGATCACGCGCCGACCGAACATCGGCGCGCGCGGGTCGCGCGGGGGTCTTTGCATCACGTCGGCCTCCTCCGGTTGCGCCTCGAAGACGACCGAGCACGTGGGGTCGATCACGAGGTGCAAGAACGCGATGTGGATCGGCATGAGCACGAGCGGCCAGCGCATCGCGATCGGGAAGAGCGTCAACCCGACGATCGGCAAGTGTACGGCCAGGATGTACGCGAGCGCCTTCTTCAGGTTGTCCACGATGCGGCGTCCCAGACGCACCCCGTGAACGAGCTCCGCGAAGTCGTCGTCGAGCAAGACGACCGCGGCGGCCTCTCGAGCGACGTCCGTGCCGCGCGAGCCCATCGCGATGCCGATGTGGGCGGCCTTGAGCGCGGGCGCGTCGTTGACGCCGTCGCCGGTCATCCCCACGATGGCGCCCGTCGCGACCAGCGCCTCCACCAGCCGGAGCTTCTGCTCCGGCAGCATCCTGGCGAAGACGCTCGTGTCCTGCACGCGCCTCCTCAGCTCGCTGTCATCCATGGCGGCGAGCTCGGATCCGGTGACGACCCGTTGCGAGTCGACGCCCGCCTGACGCGCGACTGCCGCGGCAGTCGCCGGATAGTCCCCTGTGATCATGACGACGCGGATCCCGGCGCTCCGGCACTCCGCGACGGCCGCGGGAACGCTCTCACGCACCGGATCGACGAGTCCGACGAGCCCCACGAAGGTCAGCCCCAGGGAGGCAGGGTCCTCAGGGATCGCCGTCGCCTCGATCTCCGACCGCGCGACCGCGAGGACGCGCAGGCCCTCCGATCCGAGCGCGCGAACGCGGTCCTCCAACTCGGCTCGCTGGTCGGGACTCATGCGGCACAGCACCGCGAGCGCTTCCGGGGCACCCTTGGCGGCCACCACCAGCCGGGCACGGTCGGGCACTCGCCACACCTGTACGACGGCGAGCCGGTCGCGCGTGAGAGGGTACTCGCGCGCGAGCTCCCGGCCTTCGTGCAGGTGCTCGGTGCCGGCGAGCCGGGCTTCGCCGAGCTCCTTGAAGGCGCGCTCCATGGGGTCGAACGGGTCCTTGCGACTTGCCAGAATGCCATACTCGATCGTCTCGTGTATCGCCTCGGGAACGTCCGTCGTTCGAGCAAGCCCGCTCGAGCCGGAGGGAGAGAGTGCCGAAGTGCTACCTGCGCGCTGGCTGACGTCGAAGGGCTCGCCGTTCGCTACAATCCGGGTCACCGTCATGACGTTTTCCGTGAGGGTTCCCGTCTTGTCCACGCAAAGCACAGTCAGCGCGCCCAGCGATTCGATGGCGGGGATCCGACGGGCCAGGACCTTCCTTCGCGAAAGGCGCCAAGCGCCAAGCGCGAGGAACATGGTGACCACGACGGGGAACTCGTTCGGCAGGATCGCCATCGCCAGCGTCAAACCCGCGAGGAGTCCCGCCAGCGCGTCGTGCCTGGCGATGCCATATCCGATGGCGGCGACGGCGGAGAGCGCCCCGCCGATCCACGCGAGCTTCACGACCAGGCGCTTCACCTCCGCCTGCAACGGGGTCTCCTGCACGTCCCGGACGTTCATCGCCGTGCCGATGCGGCCAATCTCCGTCTTCGCCCCGGTGGCATGCACGCGGGCGATGCCAGCACCGGACGTGACGAGGGTGCCGGCGTAGACGAAGGGGAGATCTTCACCGCCGGGCCTGACGACTGCGAGCATGCCGTCCCATACGCTCTTGCGAACGGGCACCGACTCGCCCGTGACGAGCGACTCGTCCGCGGCGAGATGGCTCGCCTGCACGATCGTGACGTCGGCCGGCACACGGTCTCCCTCCGCGAGCACGACGAGGTCGTCACGGACGAGCTCTCGCCCAGCGATGCGGGCGCGCTGGCCATCGCGGATGACCAGCGCACGCGGGCTCGCGAGATCGCGGAGAGCCTCGAGCGCGCGCTCGGTCTTTCGCTCCTGAAAGAGCGTCAACGCCATGATGAAGACCACGAACCCCAGGAGCATGAAGCCTTCGCGGCGATCTCCAACAGCCATGTAGATGCCGCCGCAAACGAGCAGGAGCAGCGTCATCGGCTCCCGGAGAAGGGCGAGCACGTTCGCGAGGAAGCCGCGCCGGCGGGCGGCCGGGAGCTCGTTCCACCCGTCCCCCTCTCGGCGCTGCAAGACCTCGGCGGCGCTCAATCCAGCGAGCGCTGCGTCGGGTCCGGGTGCTGCGTGGTCTGCGAGGTCCGCCATGAAACTACGCGTCCGCTGCACGAAGCAAGCCGCGTCTTGGCGAGGAGAATCGAGGACGGTGGCGCGCAGGTGGTGCGCGAAGGTGCAGTTCGTGCGTCGTCGGCGAGCGGCATGGGCGGCGCCGCGAGCGTCACACCAGCTTCTTCCGGAAGCGGAGCGACGCGAACGCGACCAGCGCGAAGAGGATCGCCGTCAGCCAGGCAAGCTCGCCCCGCAGGTCGGCGAACGTGGCGCCCTTGAGGACGATCCCGCGCACGATGCGCAGGAAGTGGGTCAGGGGAAGCCCCTGGGCCAGCCATTGCGCCGGCCGGGGCATCGCCTCGAACGGGAACATGAAGCCGCTGAGCAGGATGTTCGGGAGCAGGAAGAAGAACGACATTTGCATCGCCTGCTGCTGCGTCGCCGCCAGGGTGGAGAAGAACAGGCCGATGGCGAGGTTGGCCGCGATGAACACGAAGGCGAGCGCGAAGAGGAGCCCCACCGAGCCGGTGATCGGGACGCGGAAGACGAACCGCCCGAACGCCAGGATCAGCGCCATCTGCACGTAGCCGATCGCGACGTACGGGAAGATCTTCCCGACGACCAGCTCGAGCTTCTGGACCGGCGAGACGATCAGCTGCTCGAGAGTGCCGCGCTCGCGCTCGCGCGCCATCGCCATCGCGGTGAGCATGACCATCGTCATCGTCAGGAGCACCCCGATGAGCCCGGGGACGACGTTGACCGCGGTCCGCAGGTCGGGATTGTACAGGATGCTCGGGGTCAGCTCGATGGGCTCGGGCCCCGCGGCGGCCCCCATCCGCGCGAGGCGCGCGACCCGCAGCTCGCCCGAGCGGGTGGCGACCAGGGACGTCGCCGTGTCCGACGCGCTGGCCACCACCTGGGGGTCCGACCCGTCGACCACGAGCTGCAGGTGCGCCGGGCGCCCGGCGGCAACGTCGGCGGCGTACCGCGCCGGCACGACGAGCGCGGCCCTCGCCTGCCCCGACCGCAGCGCGCGCTCGATCTCCGCGTGCGAGGTCACCTCCCCCACCAGGTCGTAGAACCCGGTCGCCTCCAGCGTCCGCGCCAGGTCCCGCGACTGCGCGCTCCGGTCCTGGTCGTAGACGACCGTCCGGATGTGCCGGACGTCCGTGTTGATGGCGTAGCCAAAGAGGAGAAGCTGCACGATCGGAAGCACGAGCATCATCGCGAGCGTCATGCGATCCCGGCGCAGCTGCAGCAGCTCCTTGTGAGCGATGACGAGGAAGCGCAGCGTCACGACGCGGCCCTCTCGTGACGCCCCTCGGCGCGCACCATCGCGACGAAGGCGTCCTCCAGGGTCACCCGGGCCTCGCGCGCGCTGCGCAGCGCGATCCCGTGCGCGCCGAGGATTCTGCGCGCGACGTCGACCGGATCCGCGCGGTCCCGGGTGCAGAGCCGCAGCCAGTGCCCGTAGTGGGCGACCTCCTCCACGACGGCGTCGCGGCGCAGCAGGGTCGCGGCCTCGTCGGCCCGGTCGGCGTCCAGCTCGGCCACGCGGAGGTTCCGCCGCTCCACGATCTCGTCGGGCTTGCCGATGTCGAGCAGCGAGCCTCCGAAGATGAACGCGATCCGGTGGCAGCGCTCGGCCTCGTCCATGTAATGGGTGGTGAGCAGCGCGGTCGTGCCCCGCGCCGAGATGGCGTAGATCTGCTCCCAGAAGTCGCGGCGGCTGACCGGGTCGACCCCGGCGGTCGGCTCGTCTAGGAAGAGCACGGGGGGCTCGTGGATCGTCGCGCACGCGAGCGCGACGCGCTGCTTCCATCCGCCGGAGAGCGTCCCCGCGAGCTGGGCGCGGCGGTCGGTCAGCCCCGTGCCCTCGAGGACCTCGCGCACGCGCTCGCGGCGTCGAGCGCGTGGCACGCCGTAGATGCCCGCGTAGAAGGCGAGGTTCTCGATGACCGTGAGGTCCTCGTAGAGGCTGAAGCGCTGGGTCATGTACCCGATGCGCTCCTTGATGCGCTCGGCGTCGCGCGCGATGTCGTAGCCGACGACCGAGCCGCGGCCCCCCGTCGGGTCGAGGATGCCGCAGAGCATGCGGATGGTCGTGGACTTGCCCGCCCCGTTCGGGCCGAGCACGCCGAAGATCTCGCCCGCGTGGACCTTCAACGACACGTCGCGGACGGCGACGAGCTCCCCGAAGCGCCGCGAGAGATGCTCGGTCTCGATGACGACGCTTCCGCGGTCGACCGTCATCGGTCGAACCGGACGAAGGCGGGCACGCCCGAGTGCAGGCGCTCGTCGGGGTCGTCCACGCGGAAGCGGACGCGGACGACGAGGTGAGGCCGCTCCTGCTCGCTGAACAGAAAGCGCGGCGTGAACTCGGTCTTCGGAGACACGTACTCCACGACGCCGGAGAAAGGCGCCGGAGCGGCGTCGACGCGCAGCTGCCCCCGGGTACCGACGCGCACGCCCTCGAGCTCGCCCTGCGGGACGAAGACGTCCACGTACGGGTGCTTCACGTCGGCGATCGTGACGGCCGGCGTGCCGACCGCGGCGAGCTCGCCGGTCTCGACGCTCACGTCGACGACCATTCCGCCGACCTTGGAGTGCAGTACGTGGCGGGCGAGCCGCTCTTCCTCGAGCGAGACCGCCGTCGACGCGGACTGCATGCGCGCCCGGGCGCGGGCGAGCTCTTGCGGGCGCGCGCCCTCCTGCAGCGCGCGCAGCTTCTGCTCGAGCGACTTGCGCTGGAACGTGGCGCGCTCGAGGTCCGCCGCGGCGCGGTCGACCTCGGCCTGCCCGATCGCGCCCGTCCGGCTCAGGGCCTGCGTGCGCTCCACCGTCTTGCGCTGGAGGTCCTCCTGCGCGCGCGCAGCCCGCACGTCGGCCTCGAGGGACGAGACGTCCTCGCGGCGCGAGCCGGCCTCGAGCAGCGCGAGGTCGGCGTGGGCGCCGGCCAGGTCGTCCTGCCGGGACTGCAGCGCGAGGCGCTCGAGGGTGTCGTCGAGCGAGGCGAGCGCCGCGCCGTCGGCCACGACGTCCCCGCGACGGACGGCGACTTGGCTGACGCGACCCGGCACCTCGAAGGCGATGACGCGCTCGTCGAGCTCGACGACTCCCTGGAAGCCGGGGGGGGTCGGGGGGGCGCGGGTGCAGGCGACCGCGAGGAAGGCGAGCACGGGCAGCGGGCGCATCGGGGGCGGACGATACCATTCCGGGATCGTGGTCGTGGCCGCGGCCCACCGGCTGTCACCGCGCGGCCGGGCGAGGATGCCCGGCGTCGCTCGGCCAGTCTCGGCCCCGGCACGCACGTCCACGTTCGGCATGGGTCGCCTCGCCTCAGCTTCGCCGATGGAAGGCAGTACGCGTCGCTCTTGGCAGTCGCGAGCACAAATGGCGTCAGCTTCTCACGACGGCATCCGGGCCAAAGCCGTGATATACACACACTTTTTTGTCCAAAGATATATGAATTTTAGCCTGCTTCTCCAGATCTTCCAGATACTCGCGCGCGTCCTCTCCAAATCGGCGCGCCTCTGCGTCCGCATCCAGCTCAGCATCCACCAACGCTCGCACCGTCGCGAATGCCACCCGCACCAAATGATTCTTGTTCTGCGCCTGCCAGGACACCTCGATCACTCCCTTGCCGTCAATGAGTCGCTTGCCTCCCCCGACATTCTCGAGTTCGACGATGTCAAACGCCAGGCGCGCCTGAAACAAGGCTGCGAGCGCACCGTCGCCAATCAGCCTCCTAAAGTCGTCACACGATACCGAAGTTTCGCTCCAAAAGTCCCTTCGAGAAAACGGCAACGCCCTCAGTCTCCGTAACACGAAATCCCGGTCAAGCACGCTCAGCAAGGAACCTGCCTTTGGACCAGAATCTCGCCCAAGCAGAGCAGTGTAGATAGCCAGAAAGGCTTCATTGGCATCGATTGGCGTAAGACGGGCGACGTCGAAGAGTGCAGTCTGAACCGCCACCTCGTCCCACTCAACATGCTCGAGCCTCGCCGCCGCTGCATGAAGATATGCCCGCTTTGCGTGCGAGAGCGCGCGCGCCGCCGCAGGTACCGCGTCCTGAACCTCGAAGCGAACGTCATCCGGCGCATAGTCTTTCAGCCATTGTTTGACCACGCGCAACCGAGCGTCCAACTCGAACACGTCTGCCGCCACGAGAGGCGCCCCTTTCCGCTTGGCGATCTCCCCCGCGATGTCAACGCGTGGAATCTGCACGAGGGCCACGAGCAGCTGAAAGTTTGGCGGGAAACGGGGCTCAACGACTCCAGACGGCGCGCACAGCCGCATTAGCTTGGCATCGTCGTCAGCCCCGATACCTTTGGCGTGAAGCCTGTCTATATCGTTGTATAGCTTGACCATCGCCGTTGCGCTCAATGAAAAATTGACCGGTCGTCGTGGCTGTGTACTCAACATTACAAATCGCAATGCCTCTGGTGTGAGAAGGTCCGCGACCTCGCGCGCCGTAGCCCCCACTCCCCTGGAGGAGCTCATCTTCGCACCTTCAACAAGGAAGAACTCATACGGAATATTCAGAGGCGCTGGAAGCTGAAAAAGTTCCAGGAGCGCGGCTGATGCGACCTCCCGAGACCCGCCGCGCGTCGTGTGGTCCTTGCCGGCGCCCTCGACCGTCACGCCAAAGGTCGCCCATTTGGCAACCCATTCCAACTTCCAAGGCAACTTCGCATGACCTCGGAACGGCGTCACCCGACCCCGATTCCCGCACCCCGCAGCCCATTTCACCAAGTCCCTTCGGCATTCGTAGTCAACGAGCGTGCCGTCGTAGCGCGTGACCTCGGTGGTCCCTATACGCCCGCAGTGTTCGCAGATGACCTGCAGAGGTAACCAATTGTCAGGACGGGTTGCTCCGCTGACCTCCCGATAGACCCTGCGGACCGTCTCGCCATGGTTCAGAATACGATCTATCGCCTCGTCAAATCGGCCTTCTCTATAAACGTCTCGCATCCGGTACTTCTCTACCTCGATGCCCAGCTCGGAAAAGACATCGAAGAATTCCTGAATGTAGTGCTCAGCCATGTCGGAGGTGCGCGAACCATCCGGGGGTGGCACGTTGCACAGCGGCTTGCCCAGATGCTGGCGGAACTCGTCAGCCCGACCCGCCGGTAACTCGTCCAACGGATCATAGTCGTCGACCCCGTAGGTGTACCGCGCTTCGCGGCCGTTCGCCCGCAGCGTCCGAAAGACTGCATCGTGAATGAGCACCCCTCTCAACGAGCCGACGTGGGCCCTGCCAGATGGAGTCTTGGAGTCGTTGATGAGTTGAGGGCCAGAGAGGTCCTGCGTAAGTCTTTCGCACCAGAGCATGGGTGGTCTCGAATAGCGCAACCGCAGGGTTTGTCGATGGCCTGGCCCGGGAAGCCGAGTGACTCCCCCAGGCGAGGAAGCGCCTCTGCCTGTTGCCGCGGCCGATCATCCACATCATTGATCGCGACGGTCCTGCGGGCGCCAGCCGATCGACACTTCCGACATGGACGAGTGGACGTTCCCGGTGGGCACGAGGGTCTGGAAGGAGTTCGTCACCCCCCGGGCGTGTCAACGCCGCAGCAGATGCCGCTGATCGACACGCACTGGATCGACGACGCGGGCGTCGCGCTCATCACGAAGTGGATCGAGCGGGGGTGCAAGTAGCCGTCGAGGTCGCAATAGTCACCCCGCCGCCACCTGCGCCTCTTCGTGCAGCCGCCGCTCGGCCGCGATCGCCTGCTCGTGCGCGTACTGCATCCGGTAGAGCCGCGCGTACACACCCCCCTTGGCCACCAGCTCGTCGTGCGTCCCGATCTCCACGACGCGGCCCTTGTGCAGGACCACGATGCGGTCCGCGGACCGGATGGTCGACAGCCGGTGCGCGATCACGATCGCCGTGCGCCCGCGGATCACCTCTTCCAGGGCGCGCTGCAGCCGGGCCTCGGTGTCCGAGTCCACGCTCGCGGTGGCCTCGTCGAGCACCAGCAGCGGCGCGTCCCGGTACATCGCGCGCGCGAAGGACAGCAGCTGCCGCTCGCCCGCGCTGAAGTTCTGCCCGCGCTCGTCGACGCGGGCGTCGAGCCCGTCGCCTTTGCCGCCCGCCTCGCGCCGCCGGAACAGCTCGAGCGCGCCGACGCGGCGGAGCGCCTCCTCGGCGCGCGCGCGGTCGGGGGTCTCGTCGGCGATCGCGAGGTTCGACAGGATCGTGCCCGGGAAGAGGAACACGTCCTGCGGCACCACGGCGAACAGGCGGCGCAGCTCGTGCGGGTCGTAGCCTCGCACGTCGCGCCCGAGCACGCGGACGCTGCCCCCCTGCGGCTCGTAGAGGCGGAGCAGCAGGCTCGCGATGGTCGTCTTCCCCGAGCCGGTGGCGCCGACTAGGGCGAGGCGCTCGCCGCGCCGCGCTGCGAACGTGACGTCGCGCAGGACCGGGCTGCCCGCCTTGTACTCGAAGTCGGCGTGCTCGAGCGCCAGCGCTTCTTCCGGCGGACCGGGCGGACAGCACTGCGCCGCCTCGATCGCCTCGGGCACGACGTCCTTCTCGTCGAGCAGCTCGAAGACCCGCTCGGCGCCGGCCATGGCGCTCTGCAGGAGCGTGTAGCGCTGTGACAGCAGGCTCACCGGCTCGAAGAACTGCCGGATGTACTGCGTGAAGGTGACGAGCAGCGCGAAGGTGATCGTGTGGTCTCCGACGCGCCGCAGCCCCGCGAACCAGAGGATGCTGGCGACGCAGACGGTGCTCACCATCTCGATGGAGGCGTCGAGCAGCGCCTC
Source organism: Myxococcales bacterium (assembly GCA_003153495.1). Lineage (GTDB taxonomy): Bacteria > Myxococcota_A > Polyangia > Polyangiales > Polyangiaceae > Palsa-1150. Next base: position 29,863 of record PLYU01000016.1, read on the forward strand.
GTAGTAGATGCCGCGCTTGTTGGCGTCGCGGTACTCCGAGTTGATGGCGTCGAACTCGGCCGCCATCGCCCGCTCGCGCACGAACGCCTGCACGACCGCGATGCCGTTGACCTGCTCGTTGAGGAATGCGTTCAGCCGGGCCGTGCGCGCGCGCACGTCGCGGTACGCGGCGCGCGACCTCCCGCGGACGTAGTTGACGATGGCGAGGACCAGCGGCAAGGCCAGAAACGACACGAGCGACAGCCGCCAGTCGAGCGCGAGCATCATGACGACGATGCCGACGAGCGCGATGACGTCGCCCATCGCGTTGAGCGCGCCGGAGGCGAACAGCTCGCTCACCGCGTCGACGTCGTTCGTCGCGCGCGTCACCAGCCGCCCGACTGGGGTCCGGTCGTAGTAGCGCAGGCGCAGCCGCTGGAAGAACTGGAAGATGGCGCGGCGAAGGTCGGCCATCGCGCGCGCCCCCGCGACCTGCATCGTGTACATCTGAACGAAGCCGAGTAGCTGGGAAATCACCAGGAGGAGCGACAGACCCACGCCGTCGCGCACCAACGCCCGCGCGTCGCGGGCCGTCGCCTGGCGGACGATGTCTCCCATGAGCGGCGGGCGCGCCAGGTTGATCGCCGAGATCACCACCAGCGTGGCCAGCGAGATGACCACGAAGCTCGCGTGGGGGCGCACGAACGGCCAGAGGCGGCGCAGCAGGCGCGCGTCGTACGCCTTGCCGATCGCGCCCTCCTCGTGGAACTTGCGAAGCGCCTGCTCGGCGCGCTTCCCAGGGGTCGCCTTCGGGCTCACGACGCCACCGCCGTCTCGGGCGGACCCGCCGGCTCGACCGGGGCGGCGTCGAGCTGCTCGAGCTCGCTCGCCATCTTCTGCTCCTCGGCGAACGCCGCGTAGATGCCCCCGGTGCGCAGGAGCTCCTCGTGCGTGCCCTGCTCGACGACGCGCCCCTCGTCGAGCACCACCACGCGGTCGCACCGGGACGCGGCCGCGATGCGGTGAGTCACCAGGAGCACCGTGCGCCGGGCGGCCTGCCGCTCGATGGCCTCGAGGATGGCCGCCTCGGTCTTGGCGTCCACGGCGGAGAGCGGATCGTCCAGGATGAGGATCGTCGGCTCCGACACGAGCGCGCGCGCGAGCGCGACGCGCTGCTTCTGCCCGCCCGAGAGCTGGACGCCGCGCTCGCCGACCACCGTGTCGAACCCCTCCGGGAGCGACAGCGCCTCGTCCATCACCTGCGCCTCGCGCGCGGCCAGGTGGATCTTCTCCTCGGCGCCGGCCCCGTCGGGGTCCTCGAGCGCGAAGCCCACGTTGCGCGTCACCGTGGTCGAGAACAGGAACGCGTCCTGCTGCGCGTAGCCGAGCACCGACCGCACCCAGCCCAGGGGCAGGTCGCATACGTCGACGCCGTCGATGCGCACGGCCCCCGGCGGCGTCGGCAGCAGGCGCGCGAGGAGCATCGCCAGGGTCGTTTTACCCGACCCCGTCCGCCCCACGATGGCGAGCGACTCGCCCGGGGCCACGGTGAAGGTCACGTCGTCCAGCACCTTGCGGGCGCCGTACGCGAACGTCAGACGGCTCACCGAGAGCGAGCCGCCGGCGTGCCTCGGGGCCGGCCGCGGCCCGTCGACCACCTCCGGCTCGGCGCTGAACACGTCCTGCAGGCGGGCGAGGCCCGCCCGGCCGCGCTGCACCACGCTCAGCGCGAAGCCGACTGCGATCATCGGCCAGGCCATGCGTGCGAACGCGCTCCAGAAGGCGAAGAACGCGCCCTGCGAGAGGCCCCCGTGCTCGGGCCCGCGGAGCAGCAGCGACGAGCCGTACCAGAAGAAGACGAGCGTCCCGAGGGCGGCGACGGCGCCCATCAGCGGCCCGAAGGACCCGCGCAGCCGCGCCAGGGCCAGGCTGGCCCGCAGGTATTCCTGGTTGTTCGCCTCGAAGCGCTCGCGCTCGCGCCCCTCGAGGGCGAAGCTACGCACGACGCGCACGCCGGCGAGGTTCGCCTGGAGGACGTCGCTCATCCTCCCCAGGGCCGCCTGGTTGTCGCGCATCCGGTGGTAGAGGCGGCGCGAGACGCCGCGCGAGAGCAGCGTGGCGAGCGGCAGGTTGACCAGGCACGCCATGGCGAGCCTCGGGCTGACCCCGAGCATGATCTGCAGCGCGCTGGCGAACGCGAAGGCGACGTTCACCAGGTTCAGCAGCCCGAAGCCGAGGAGCATCCGTACCTGCTGCAGGTCGCTCGTCGACCGGCTCATGATCTCGCCCGCCGGCATCTTGCGGTAGAAGGCCGCGCCGAGCTGGTGCAGCTTGCGCAGGAGCTCGAAGCGCAGCTCGTACTCGGCGTCCCGCCCGGCGTTGAACAAGAACCAGCGGCTCGCCACGCGCACGACGAAGGCCGTCACCGCCAGGGCGAGGATCGTCGCGGCCGGCTTCCACGCGTTCGCCGGGCTCGGGCCGAAGACGTCGTCGACGGCGGCCTTGGCCTGCCAGTCGATGCGGTTCATCGCGAGCTGGAACGCCGCCAGCATCAGGGTACCCACGGCGTACTGGGGCGCGTGTCGGCGAAGCTGGCCGACGAGGGAGGTCGGGTACCGGACGTCCGGAGGGGGTGTGGGGCTCAACGGCGGTTCGGTGGCTCCTCGAGGCATCGATGCCGGAGACGGGCCTTCGGTTGTACCGGCGGGGCTCACGGGAGGCGTCAGGAGCGCGCGGGGCGTGGCTTCCGGTGCGACGAGGAGAGCCTGGGGCGGGCCGAGCCCTCGCGCTGGGCGACCAGGTTCTTCACGTCGAGCCGGACGGCGATGAGCCCGACCATCACCCGGGCCTTGCCCTTGCCGTCGTCCTCCTGGACGACCCCGATCTCGCCGGCGAACGGACCCTCGAGCACCCGCACCTTCGTGCCCCGCTCGAGGGGCGCCGGCAGCCGGGCGCGGTGAACCCGCGGGGCGGGGGCCGAGGCGGGCGCCGTAGCGCCCGCGCAACGCGCAACGTGGCTCACGGGCGTCGAGCTGCGGGGGGGCCTGGGCGCGCGGGGCATGGCGGGATTGCGTACGTACCCGAGAGGACGCTCGCTAGCAATGCGCGCTGACGGCGGGCCGCGTACCGGCGAGGCCTCACCCGTGCTACGCATTCGGCCTCGCACACATCTCAATTGAGGATGGTCTTGCCTCGAACGACGAAGCCTCGCGAGACGACGAAGAAGAAGCCTCGCGGCGCGAAACCCGCAGCCCACGGGCGAGCGGCCGCCGACGAGAGCGAGACGGCCGATCACGGCCCGGGCTCGGAGGAGGACACCGAGGCCGCAGAGACCACCGGCGAGCACGAGGTCGAGGCTGGCGGCGTGGTCGACGAGGAGCCGGAGCCGGCCACGGAAGAGAGCGACGCTGCGCCCCTGCTCGAGCCGCGCGCGGCCGGCGAGCACGCGTCGATCGAGCGCTTCGATCCGATGACCCTGTATCTCCGCGAGGTCCAGAGGCACCCCCTCCTGCCGGCCGAGCAGACGCAGGCACTCGCCCAGAAGTTCGTCACGACGCAGGACCCCGCCATCGCGGCGCAGCTGGTGACCGCGAATCTGCGGCTCGTCGTGAAGATCGCGTACGAGTACCGGCGCGCCTACAAGAACATCATGGACCTCGTGCAGGAGGGGAACATCGGCCTGATGCAGGCCGTCAAGCGCTACGATCCCTACCGCGGCGTGAAGCTCTCCTCGTACGCGGCGTGGTGGATCCGCGCGTACATCCTGCGGTTCATTCTGAACAACTGGCGCCTGGTGAAGCTGGGCACCACGCAGACCCAGCGCAAGCTCTTCTTCAACCTGCGGAAGAAGCGGGCCGAGCTGCAGGCCATGGGGATCGACCCGACCAACGAGGAGGTCGCCAAGTCCCTGAACGTCCCCGAGAGCGAGGTCGCCGACATGGAGGCGCGCCTGCAGTCGAGCGAGAGATCGCTCGACGCGCCCATCGGCGACAGCGAGGGGCGAGCGACCGCGAAGATCGACACGATGCCCAGCCTCGTCGAGGGGCCCGAGGCCCTGATGGCGGACAGCGAGCTCCAGGAGCTGCTCAAGGACAAGCTCGCCGCGTTCCGGAAGACGCTGGCGAGCAAGGACAAGGAGATCGCGATCTTCGACGAGCGCCTCGTGGCCGACGACCCTCTGACGCTGCAGGAGCTCGGGGATCGTTTCGGCATCTCCCGCGAGCGCGTCCGCCAGCTCGAGCAGCGGCTGACAGGGCGGCTCCGCGAGTTCCTTCGCGACGAAATGGGAGACGCGGTCGAGGTCGCGTGACGGCGGGGCCCGGCACGCTCTTCGTCGTCGCGACGCCGATCGGCAACCTCGGCGACATCACGGCGCGCGCGCTCGACACCTTGCGCGCGTGCGAGCGCATCGTCGCCGAAGATACGCGCCGGACCAGGCAGCTGCTCTCGCACTTCGGCATCGCCGGCAAGAAGGTCGACCGGCTCGACGCTCACGCGAGCCCGCGGGACGTCGCGCGCGTCGCGGGGTTGCTCGCGGGCGGTGAGAGCGTGGCGGTCGTGACCGACGCGGGGACGCCCGGAGTCAGCGACCCGGGCGAGGCGCTGGTCGAGGCGGCGATCGCCGCCGGAGCGCGGGTGGTGCCGATCCCGGGGCCCAGCGCGGTGCTTGCCGCGCTCGTGGCGAGCGGGCTCGCGGGCGACGGGCGGTTCCGGTTCGTTGGCTTCCTTCCGCGCGAGGGGAGCGAGCGGCGCGAGGCGATCGCCCTGGTGTGCGCCACGCCCGAGCCGGTGGTCGTTCTCGAGGCCGCCAATCGCGTCGAGAAGACGATGCGCGAGCTCGCAGAGGCCACGCCGGAGCGGCCGGCGTGCGTCGCGCGCGAGCTCACGAAGCTGCACGAGGAGCTCGTCCGGGGCACCTGCGCGGCGCTCGCGGCGAGCGGGCGGGGGTGGATCGGCGAGGTCGTGCTCGTCCTCGGCGCTCACTCCCCCGACGCACGCGAAGCGCTCGTCAGCGAGGCGGACCTCGACGCGCGGATCGACGAGGCGCTCGCCCGCGGAGACCACGCCAAGGGCGTCGCCGAGCGACTCGCGGCGTGGAGCGGCCGGAGCAAGCGCGAGATCTACGAGAGAGTCGTGGCGCGCAAGAGGCGCTAGCCCTACTTTCGCAAAGAGGCCGAGTGTTTGAGTGCGCCGTGACGTTGGGCAGCTAGTGGAAAGAAGCCGTCCTGGCTCTCGCGGCCCCCCAACCCGGCCTTCCCCCCGCCGGAGCGGGGGGAAGGTGTCGAGAGGGGCGCAACCTGGTGGAGCCTGGAGCC
>PLYU01000254.1 GCA_003153495.1 Myxococcales bacterium
ACGCCTTGCCGCAACCGCCGCAGTTGTTCGGATCGGTCGCGGTGTTCACGCACGTGCTGCCGCAGAGGTTGGGGAACGAGGCGTTGTTGCACGCGGCGACGCACGTCGAGCCGCTGCACGCCGTGGACCCCCCGTTGGGGGCGGCGGGGCACGTCGCGCACGCCCCAGGCGCGGGGCCGCAGAGCAAGGTGCCGGAAGGACACGACCCACACGTGCCGCCCCCGCAAGTCGCTCCGCTCGGGCACGCCTTGCCGCAGGCGCCGCAGTTGTTCGGATCGGTCGTGGTGTTCACGCACGTGCTGCCGCAGAGGTTGGGGAACGAGGCGTTGTTGCACGCGGCGACGCACGTCGAGCCGCTGCACGCCGTGGATCCCCCGCTGGGGGCGGCGGGGCACGTCGCGCACGCCCCAGGCGAGGGGCCGCAGACCAAGGTACCGGAAGGACACGACCCACACGCGCCGCCCCCGCAAGCCGCTCCGGTCGGGCACACATTCGTGTTGCCGCTGCCGCAGGCGCCGCAGTTGTTCGGATCGGTCGTGGTGTTCACGCACGCGTTGCCGCAAAGGCTGGGGAACGAGGCATTGTTGCACGCGGCGACGCACGTCGAGCCGCTGCACGCCGTGGATCCCCCGCTGGGGGCGGCGGGACACGTCGCGCACACCCCAGGCGCGGGACCGCAGAGCAAGGTGCCGGAAGGACACGACCCACACGTGCCGCCCCCGCAAGTCGCTCCGCTCGGGCACGCGTTGCCGCAGGCGCCGCAGTTCTTCGGATCCGCCACGGTGTTCACACACGCGCTGCCGCAGAGATTGGGGAACGAGGCATTGTTGCATGCGGCGACGCACGTCGAGCCGCTGCACGCCGTGGACCCGTTGGTCGGGGCTGCGGGGCACGTCGCGCACGTGTTGTTGCAGTCCATCGTGCCGACCGGGCAACTGCTGCAGACGCTCGCGCCGCAACCCGCCGGACAGCTCGAGCCACACATGCCGCAGTTCTTCGCGTCGTTGGACGTGTTGACCTCGCAGCCGTTCGAAGCGAGGCCGTCGCAGTTCGCGAAGGGAGCCGTGCACGTCGGTTGGGAGCAGGCCGAGGAGACGCAGCGCTCCGTGCCACCGCTCATGCTGCACGCCTTGCCGCAAGCACTGCAGTTCGCCGGGTCGTTGGACGTGTCGACCTCGCAACCGTTCGCGGGGTTCCCATCGCAGTCGGCATTGGGGGGGGTGCACGTGAGCACGCAGGCGCTGTTCGCGCAGGTCTCCGTGCCGCCCGCGGCGGTGCAGGTCTTTCCGCATTGCGAGCAGTTGTTCATGTCGTTGGTCGTGTTGACCTCGCAGCCGCTCGAGGCCAGCTTGTCGCAGTCCGCAAAGCCCGCGCTGCACGCCGTGATGGTGCACGTGAGGACGCCGCCCGCGCTCGTGCAGGCCTCCGTCGCGTGGTTGGTGCTGCACGAGGTATTGCAGTCTCCGCAGTGGCTCGTGGTCGTGATCGTGGTCTCGCAGCCGTTCTTGGGGTTGCTGTCGCAATCCGCGAAGCCGGCGCTGCAATTCAAGAGCGTGCAGCTCCCGCCGACGCAGGATTCCGTCGCGCCGCCGGCCATGCTGCACGGCTTCGCGCAGCCACCGCAGTTGCTCGCGTCCGTGTTCAGGTTGATCTCGCACCCGTTCGACGCGTTGTGGTCGCAGTCATCGAAGCCCGTGTTGCATGACGTGACCGAGCAGACGAAGCCCGTGGAGGTGCTGCTGCACGCTTCGGTCGCATGGCTCGTGCTGCACGTCTTGCCGCACGCCCCGCAGTTGCTCGTGGTCGTGATCGCCGTCTCGCAGCCGTTCGCGGGGTTGCTGTCGCAGTCCGCGAAGCCGGGGGCACACGTGATCCTGCACGTCGATGCGACGCAGGTCCCCGTCCCGCCGCTCTGGCTGCATGCCTTCCCACACGCCCCGCAGTGGCTCGGGTCGTTGGTGAGGTTGATCTCACAACCGTTCGCCGCCTTCGTGTCGCAGTCCCCGAAGCCGACGCGGCACGCCACGATCGTGCAGCTCGACGCGATGCAGGCTTCGATCGCGTTGTCCGTGCTGCACGCGAGGCCGCAGCCCCCGCAGTCGTTCACGTTGTTGGTGGTATTGATCTCGCAACCGTTGCCAGGGTTACCGTCGCAGTCGGCCGTGCCGGGCGTGGTGCACTTCGACACGGTGCAGACCCCGCCGATGCAGACCTCCGACGCGCTGGTCGCGTTGCACGCGTGTGCGCAAGAACCGCAATTGTTCGAGTCGGTCGCGAGGTTGATCTCGCAGCCGTCCGAAGCCAGCTTGTCGCAGTCGTGGAAGCTGGCGGGGTTACAGGACGTGACCGAGCAGGTCGACGCCGCGCACGATTCGACTGCGTTCTGGGTGCTGCACGGAGTGGCGCAGGCGCCGCAATGGGTGGGATCCGTCGCGAGGTCGACGCACGCGGCGTTGGCGCCGCCGCCGGGCGGGCAGAGCGTGGGCGTGCCGGCCTGGGGGCACGACTCGCCGCAGCTCATTCCGTCGCAGGTGGCGACGCCGTGCGCTGGAATGGGACACACGCCGCATGATGCGCCGCACGAGCTGGTCGAGACGTCGAGCAAGCAGGTCGCCGTGGACCCGACTGCACAGCTGTGGGTGCCCGCCGGGCAGACGCAGTTCCCGCCCTGGCAAACCGCTCCGCTGGTGCATGCGATGCCGCAGGCTCCGCAGTTCTCTTGATCGTTGGAAAGGTCGTAGCAGGTCGCGCTGGCGCCGGTTCCGCACAGCGTTTGGCTCCCGGGGCAAACGCACTTGCTGGCCTTGCAAATCTCCGTCGCCAGGCAAGCCATGCCGCATCCGCCGCAATTGGAGCGGTCTGTGGCTTCGTCGACGCAACGCACCGGCGTACCGCACATGATCTGGGTGTCCGACGTTCCGCACACCTGGCACATCCCGACCCCACAGCTCGCCGTCGCGGCGCAAACGGTGCCGCATCCTCCGCAGTTGTTTGGGTCGGTGCTCAGGTCCACGCAGGTTGTGGTCCTGCCCACGCCGCACATCCTCTGGGTTGTCGGGCACACGCACGCGCTGTTCACGCAGCTCGCGCCCTGGCCGCAGTTGACGCCACACCCCCCGCAGTTGGTTGGGTCGCTCGACGTGTAGACGCATGTTGCGCTGGCGCCCGTGCCGCAGAACCGCTCGGTTCCCGGGCAGATACAGATGCCTCCTTGACAGGGCGCGCCGGCCGAGCAGACGGTGCCGCAGCTACCGCAGTTCTTCGGGTCGTTCATCGTGTCGACGCACGCGCCTCCGCACGTGGTCGTGGCGCAGGCGGGCGTCCCATCGCCATCGGCCGCCGCGTCCCTGGCGTCCTTCGTGCCTTCGCTGGACGTCCCGTCGGTCGTCGCATCTCCCGAGCTCGAAGTCGCGTCGTCACCCGCCGCAGTTTCCAGGTCGTGGAATTGCAAGACGTCAGCGCAAGCCGAAAGGCACACAAGCCAGAGGGCCGTGCCCAGCAAGGCAATGCGTTTGGGCGTCACCATTTTCCGCGGACCGCGAACGCTGCACCTCCGCTGGAGACCGCCGCCGAGATGGCCACGTCATCGGACTTGGGAGCGGTGAAGTAGAGCGCCGCACCGCCCGCGAGGAGTGCGCCGCCGCCGACGAATGCCGCGGTCGAAACGACCGCCTGGCTGTGCGCCGTCTGCCCGTCCTGCTTTCCCTGCGGTGTGCACCGTTTCGGGTCACCGCCGACGCACTCGGTCTGAATCGCTCGGTCGTACGTCGACTTTGCCATCAAGGTGAAGACGGCACCCAGCACGACTCCCGCCGCGCCCGCCGCGCCAAGCGACAGCCCAAGCGAACGCCGGATGCTCGCGTCGAGCCACGGCGCGTCCGCGCGCGTCTGGGCGGGCGCAGGTGCCATCGCGACGTGCGCGTCGTCGTGCGCAGGCGCAGGCGCAGGCGCAGGCGCCCTCGCCCTCGCCCTCGCCGACTGGAGGACGACTCGCACGGGTCGATTCGAGTCCCCCTCGCGAAGGAGGACCGTACTTTCCGCGCTGCGGAGCCCGTCGGATTCGAACACGAAATGGTGCTCGCCCGGATCGAGCGTGACGGCCGCCCCATCCAACTTTTCGAGCAGCGGCGCCCCGTCCATGGTGACGCGCACGTTGCTGAGGTCGTGGTCGGCGCCGTCCGTCGCCACGAAGACGACCGAGGGAATGGCCGCATCGATCTCCTCGAGACGTTGCGCGCAATCCTCGCGTATCGGCCCGGGACAGCTTGCGGCGGTGCACACGGCGAGGCTCGCGCGAGCTTCGCGAAGCCTGCCCGCGCTGCGCAAGTCGTGGGCGGCCTCGTTGGCGGCGGCGCACTCCTTCTTCGTCGGCTTGGCGGCGACGGCCGACGACGTCGCGAGCATGATCGCGAAAAGGGTGGCAAGAAGCAGAAGGCGTTGGCTCACAGGCATTCCAGTTTCCATTGCTTCTTGCCTGTCGCCACATCGACGACGTACGGGGGCCGGCAGTCCGCCCGCGGGCTCGGACTCGTCTGCACGGAGGTCGCGGGCGACGCGGACCTCGTCGTGGGGCCCGGTTGTGATCCGGCTCTGGCCGAGCCAGCGACAGGCAAGTCGGTGACCGAGATCTCCAGCGGCGCCAGTGGCGAGAGGACGACCGGGGTCGGCATCGCCGGAGGGACGACCGGCATCGCTGCGGACGCCGTCTCCGCGTGCGTGCTTGCGCGTCCTCCCGAAACCATCGATGCGACGACGAGCAAGAAGAAACCGAGAACCGCCGCGCCTCCGACTGCCAGAACCGCGCGCCACGGCCGCGGAGACAAGGCGGACAGCATGGGCACGGGTGAAGCCGCAAAGGGTCCAGAAGTGGTCGGAGGCCTCCGATCGGGTGGAAGGCCGACCACTGCCTGGGGCAGCGTGCGATCCGGAACGTCGTCGCCGATTGTCGGCGCTACCGCCTTCTCGATCTCGCCACCGTTCACCAGCTGATAGGCTTGGTGCAGCGCCTTCTGCATGGTCGCGGCGCTCGACCAGCGCATGTCCTTCGCGAACTCGAGGGCGCGGTCGATGAGGTCCGCCACGGGCGGCGAGACATCCGGCGCCACCGACGCGAGCGGGGGGGCGGGCCTATTGATCGCGTTCGCGAGCTTCTCGTTCATCGTGCGCCCCTCATGCACGCCCCGACCGGCGAGCAGAGAGAACATAATCGCTCCGCAGGCCCAGAGATCGCTCCGCTCATCGACCTCGTCGGAGAGACCGCGGGCGTGCTCGGGTGCCATGTAGGCGGGCGTCCCCGCCGTGAACCCGGTTTGGGTGACGCTGCTCGCCGTCGACAGCTGGCGCAGCCGCGCGATCCCGAAATCGAGGATCTTGACCTGTCCGGCGCGTGTCAGAAACACGTTGTCCGGCTTGAGGTCACGGTGGACGATGCCCTTGGCATGGGCGGCGATCAGCACGGAGAGGATCTGGTCGGTCAGGACGAGTACTTCGTTCTGGGGAAGCCGACCGCCGAGGCGAATGCGACGTTCCTCGAGCGTTTCGCCATCGAGAAGCTCCGTCACCAGAAACAGCGATCCGTCTTCCGCAGCGTCGTCGTCGATGACCTTGACTGCACCTTCGTGCCCCACCGAGTTGGCGAGGTAGCCCTCCCAAAGGAAGCGCTCGCGCACCAAGGCATTGGTCGACATCTCGGAGTGGATGATCTTCACCGCCACGCGGCTGTTGTTGCGGTGTGTCGCGGCATAGACGGCGGCCATACCGCCGACGCCGATCAAGACGTCGAGGCGCCACTTGTCTCGCAGCGTTTCACCCACCCGTGTCAAAGCATGCAGAACGAGCGGGTCCCCACTCCCGCTCGCAGCTTCCGTCGCGGGCTGCGCGTCGTGCGGCTCGACTTCGCCACGGTCTGCCATTGAATGCCCTGTCGCCCGAAGTAGTCGGTGTACTCTCCGGACAGCCAGCAGCATACACCCAGCGAGAAGGCAAGCCAAGGAGCGCTTTTCTCGCAGAAACGGGGGGTGACCGACGGGGTTCGAACCCGCGACACCTGGAGCCACAATCCAGTGCTCTACCAGCTGAGCTACGGCCACCGCGCGAAAGAGGCGGCACCATAGCCGCTGGGCCGCAGCTTTCAAGAGCGACGGCGCGCCCCGCGGACGAAAGTCCTGGCGATTCAATCACATGCGCCGCCTCTCGCAGCGTCGAGGCGCGGCCTCTGGCGGCGGCTCGATGCGATACGATCCACCGCACGATGCAGACGCAAGCACGCATGGACCCGCGTCGAGCTCTGGTGCGCGTGGGCATCTCTCTCGTCGCCGGCGTCGTCGCGTACCTGGTCGCCCGCGCCTGCGTGCCTCCCGCGAGCTCGGTGATCGCGCCCCCGCTCGTGGGCTGGAACGTCGCGGGCGTCGCCCTCCTCGCCCTGTCCTGGGCAGGCATCGTCGGGGCCGACGCGCACACCACCCGGGACCGCGCCGGCTCCGAGGACCCGGGCAGGACCCTCGTCTACGTCATCGTCGTCGTCACCTCCGCGGTGAGCCTGCTCGCGGCGACGCTGGTCGTGCACACCGCGGGGTCCCTCCCCGACGGCCTGCGGTTCGCTGCCGTCGGCCTCTGCCTCGCCACCGTCGCCCTCGCGTGGTCGATGACGCACACGGCGTTCACCTACCGCTACGCCCACCTCTACTACCGCGAGGACGCCGAGGGCGTCGGCGGCGTCGAGCTGCCCGGCGGGCACCCGCCGACGTACCTCGATTTCGCCTACTTAGCCTTCACGATCGGCATGTGTTTCCAGGTGTCGGACGTCTGCGTGACCAGCCGGCAGATCCGGCGCGCCGTGCTGCTGCACGCGGTCATGAGCTTCGCGTACAACTCGACCATCCTGGCGTTCGTGCTCAGCCTGGTGTTCGCGACGGCGGGGTAGGCGCGCGGCCCGCACGAGCTCGGTGCGATCCGGGAAGAGGCGGAAGGCCCCTCGGTCCCTAGCGGCTGACCCGCCGGTGGAAGCGGCTGGCACCTCGAGCCGGGCGGCTTGCATCGGCGACCTCGACCTCGACCTTGTATCTAGCCCTACTTTCGCAAAGAGGCGCCGAGTCTACGCACGAAAGGCCGTAATTTAGGGTGCGCCACGACGTCGCGCACCTAGCGGAAAGAAGCCACCCTGGGCCTCGCAGCCCCCCAACCCGGCCTTCCCCCCGCCGGAGCGGGGGGAAGGAGGAGAAGGCGCACGCGAAGAGGAGCACGCGGGCAC
>PLYU01000327.1 GCA_003153495.1 Myxococcales bacterium
GGCGCGGCGCTGTCGCAGCTTGGCGAATTCGTCAGCGCCAAGGCGCAGCTTCGAGCGGCGCTGCGAGCGCTCGGACCCGAAGGCGGTCTACTCCGCGCGCGCTGCCTCGCGGCGGAAGCGGAGATCGCGCTCGCGCTCGGCGATCTGCGCTGGAGCGCGGAGCCGGTCGTGCGCGCCGTCGCGGAGCTCCAGGCTGCAGGCGACGCTCGCAACGCGGCCTATCTGCAGCTGGTCGCGGCCCGCGCGGCGCTGCGCCTCGGTCGACCCGCTGACGCGGAGCGGCTGCTGGGGCACGCCAGGCTCGCCCCCGCCGCGCCGCTGGAGCGCACGTTCGCGGAGCTCGTGCGCGTCGAGTTGGCGGCCAAGCGCGGAGACCCGGACTTGCTGACGTCGGCCCTCGCGAGCGCCGGCGCGGCGGCCGAGAGAGCCGCGATCCCGGCCCTCGTCTCGGAGGTGGCGCGCATCCGCGATCGCTACGAGGGCCTCACCGCGGTGATCACGTCGCGAGGCCAGGCGCGGACCGCGTCGTTCTGCGAGGTCTGCGCGCTCGGGCGCTCGGCCGACGTGGTCGTCGACGGCGGCGGGCGCGAGCTGCGCTCCTCCGGCGAGTGCGTCGCGTTCGCGCGGAGGCCGGTCCCGATCCACCAGATCGACGCGACCAGCGGGAAGGTGCTCAAGACGCTGCGCTCCGACCGCTTCGTGACGGGCGTGTCGTTCGTCGACGGCGACCTGTGGCACAGCACCTGGGAAGGGGACACGTCGGAGCTGCGGCGCGTCGACCCCGCCACGGGCCGCGTGCTCGAGGCGCTCGAGATGCCCGACGGAGTGTCGGGCCTCGAAGCGAAGGGGGACGTCTTGTTCCGCGGCGGCATCAAGAGGCCCGTCGTGCGGGCCGTGAAGCGACCCTCGCGGAAGTAGAGGGACGCCGCGCACATGGCGCAGTCCCACGCGCCACGTATGCTCCGCTCCCCCCACGGAGAAGGCACCCATGAACGCGTTTCACGTCATCCAGGGCTACACCAAGATGCTCCGCAACCTCGACGCCTGGCTCGGCAAGGCTGTCGAGCACGCGACGGCGAAGAAGTACGATCCCAACACCCTCGTCAGTGCCCGTCTCTACCCGGACATGTACTCGCTCGACCGGCAGGTCCAGTCCGCGTGCGACACGGCGAAGTTCGCGGCCGCGTACCTGACGGGCAAGGAAGCCCCCAAGCACCCCGACACCGAGAAGACGATCGGCGAGCTGCGCGCGCGCATCGCGGCGGCCCTCGGCTGGATCGAGACCGTGAAGGAGGCCGACTTTGCGGGCGCCGACGAGCGGAAGGTCGCCCCGGCGTGGCTCCAGGGCAAGTGGCTGCGCGGCGACGACTACCTCGGGACCACCGCGACGCCGAACTTCTTCTTCCACGCCACGATCGCCTACGCGATCCTCCGTCACAGCGGCGTCGACCTCGGGAAGATGGACTACATCGGGTCGCTGCCGCTGCGCGACTGACGATCAACTGGTAGGGCTGGGCGACGCGCGGCGCCGGCGGCGCCGCACAGAGATGCCGGCAGCGGTGGCTAGGGCCAGGAAAGAGGGGAGTCCTTCGGCGGTCGTCCCGATGGCACAGCCCGACGACGACGGCGACCGCGACGACGCCCCCCCCGCGTCGGTCGCTGCGGACGCGTCAGGCACGACGCACTGGCCCGTCACGACGTCGCAGTAGTTGCCGGGGCTGCACTCCGAGGTGTTCGTGCAAGAGGTCGCGCAGGCGCTGGACACGCATGCGAACGCCCCGCAGGGCGACGCGTCGACCTGCGGACAGCCGCCGTCGCCCTGGCAGACGGCCACCGGCGTCCCGACGAGATCGATGCACGTCGCGACGTGGCAGGTCACGTCGGCGCCCACGTACGAGTCGCAGGACGTCGGCTTGGCTCCGTCGCACCGCTTGGTGCTGCACACGTTCTTCGAATCGCCCACCGGGCACGGCGGACGCTTCCCCACCGGGGACCCGGCGATGGTCAGGCAGCTTCCCAGCGCGCTCGCCGTGCTGCACGCCTGGCACTGTCCGGTGCATGCGGAGTTGCAGCACACCCCGTCCACGCAGTACTGTTTCCCGTCCGACGTCGCGGGGCACGTCGCCGAAGTCGTGCATGCGGTGCCGAGCGGGACGACCGCGACGACGTCGATCGGGACCGTGATCGAGCCGCCGATCGAGTCGGCCAGGCGCAGGGTGTCCTGCCCGATCGCAGAGCCGGCCGTGTACAGCCCCGCGGGGGAGACCGAGCCTCCCGAGCCGTTGGCCACGAGTTGCCACGAGTAAGGCGGGCTACCGCCGGAGGCGGTGAACTGCTGCACGTTGCCGGGCGCGAGCGTGATTCCATGCGGCGCGATGGCGACGCCCCCTCCGACCGTGACCGTGGCCGTCGCCACGGCGAGAGCGGAGTCGCTCACCTGCACGCCATCGACGACGTTGGGCGTCGGCCCGGCCGTGTAGAGCCCCGAGGCCGAGATCCTTCCCCCCGAGGGGGCCGCCGTCAGCGACCACGTGTAGCCGGCGCCGCTGCCACCGGTGGCCGAGAACTGCTGCGTTCCGCGGGGGGGCACCGTCGCCGTCTTGGGTGAAATGGCGAGGGAGGACGCGGCGTGAAGGCCAGCCGACAGGGTGAGGCACGCGAGCGCCGCGGCGAGGGCCAGAACGCGCGCGCGCCGGGGTTGGGATCGCCAAGACGCCAAGACGGCATTGGGATTTGGCGGAGACTTCTCCGCTCCGAGTCTTGGCGTCTTGGCGTCTTGGCGATCAGAGCTCACTTCTTCTGCACCCTGCTGGCTAGTGGTAACGCATTTCATAGGAGCAGTAGGCGTCCGAATGGAAAGTGACGAGATGGTCTCCCGCATTCGTCATTTGGATCGGGAATTCGAGCACGCCACTCGCCCCCGCGAGCTCGAACAGGTCCCCCTGGCTGGCGTAGGACGACGGCTCCGAACAGTCGGGTTCCGTCGACGTCAGGGTGAGGCCGGTCCCGGCGGCTCGTCGGTCCTGGAACACGAAGGAGAAGGTGACGCTCCGCGGGGTGTCCGTCCGGACGACGATGGTCTGCGAACCGGGGAAGAATCCCTGCAGGTACTCGTCGCCGCCCAGAACGCAGTTGGCCGTCTTGCCGCATGCCGCTGGGATCGTCTGCCGGCACGCGTTCAAGGTCGCGCTGGACGTGAAGTCGCACGACGTCAGCGAAGCCGCCACGATCAGGGCGAGCCCCCCGCGTCTCACGGCGCGATGACCGTCGCCGAGAAGTCGCCGTCCAGGGTGTACCCGGCGGGTTTGGCCAGCGTCGCCGCGAAGTGCCCCGAGAGGGTCGACCCCACGTGCGGCACCTGATCGAACACGACCGTCCCCTGCTGGAGGGGAAGATCCGTCGTCACGACGCCCACCCTCTGCAGCACCCCGCGCGGCTGGCCCGAGTCGAGCTGCGTCAGGTCGATCGAGCTGCCAGAGACATTCAAGATGTTGGCCGTGTCCACGACGAGGACGGCGGGATCCTGCCCCGAGCCGATGTACTGCACGGACACGCTCGTCCCCTGGAGGACGATGGTGACGCTGTTGAAGGAGAGGTCGTAGAACTGCGACACGCTACCGTACAGCTTGTTGGAGCTGTCCGAGCAGCCGGTCCAGAGAGCAAGCGCGACCCCAAGCGGCATCGCAAGCGATACCTGGAACGCGAACGCTGCGCGGATCATTGCTCCTCCGCGACCCACCAGCTGACGGAGCTCGCCCGCGAGACGGCGTCGTACGACTTGACTTGAAATGCGATGATGGCCTTGTCACGGGCGAACGCGAGCGCGGGATAGAGGCCGTCGGTGACGCTGGCGTCGCCGTGAACGGACGCCGCGCTCCAGACTCCGGCCTTCCGCCGGGCCAGCTGCAGCCCGTCCTGCGTGGGATCGCACTGGGTGGCTCCGGTCGAGCGGGCGCATCGATAATACGCGATGGCGGGATCGCCGCTCGAATCGAACGCCAGCGACGGATACTGGCCCGTCAGCCCGTTGTCGTCGACCGCCGTCGGGGAGGACCACGTCGAGCCATCGCTCGACTCGACGTAGAAGAGCCGCGACGTGCCCGCGTCGTAGTAGGCCGCGGCGAAGAGCCCTTGCGCGCTGATCGCGAACCCGAGCTGGGGACCCACCTGCCCGGCGAAGACCTGCGTGGAAGACCAGCCGCCGGCCGCCTCCTGCGCGGCGAGGCCGCCTTTCACGACATCGCGATCGACGTAGACTCCGGGGCTCGCCCCGGTGCTGTACTCGAGGACGGCCGGAAGCCCCGACGGCGACAGCGCGAGACGATTGAAGTTGCCCCCGCCGCGAGAGACGTCGATGGTCAGAATCGGATAGCTGCCCCCGCTCCCTTGCGCGAGCTCGACGTCCGACTTCGCCGTCAGGTCGCTGACGGCGAACCCGAAGTGAACGTCGCGATAGACCATCGTGGGATTGTCGTTCGGATCGAACGCGAGCGCGGGCCACCAGCCGGTGACGTCGCCCGAGTTGCAGACGTTCTGCGAGCAGTTGCCTGCCTGGCTCGCCACGAGCCCGTCGGACTGCGAACCGTGCGAGACCTGAAGGGGCGCGCCGAAGGTGCCGCCGGTCGCCCTCGTCAGAAAGGCCTCGTTCGCGCCGCACCGGTCCTGGGCGGGCGTCGCGCCGACCCCGGTGTACGCGATGCCCGCGTTGCCGGCCGAGTCGAAGGCCAGACCGACCCCCGTCGGGTCGACGTACGGTTGATTGGTCACCACGGTGCTCCGGTACGTGCCGTCGGGCTTCGACTCCGCGTAGCAGACGTTCCAGAGCGGCACCTGAGAGGTCACCGTGGGCCCGAGGGGCTGGATCGTGCACGTCTGCGTCATCGGCGTCTCGGCCAGGCTCGCGATCCCCACCTTCGATCCGGATACCGCGATCACGCTCTGCATCCCCGCCGAGCCGCACCCGAGTTGCTTGAAGGCGAAGACGGTGCCGGCGTCGGAGCCGGCGTCACCGGGCGCCATCGACACCACGATCGCGGGCGGAGGAGGCGCGCTGGAGCAGCCGAGAAGGGCGCCTCCCACACCGGATGCCGTAGTCAGACCAAGTCGTGCGCGCACACACCAGAGTCTCAAGGGCGCCGGGCCTGACCGTAGCATGGTGCGTACCCGCCGGGCACCCCGAAGGCGAGGTGCCGGCCCCTCGCCGATTCCGCGCTCGCGCTCGCGATTCGTTGCGCAATACGCGCAGCATGGATTGCGCAACATTGCGCCGGGCCGCTTGCGCACGATCCGCTTCCCCGGATTCGATGAAGATCCCTCATTCCTCGCAGGCCCGCCCGCGCCGTGATAGCCTCAGCTCGCACCGGGTTCACCCGAGAACCGGGGTGTCGCGTCGCATGCGGGAACAGGCACGAAGGGTGCTCAGCAATCGTCAGGGGGGCGGCGTAGCGCTGCCCGTCGCCAACCGAGGAGAAGTACGATGAACACGTATGATCTGCGCCGGCGCCTCACTCGCCTCGGAGTCGCGTTCCTCTCGGCCCTCGCCCTCTGGCTGACGGCGACCTCGGCGTCCGCCCAGGCCCAGGCCGCCCAGCCAGGCGAGTGCTCGGGCGGCGCCTGCGGGACGCCGAACAACAACGGTGGCGGTTGTGGCTGCGGGTGCGGCGGGAGCATCCTGGTCAACTACACCGACATCGGCAAGACCTACCAGCAGTCCGATGACTCGGACCACGACGGCATCGACGACGCGCTGGACAACTGTCCTTACGTGGCGAACCCGGACCAGGCCGACGGTGACGGCGACGGGGTTGGCGACGTTTGCGACAGCTGCGCCGGCACTCCGAACCAGGATCAGAAGGCCAACGCCTGCGGGGACGTCTGGACCACCGCGACCGCGGGGTTCGCGACGGGCGTCGCCGCCAACAACGTCGGTCAGGTCATCGGCGCGGAGTGCGATACCGCGTGCACGCCGGCCACGGCCGCGGCGACGTCCCTCGTCGTTCCTCTGTCGCCGAGCACCACCGGCGCTGCCCCCAGCGATCCAGCGACGGGCGGCTCGTCCAACGCCGCCGGAGAAGCTTCCTGCTCGGTGGAGCGCGTGGGCGGTGCGGAGGCCTCCGGCGGCGTCCTGCTCGCGGTCCTGGGGCTGACGGCGCTCGGGGTCGGTCGGCGTCGTCGCGCACGCTAGGCACTCTCCCCGTCGTTCATGAAGAGGACGATGCGACGTCCATCCGCACGGGGGACGGCGCTGCCGCGCCTGACCTGGACGGGCGCCCTCCTCTTGGCCGGCGCGCGGCTCGCGTGGGGGTGCAGCGACCCACCGCTCGTGCGCACGCCGCCGCCGGTGAACGCGATCGACGACGAGCTCGAGCTCCGGGGCGAGATCTGCCCGACGCCGCCGGCCGACGCCGTGTTTCCGGTCAAGATCCTGTTCCTGGTCGACGTCTCGGGCTCGATGGTGGTCACCGATCCGGCCGACGTGCGGACCACGGCCGTCACCGACGTGATCAAGAAGTACGAGGGGCTTCCGGGGGTCGAGTTCGGCGTCGTCACCTTCAGCTCCGCGATCGTCAACGTCACGAATGGCTTCACCAACACCCCGGACCTGGGGACGATCGCGACGGCGCTGGGCCAGGCCGACAACCTCACCGACGATCAAGGCGCGCTGGCCGCTGGGTACGAGATGCTCACCCGGGACATGCTCAAGAGCACTCCCGCGGAGCGCGCGCGCTCGAGGTACATCGTCATCCTGTTCAGCGACGGGACGCCCGATCCGCTGTGCAGCGCGGACACCACGCCTTGCGGGACGGCGACGTGCGCGCCCCACTCGCACTGTAGTCCCACGACCATTCTCGATGCGTCGAGTCAGCAGCAGGAGCAGTACACCTGCGCTCCCGACTACCTCGTCTGCACGGTCCCCAAGGACAACTGGGCCACGGCGTTCAACCCTCCCCTCGATCCGGCGCTCTACGCGCAGCTTCAGAACGGCGCCAACTACAACACCACGCCGCAGCTCTTGGCCTCCGTCGGCCAGATCCTGGCGCTCCAGAACCATTTCCACGTCGGCTCGATCGAGATCGATACCAATTTTCTCTTCCCCGTGGCCGCGCTGAGCAACCCTCTCGCCGTGCCTTTCGGTCTCGACCGTCCTGCCGGCGAAGCCCTTCTGAAGGAGATCGCCGCGGCGGGAAATGGTTCGTTCCAGGAGTTCACGGCCGACACGCAGATCGACTTCCTCAACATCAACTTCTCCGCCATCCAGGTGAAGAACGACGTCGTCGAGACGTACGCCTCGGATCGGAATGCCATCGAGACGGGGAGCGCCCTCGTCGTGGACACCGACGGCGACGGCCTCTCCGACGCGCAGGAGACGGCGCTCGGTACGTGCGTGGCGCAGAGCCCCACGTGTCCCCATCCGGGGGACAGCGACGGCGACGGCTACGGCGACTTCATCGAAGAGACGTACCGGACGAGCGGCTTCGACCCGCTCGACCCCGCCAAGCCGGCAACCCCCTGCGCCCACCCGGGCGTGGACAGCGACGGCGACGGGCTCATGGATTGCGAGGAGGCCTTCCTCGGCACCGATCCGCTGAGCCCGGACACCGACGGTGACCTCATCTCCGACCTGACCGAGGTCCGGAACGGAATGAACCCGCTCGACCCGACCGACGCGCACGGAGACAACAACCGGGACGGGCTCCTGAACCTCAACGAGATCCAGATCGGGCTGAGCCCGACCGCGCAGGTGTCGCTCGCCGAAAGACCCTTCGCGCTCACCTACTCCGTCGTGCCGAAGTCGGATGCGTCGTCGTCGGGCTGCTACGAGTTCGACGTTCAGCACCTGCGCCTGCAGACCACGGGCAACACGCCCGTCGGGCCGCAGGGAGGCAACCGCATCTACTACGACGTATTCGAGACCGCGGAGGACAGCCCGACGAATCTAGCAACCGTCCGCCGCGCGTGTGCCGACGTCCTCTACGTCGACGGCGTAGCCAAGATCCCGCTGACCGGCGTCGTGAGCTTCGTCGACGCCGACTTCGTCGACATCTCCCGGTTCGATCCGACGAAGAACTGCAAGGATCTGACCGCGGGGGTCACGATCGGCGCGGCGCCCGACGGGGGTCGGGACTAGTGCTTCCCGCGGACCGAGTCGGTACTCGGCGGGCGCCGGTCGTGCGCGCACGGTTCGTGTTTCTCGCGCTGGTGGTGGCGATCGGATGCACGAACGCCGATCTCCAGGAGGTTCCCGTCCAGCCCCGGCTGGCCGACGACAAGCTCTCGGTGTCCGGGCAGTTCTGCACCGGGGTGCCCGATCCTGCGCAGTTTCCGGTCAGGGTCCTCTTCGTCGTCGACATCTCCGGGAGCATGGCGGTGAGCGACCCAGAGCCGCCGAACGGGCTGTCGCGCCGCGCGCAGGCGATCGTCGACACGATGAAGAAGTACCCGCCGGGCAGCGGCCTGGCCTACGGCCTGATCTCCTTCGCGAGCAACGCGTCGATCTTGACCACCGGAGCCAAC
The DNA here is from genome assembly GCA_003153495.1 of Myxococcales bacterium. Lineage (GTDB taxonomy): Bacteria > Myxococcota_A > Polyangia > Polyangiales > Polyangiaceae > Palsa-1150. Next base: position 8,515 of record PLYU01000327.1, read on the forward strand.
GGGCTCAGCGGCTTCACGAGCGACGGGAACCAGATCCTCACGGCGGTTCCGGCGCTCTCCGCCGTCAACGGGCAGACGAGCTACGACTCGGCCCTGTCTCTCGCGTACCAGATGCTCCAGGCGGACATGAACGACCTGGACGCGACGTCGCGGAGCCGCGCCCGCTACGTGATCGTCTTCATGTCCGACGGCGCCCCCGATCCGGACACCACCGGGCCGGGCGAGAGCCTCCCTCCGGACGTCCGGAGGGACGTCCTCGACATCGCGGGGCTCCAGTCGACCCAGCAGCTCGCCATGGTGTCGCTCAACACCGTGTACATCACCCAGCCCGGCACGCCGGCGAGCCAGCTGTTCCAGGCGAGCACGCTGCTCTCGACGATGGCGAACCTGGCCAACGGCACGTATCGCCAGTTCGACAGTAACCAGAGCATCAACCTCTTCTACATCGATTTCACCTCGCTGGTCCGGACCTCCACGCTCAAGACCTTCGTCGTGTCGAACGTCAACGAGCGGGCCGTGCCTGCGGCCGGGGGGGGGACGCAGCCGGGGGTGGACAGCGACGGCGACGGTCTCGACGACGCGACCGAGGCGCTCATCGGGACGTCGCCGCTGCTCGCCGACACCGACGGCGACGGCTTCTCGGACGGCCTCGAGTACCGGCTCCGGAACTCCGGGTTCAACCCTCTCTACCCGGACGACGCGGACTGCGCCCAGGTCACGGACCGGGAGGACACGGACGGCGACGGGCTGCTCAACTGCGAGGAGCGATACCTCGGCACGAGCCTGCAGCTCATGGATACGGACGCGGACGGATACTCGGACGACCTCGAGTATCGCAACGGGACGAACCCGGTCATCGCGGACGGCCTCGGCGATCTGGACTTCGACGGTGCGCCCAACGGCTTCGAGCTCGCCAACCACACCGATCCGCTGCGCGACGACGCCGCCGACTTCTCGCAGATTGCGTATCGTTACCAGATCGTGAGCGACGAGGACGCCGGGCGGCCCGGGCAAGCGTGTTATCAGTTCACGGTCGACAACGTCACGCTGGCCCCCACTCTCTCCACGGTGCCGGGGGCCGATCAGGGTGGGACGAACACCATCGTTCTGCACGTGACCAGCACCGTTTCGGACAACCCCAACGATCCCGGGTCGCACCTGATGGCGTGTATCCGGCCGAAGTACCGGGAGTCACCGGAGGGCAAGGACCCGCCGTCGGGGCAGATGGTCGTTCCGGCGGAGGCCTTCAAGACGCCGGGCCTTTCGCCCGACGGAGGAGTCGGCTTCGATGAGAACCGAGACTGCATCGTTGCAAACCATTAGCGTTCGAGCCGCGTGGTCGGCGCTGTGCGCGACGCTGCTCGTGGGCGTCGCGGGGACCGGGCTCGCGGCCTGCAAGACGCAGAGGGGCGGCGCGTCGCCGGACGCGGCGGGGGCTCCCCCAGTCGACTGCTCCGCCAACGTCAGCGGCGGATCGGGAGACGCAGTGGCGATCACCTCCGGGCAGACCTACGAGGGGCTGATCTGCTACGAGGGCAGATCGAACTGGTACCGGCTCGCCGTTCCTGCGGGCAGCACGCTGCTCGACGTTTCCGCCGGGTATCCGTCGGGCGTCGTGACGCCGGTGCATCTCGACGTGAAGGTCTTCGCGAAGACCAGCGACACCAGCCTGACCCAGCTGCAAGAGCTCCGGGCGCCCCCGCAGTTCGACGCCGGGGTCAGCTCGATCCACACCACGGTGCTCGTCCCGGGCACGGGGGACTACTACATCCAGGCCGCCGACGCCCAGGGCACCGGCTTCGATCCGGCGAACGCCTATGCGCTGACGGTCGCCTTCGCGACCGACCCGGACTCCCACGAGCCGAATGATTCGCCGGCAACCGCGAAGGCGACGGATTCGAGCCCGGGCTACCTCGCGTACCTGGGCGACGTCGACGTGTTCTCGGTCTCCGTCGCGAACGTCACCGACCTCTTGACGCTCACGCTCGGCAATCCGGCGACGGCGCCCGCCCCCATCCGCTACCAGATCACGGCGAGCGGCGGCGCGATCCTCGCCGAGGGCAGCGCGCCGCCCTTCGCGACGCCGCTCAGCACCGTGCTTCCGTCCACCGGCGCCGGCACCTACTACCTGAGCTTGAGCTCCCCGGCCGGCACCGCGCCCGATCGGAACGTCGCCGACGGCTACTCGGTGAGCTTCGGGACGACGCCGAACCCCGACACGACGACCCACCACACGATCGCCGCCGCGACGTGCCCGGGCGGGGGCAGCGGGCCCTGCACGATGGCGTACTCGGGGACCGCGGTGACCCTTCCGCCGCAGACGGGGTACATCGCGGTGCCCGGGCAGCGCGACTTCTACCGCGTCGACGTGACCAGCGGCGCCGCGCTCGTCCTGCAGATGGATCTCACGTCGTCGTCGACGACGGTCAAGTACGCCGTCGATCTCTTGACCCCGGATCCCACCTCTCCCTGCCAGGTCGACGGCGATTGCGCAGCCCTCCACCAGCCGTGCACCAAGGACACGGACTGCGAGCTGTCGCACGCGTGCCTGCCCGCCGGGCAGCACAAGTTCTGTCCGACCAGCGGCGTCTCCTGCACGCTGTGCGAGGGCGCGGGCCTCTGCATTCCGACGGGCCCGTCCGGTGGGGTCTGCGCGATGTCGCAGTACCTTTCGGCCTACGTCCGGGGGGGAAAGCCCACCGGTGCGAGCGTCGTGTCCGCAGCCCAGCCGCTCTTCACCAGCGGCGCGCATTACGTGGCCGTCCACGACGCGCAGTACACGGGCTATGACGACAGCAATCCGTACACGCTGCGGCTCGAGCTGGTGCCGGAGCCCGATCCGAACGACCGATCGACGACGCCCGCCGCCCGCAACAACTTCTACGACCCGTACCCGACGGCCACCAGCGATCGCACGCCGGACAAGCTCCGCGCCGTGCCCCTCACGGCGGCGCAGCTCCAGGCGGGCGTCACCGGCTACATCTCGTACCAGACCGATGAGGACTGGTACTCGTTCGCGAGCCCGTGCGATCCGGCCACGGGAAGCACGAACTGCGGTATCGACTTTCAATGGACGCAGCCCGCGTCCACGGTCAAGGTGGCGTTCTTCGTGCTGGACGAGAACACGCTGCTCCCCCAAGAGAGCTTCGCATACTCCGGCCCGGTACCGCCGGCGGCGCCGATCGTCGGCAGTTTCGACAACTCGACGTGCTCGAGCTGCTCGTTCGGCACGGTCGGGAAGAAGTATTACATGCAGGTCACCGACATCCACGAGAGGAGCTGGGATTACGCGACCAGCGGGCAGTACACCTTCAAGGTGTCGAGCGTCACCGCCGGCTGCCCGCGCGCCTGCAACGGGGGCGTGGGCGCCTGCGTGAGCCAGTGCGTCTCGGCGAACACATGCTGTCCGGCGCTGCAGTGATGAGGCGCGGGGGCCGCGTCCGCGCGGGCGTCCTCGCCGCGGCGTGCGGCTGGGGCCTCTGCGGGTGTGCGCAGTCGTCCTCGGCACCGCGCGGCGCCGACGCCGGCGCGCCCCGCGGGTGGACGGCGATCCAGGCAGGGTCCGCCAACCTCAACGCCGTCGCGGGCGTCTCCGACAGCGCGGTGTGGGTCGTGGGCGATCGCGGCACGATCGCGCGATGGGACGGCGCCGCGCTCGCCTTCGAGGCCAGCGGTACGGTCGCCAACCTCCGGGGCGTGTGGGCTCTGGACGCCGAGCATGCCTACGCGGTCGGAGACGGAGGAACGATCCTCGAGAGGAAGGCGGGCGTCTGGGCGCAGGTCGCGGCCGGCCTGACCCGGGAGGTGCTCACGGGGGTATGGGCGGACGCACAGCGGGTCGTCGCCGTGGGATCCCACGGCACTGTCGTGCTGGGCACCACGACCGGATACGATCGGGTCCCGAACTCCAGAGCAGAGAACCTCCTGGCCGTCTCCGGCAGCTCCGCAGGGACGGTGACCGCCGTCGGCGCGCTGGGGCTGGTGCTGAACCTCGACGGAACGACGCTCTCTCGGTTCGTGATACCTGCGTTCTCGAAGCTGCTCTCCGGGGTCAGCCGCGACGCCGACGGAAACGCGTATTTCGTCGGACAGCAAGGCACCGTCTACCATTCCGACAGCTCGGGGGTTCACGCCGTGACGGGGTGCCCGCAGGCCGCACTGCGCGCGGTGACGAAGGTGGGGACGGACGCGTGGATCGTCGGGTGGGACGGCTCGATCTGCCAGGTGTCCGCCTCGGGCGTCGTCGTCTACCCCTACACCGACCCGCGCTGGTTCAACGGCGTCTACGCGGCGTCGCCCACGTCCCTCTGGGTCGTGGGGGCCTCGGGGACGCTCCTGCACGGGCTGCCGTCGCAAGGGGCGGACGGCGGCGCCGAAGGTGGGCCGTGAGGTCCGCCGTTCGCTACGCTCCGTGGCTCGCCGCGCTGGCCGTAGCGTGTGGGGCGAGCCTGTCGTGCACCGACGCGCAGCTCTACGCCAGAGGCTACCAGCCCGACATCGCCAGCCTCACCGGCATCGAGGGCCATCTGTGCACGGACGATCCCGCCAGCCTGGCCTTTCCCTTGAAGGTCGTCGTGGTGATCGACGGGGGCCTTCCCGGCGTCCTCGACGACCGCCAGGCAGCCCTCAGCGCGCTCGTCAATCAGTACAGCGGCTCCAACGTGTCGTTCGACCTCGTGCTCATGGGGCAAGCTGCTCGGTCGCTGACGCAGGGCTTCACGAGCGACGCCTCGGTGATCCAGACTGCAGTCCAGTCGATCGGCGCGAACGTCTCGCCGCTGCGAACCTATGAGGCGGCCATGCTCGCCGCCACCACCGACATCGAGAACGACCTGCTCGGAACGTCCCCGGGCCTCCGGAGCCGCACGCACTATGCTCTCGACTTCGTGACGCAAGGCCCGCCGACGCCTTCGCTCCCGGCCCTCTGGTGCGGCGCGAATCAGCTATCGCCGGGGTCGTCGGTGTGCACCACCAAGTTCGCCAGCAACTTCTGCCCAGGCGACGTGCCGCCGCCGGCCGACTGCGAGCTCGAGCTCTACTCGACCCTCGTGACCGAGCTGACGTCCTTCCTGCACGCCAACGGCGCTCTGGACTTCATCGGGCACTTCTACGAGGTCGGGCAGGACGCCCGGGTGGCGGCCATCCTGTCGAGCATGACGCTGGCGGCCAAGGGCGCGTTCGCCCAGGTGGCCCCCGGGAAGCTCGATCTGCTCGACACCGCCCTCATCGAACCCAGCTCTCATTTCGAGCTGCGCGAGCTCGTCGTCTGGAACTCCAACGACCTTCTTCGAAACGGGGTCCCCTCGCCGGACAGCGACGGCGACGGCCTGACCGATGCCGAGGAGGCCGCCCTCGGCACCAGGCCCGACGACCCGGACACCGACGGCGACGGCGTCGGCGACAAGATCGAGCACGCGCTGCAGTATCCGGGCTCGGAGTTCGACCCTCTCGCCTACGGCACTTTCACCGAATGTGCCACCCTCACCAAGCCTTTTCCGGACAGCGACGGCGACGGTCTCAACGACTGCGAGGAGGCCGTCGTCGGAACCAATCCGTATCTCCAGGACACGGATCGGGACGGCCTGCCGGACGTGGTCGAGGTCCTTCGTGGGCTCTTCCCCCTGGTGGACGACCGCCTGTACGACACCGACGGCGATGGCATGCGCAACGGCGTCGAGCTCCAGCAGGCCACCGATCCAAACAGCAACGACTCGGCGTCGGCCGTGGTGAACGCCTATTCGATCAGCGTCGTCGCCGACACGCCGGACGGCGGCGGCCTCACCACCGTCCTCGACCCGAACCCCACCTATCCGCTGCCTGGAGTGAGCATCGACTCGGTCGGGGGGACGGTGGGCGGGACGACCACGCTCGCGGCCAGCCCCGGGCCGCCCCTCACCCTGGCGGTGACCGACGTGGGCGGCAGCCAGCTCGGAAGACACGTAGACGTCTCGGCTTCGGGGACGTTCACCCTGCTCTCGCCGTCCGACGAGGCCATGGTCGTTCGCGTGGACGCGCAGGTGCTGAGGCAGGCGGCGCCCGCCGACGTCAGCGTTCCGATCGCGCTGAAGCCCGCCCTCCGCCGGTGCTACCAGGTCGACGTGCAGAACATCCGGCTCGTCTCCACGCTGCCGACGGTGCAAAAGGACGGAGGCGCGGGAGCCAGGGCTGGAGCCGGGTGGAACGTCGTCCACGTATACATGGGCGAGGCGCTCGACGGCTTGCCGAGCGCACCGACGATCTACCGCGTGGCCACCATTCCCTTCCGGTACATCCCGCCGGACCGGAAGACCCCGTCTTCCGCCTTCGTCACGCTCCAGCAGAACGACCTCGAGACGCTGATCACGAACTGAGCGATGAACGCTGCGCGCGTCGGTGGCGTCCTACCCCGGCAGCGGACGCCGGTGCATGCCGAGCGCCCCGCCAACACGGCCCTTGCGCCGCCGCGCAGTCCTTGCACGGGAACCACGCGCCGCACGCGCAGCGATCCACCGGCATCCGCCTCCGGCACGCCGCGTGCTCCCTCTTTCCGCCGGAGGTCCCTCACTCATGAGCCCATTCGTCGCCGCCCTCATTGCCGGGGCTTACATGGCTGCAGTATTCGTCGTATTCGGTGGCCTGGGGCGAGACAAGCACCACGCCTGACCGCGCGCCGCACATGCCCAGCCAGCCCGACGTCACCGAGCGCGATCGGGAGCACCACGAGCGGGTCGACCCGCACCGCGGCGGTCGCTCCCTGTCCGACGTGATCCTCGGCGGCCAGGACGGCGTCGTCAACGTGCTCGGCGTTCTCCTCGGCGTCGCGGCGGCGGGGGCCGAGGCGCGCATCATCCTCGCGGCCGGGCTCGCCACCACGTTCGCCGAGTCGATCTCGATGGCCGCGGTCGCCTACACCTCGCGGCTCGCCGACGCCGACGTGTACCGCAGCGAGCAGGCGCGCGAGTACCGCCACGTCGCCGACGTCCCCGAGCTCGAGCGGGCCGAGGTGCGCGACCTGTACGCGCGCAAGGGCTTCCGCGGCGAGATGCTCGAGCGCGTGGTCGACACCATCACGGCGAACAAAGACGTCTGGGTCGCCGTCATGATGGCCGAGGAGCACCGCCTCGCGCCCACCTCGCGCCGCGAGGCGCTGCGCGCCGCGTTCATCGTGGGCGGCTCGGCGGTCGTGGGCTCGCTGATCCCGGTGCTCCCGTTCGCCTTCCTCGGCATCGGGGTCGCGTCGTGGGTCTCGGTGGGCGTCGCTGCCCTCGCGCTGTTCGTCGTCGGTGCGTACAAGGCCCGGGTGACCGTCGGCCACCCCGGCAAGAGCGGCCTCGAGCTGGCCCTCATCGGCACCGTGAGCGCCGTCGCGGGATACGCCGTCGGCCTCCTCTTCCGGGCGCCGCCCGGTCTCTAGGAGACTGGTGTCTTTCGTTCGATCCCATCGCGATGGCGTCGTCGGGCTCGCTCGAGCTACGTGTAGTAGCCCTCGCTCGCCCTCCTAGCCCTCGCTCGGTCTCTAACGAAATCCACCAGCCTCCTGCGCGGCGAGGAGACTGGCGATTCGCACGCGTCTTGCGTACGCGCGCGTGAATGACTCGGCGGGGACAAACCACCAACCCGCGCAGGAGACCGGTGTATTTCGGCCGAGACCAAGTGATGGCGAGGAGGCCGCGCGAGGAATACACAGCGTATTTCGAGCGCGGCCGACGACGCCAGCGCGCCGGGATCGGCCGAAAGACACCGGTCTCCTAGCCCGAGGCGTGGGCCTTCACGTTCCCCCGCTGACGGTGCAGGCGGTCCTGGAGCTGTCGCCCCGCCTTGTCGAAAGCCTCGTCGATGGCCGCGTGCAGGTCGTGGTTCGCGAGCCTCTCGTCGGGGGAGTGGCTCACCACGATCTCGGCCCCGGGGACGGTCAGGTCGATGAGGACGCGGTAGTGGCGACCGCTCAGCTGGTGGCGGTGGGGGGACTCGATCGCGACGTGGCACCCGGTGATGCGGTCGCAGAACGTCTCGAGCTTCGCAGCCCGCTCCTGGATGTAGGCCTCGATGGTCTCCGAGCGCGGGATCTTGCGGAAGGTGACTTGGGCGTGCATGTGCTCGTTCTCAAGCATCCTCCGTGCCGACACCGTGCCGACACACGCGTTCGGGAAATTCGGTAGCGCTCGCTGACCGACCCGGCGCACGGAATGCGCGGTCGCGCCGGCTTTGCAGACATCGGGCCGCCTCCTCCGGCATCGGAGGGCACGGCACGCGATGTGCTCCAACCGGACCGCAAAGGAGATGACCATGAGCCAGACGACGAAAGACCTGAAGACCGAGCTCGACAAGAGCATCGAGATCCTCAAGACCCTGCGCGGCGAGGTCCGCGTGAAGCTTCACCTCGCCGGGATGGACGCGAAGGACCGCTGGAACAAGCTCCAGCCGCAGCTCGACGCCGTCGAGCACGCCGCCAAGGAGGCGACGGAGGCCTCCAAGACCGCCGTGCTGCAGGCCGTGAAGACGCTGAAGGAGTTCGGCGAGTCACTTCGCTGACGAGGCCGACCGGAGCGCGCGATGACCCTCAGAGCCGACCTGCTGTGCCCGGAGGCCTACGGGCCCCCCCGGCCCGCGCGGATCGATCTGGTCGAGACCCACATCTCCTGGGTTTTTCTCCTCGAACGCGACGTGTTCAAGGTGAAAAAGCCGGTGGATCTGGGCTTCCTCGACTTTCGCTCGCTCGAGCAGCGCCGGCGCGCGTGCGAGGCCGAGGTCCGGCTCAACGCGCGCCTCGCGCCGCACGTCTACAAAGGCGTGGTCCCCGTTCACGAGGTCGGCGGGCGGGCGTCCTTGCACGGCGAGGGGCCCGTCGTCGACTACGCCGTACACATGGCCCGGCTCCCGGACGGCTGCCGGGCCGACGTCCTGCTCGAGCGCGGGGAGCTCACGGGCGAGGCGATCGACACGATCGCCGCGCGGATCGCCGCCTTCCACGAGAAGCTCGCCGCCGGGGCCGAGGCGGCGCGCTACGGCACGCCGGAGGCCATCGCCCACAACGTGAAGGAGAACTTCGCGCAGACCCGCGACGCCATCGGCAAGTACCTGCGCCCCGAGGAGGCGAGCGAGATCGTGGGGTGGCAGACCGCCTTCCTGCGCGACGGCGCGCAGCTCTTCGAGCGGCGCCTCTCGCAGGGGCGCGTGCGCGACGGCCACGGCGACCTGCGCCTCGAGCACGTGTACCTCCAGGCCTCGGGCGCGCCGGTCGTCATCGACTGCATCGAGTTCAGCGACCGCTTCCGCTTCGCCGACGTGTGCGCCGACATCGCGTTCCTCTCGATGGACCTCGCCGCGCACGGGCGGGTCGACCTCGCCGAGCGCCTGCTCGCCCGCTACGCGCGCGACTCGGGAGACTATGACCTGTACGCGCTGGTGGACTTTTACGAGGCCTACCGCGCCTTCGTGCGCGGCAAGGTCGCCGCCATCGTCGCCGCGGACGAGCAGCTCGACGCTGGCGCCAGAGAGCGCGCCGCCGCGCAGGCCCGCCGCCACTTCCTGCTCGCGCTGTCCGCGGACCGGCGCTCTCTGGTGGAGCCGGCGGTCGTGGTCGTGGGGGGAGTCATCGCCTCGGGCAAGAGCACGGTCGCCGAGCACCTCGGCCTCGAGATGAGCGCTCCGGTCATCGACGCGGACCGCACGCGGAAGGCCCTGCTCCACGTGGAGCCCGAGCGCCGGCTGGACGACCCCGCGTGGCAGGGCGCCTACGATCCCGCCGTCACCGTCGCGGTGTACGCCGAGGTGCTGCGCAGGGCCGAGGTCGTCCTCGCCTCCGGGCGCCCCGTCGTGCTCGACGCGTCGTTCCGGTCGAGGGGGCTGAGGGCGGCCGCGCACAGGCTGGCCGAGAAGGGCGGCCTGGCCTTCCGCTTCGTCGAGTGCCGGGCCGACCCCTCCCTCTGCAAGGCGCGCCTCGCCGAGCGCGCGAGCGAGCGCGGGGTGTCCGACGGGCGCCTCGAGATCTTCGACGCGTTCTGCGCGCGGTTCGAGCCGGTCGTCGAGCTGCCGGCGGCAGAGTACACCCTGATCGACACGGCGCGGCCCCTGGCGGATAGCCTGAAGACGCTGCGCGCGCGTCTGGGCACGTGGCCCCGGGGCCTCGTGGCGTGACGCCATGAACAGCGACCTCGAGATCGCCCGCAGCGTGCCTCTCCGCTCCATCCCGGAGGTCGCCGAGCGCGCCGGCATCCCGGAGCTGCTCGTCGAGCCCCACGGCCGTCACATGGCCAAGATCCGCCTCGAGCCGCGCGCGCTCGAGCCGCGCGCCGGGGTGCGGGTGATCGGCGTCACCAGCATCAACGCGACCCCGTACGGCGAGGGCAAGACGGTCACGGCCATCGCGCTGGTCGACGCGCTCCACCGCATGGGCAAGAGCGCCATCGGCACGCTGCGCCAGCCTTCGCTCGGGCCCATCTTCGGCACCAAGGGCGGGGCGACGGGCGGCGGCCGCGCGCAGGTCGTGCCGGGAGAGGACATCAACCTCCATTTCACAGGCGACCTTCACGCGGTCTCGGCCGCCCACAACCTGCTCGCGGCGATGGCCGACAATCATGTCTTCCACGGCAACCGGCTCGACCTCGTCCCGAGAGAGATGCTCTGCACCCGCACGGTCGACATGAACGACCGCTCGCTGCGCGACGTGATCCTGGGCATCGGCCTCACGCCGCTGGGCGCCACGCGCGAAGGGGCGTTCGACATCGTGGCGGCCTCGGAGGTCATGGCGGCCCTCACGCTCGCGACCGACCTGATGGACCTCAAGGCGCGCCTCGCGCGGATGGTCGTCGGGTTCGCCAGGGACGGTCGGCCGGTCACTGCGGCCGACCTGCGCGCGCAGGGAGCCATGACGGTCCTGCTGAAGGACGCCGTGAAGCCCAACCTCGTCCAGACGCTCGAGGGCAGCCCGATGCTCGTCCACGCCGGTCCCTTCGCGAACGTCGCGCCGGGCAACTCGTCGGTCGTCGCCGACCGCCTCGCCCGCAGCCTGTGCGACTACGTGGTGACCGAGTCGGGCTTCGGGAGCGAGTGCGGCTTCGAGAAGCTCGTCGACCTCAAGTGCCGGCACGCGGGCTATCAGCCGAACGTCGCGGTGCTCGTCGTCTCCACGCGCGCCCTCAAGTGGCACGGCGGCGCGCTGGCGAACCCTGCGGACCGCGAGCAGGCGCGGAAGCCCGCGCCGGAGGCCGTTCGCCTGGGCGCGGCGAACCTGGCCAAGCACGTCGACAATGTGCGCGCCTTCGGCTGCCCGTGCGTCGTCGCGATCAACGTGTTCGAGAGCGACTCGGAGGACGAGCTGCGCGTCGTCGAGCAGGAGGGGCACCGGGCCGGCGCGACCGCGGTCGTCCGCTCGGCGGGCCACGCCCGCGGCGGGGCAGGGGCGCAGGAGCTCGCGGGCGCCGTCCTCCGCGCCCTCGAGCATCCCGCCCACGTCGAGCCGCTCTACCCGCTCGAGTGGAGCCTGCGAGAGAAGATCCACGCGGTGGCGACCAAGATGTTCGGGGCTCGGGACGTGCGCTACTCGGCCGTCGCCAGGGGACGACTCGATTTCTACGAGTCCCACGGCTACGGCGGGCTGCCCGTCTGCATCGCCAAGACGTCGAGCTCGCTCAGCCACGATCCGCACCTGAAGAATCGTCCCGAGGGCTTCACCTTTCCGATCGAGGACGCTCGCCTCTACGCCGGGGCGGGGTACGTCCTGCCGCTCGCCGGCAAGGTCCTGACGATGCCGGGCCTGCCCGAGGTGCCCGCCGCGGAGGGCATCGACATCGACGCGGAAGGAAGAATCCGCGGTCTCTAGAATCCTTCGCTGCGGCACGGAGCTGGCCCGAGGCATGCACTCCGTCGGACCGTCCCCCAAGCAAGGAGAAGCCCGTATGTCGAACGTCACCGCGCCCGTCGGCCACCCTTTCGTGCTGGTCGTCGCCCTGGACCTGGCCGATACCGCCTCCAGCGGCTTCGCGCTCGACCACGCGCTGCGCATCATCACGCGCATCGAGCGCAGCCAGCTCCATGTCGTCTACGTCACCGCGTCGGACGCCTCCAAGCAGACGCTCGGCATGCTCCGGCTTTACGTCACCGACAAATGGGTGGCCATCGGCTCTCCGCGGCAGAACGTCGGCGTGCACGTCCGCAAGGGCGAGCCCGGGCACGAAATCGCGCAGCTCGCGGCGGATCTCGCGGCGGACGTCATCGTGGTCGGCACGCACAAGGTGCCTCAGCTGAAGAACCTCTTCGTCGGGTCCACGGCCGAGCGCGTGCTCGCCAGCGCCAGCTGCCCTGTCCTCGTCGCCGGCCCGCGGCCGAAGCCTCAGCCGTCGCACGTGATCTCCATCGCGCCTCCCTGCCCCGAGTGCGTGCAGACGCGCGACGAGACTCAAGGCGCCCGGTGGTGGTGCGCGAGGCACTCGGAGCACCACGCCGTGCTCCACGCAGGCCGGCACATCTACTCGTGGCACAGCGGGATTCCGTTCGCGGACCACGACTCCGAGGTGTCGCCGACGGGCGTCGACTGATGGGTATGCTGTAGGCTGGGCCGCGCCTTGAAACGGAGCCAAGCCGAGTGACGCCCTCTCGCCGCCTGGCGGCCGCGCTCGGTCTCTTCGCGACGCTCGTCGCGATCGGCTCGGTGGGCTACTACGCGCTGGGCGCGGGGCGCTGGCCGCTCGGCGAGTGCGCCTACATGACGGTCGTCACGATCTCGACGGTCGGCTTCGGCGAGCTGAAGGAGATGAACCAGGTCGCCGGCGCGCGGGCGCTGACCGTCGCGCTGATCGTCAGCGGCGTCGGCGTGCTCGCGTACACGCAGTCGAACCTCACGGCCCTCCTCGTGGAGGGGGCCATCGGTCACGCCCTCAGGAGAAAGCGAATGCAAAGACAGGTCGCCAGCTGCTCGGGGCACGTCGTCGTCGCGGGCGCTGGCGGCACGGGCAAGCACGTCATCGAAGAGCTGACCGTCACGCGGACGCCGTTCGTCGTGATCGATCGCCACGAGGCGACCCTGCACCAGGTCTCCGAGACGCTGTGCGGCGGCAAGATGCTCTACGTCCACGGCGACGCCACGCTGGACCATGTCCTGCTGGCGGCGGGCGTCGACCGGGCCGTGGGCGTCGTCGCGGCGCTCACTCAGGACAAGGACAACCTGTACGTGACGCTCAGCGCGCGCAGCCTGAACGCGACGGCGCGGATCGTGAGCAAGGTGGTCGAGGACGAGGCCGCGCCGAAGATCCTGAAGGCCGGCGCCACGTCGATCGTGAACCCCACGATGATCGGCGCCCGGCGCCTGGCGAGCGAGCTGATTCGCCCGGAGGTGACCGAGTTTCTCGACCAGATGCTCCGCGACAAGGACAAGAACCTGCGGCTCGAGGAGGTCGTCGTCCCTCCCCGGTCGAGGCTCGCGGGGATGGCGCTCAAGGACACGCCCATCCGCAACGAGACGCGCGCGCTCGTCGTCGCCGTGCGCGGGAACGACCGCGCCTTCATCTACAACCCGGAGCCTGGACACGTCCTGGTCGCCGGGATCACGCTCATCGTCCTGGGCGAGCCCGAGAGCATCGCGAAGCTCCGGCAGCTCGTCGCGGGGTGAGGTTGCGCATGGCTTGCGGCGCCGCGCACGAATTGCGCCCCCGGCGCCCCCTGTGGCTACGCGGGAACGCCGTTGCCCGGACGGACCACCCCTTGCTTGGTGTGCTGCCATGCGCGCGGTCATCCTGAGCGGCGGGGGAGACGCGCCCGGCGTCAACGCGGTCCTCCGCGGGTTCGTCCACGCGGCGCGCGGCGCGTCGATCGACGTGGTCGGGTGCCGCTACGGCTTCGAGGGGCTCCTCGATCCGAAGGCCATGCTGCCCCTCTCGGTCGAGGACGTCCGCGGGATCCTGCCCAAGGGGGGCTTCGTGCTCGGGTGCTCCACGCGGGTCAATCCGTTCTTCGCGACGACCGGCGCCTCGCGCGAGCCGCACGACCTGGGCCCCGCCATCGTCGACCGCCTGCGGTCCGAGCGCATCGACGCGATGGTCCTCATCGGCGGCGACGGGACGATGGTCGCGGCAGCACGCTTCTCGAAGCTCGGGATGCCGACGGTCGGCGTGCCCAAGACGATCGACAACGACCTGGGCGAGACCGACGTGACCTGCGGCTTCGACAGCGCCGTCACGACCGGCGTCCACGCCATCGACGCGCTGCACTCGACGGCGGAGGCCCACTCGCGCGTGATGGTCGTCGAGGTCATGGGCAGGAACGCGGGGTTCATCGCCCTGCACGCCGGCGTCGCCGGCGGCGCCGACGTGATCCTCGTCCCGGAGATCCCGTACCGGCTCGAGCGCGTCGCCCGCAAGATCCGCGAGCGCGAGGCGCTCGGCCTGCGCTTCTCGATCGTGGTCGTCGCCGAGGGAGCCCGGCCGTTCGACGGCGACGTGCTGCAGCTCGAGTCCGGGCGCCCCGGGCTTTTGCCGCGCCTCGGCGGCGCGGGCGAGCGGCTCGTGCGCCAGCTCGAGACCCTCGACCTCGGCCACGAGGTCCGCCTCACCGTCCTCGGGCACCTGCAGCGCGGCGGGTCGCCCTCCGCGTTCGACCGCAACCTCGGAACGCAGCTCGGTACGCACGCGGCCGAGCTCTGCGCCGCGGGGACCTTCGGGCGCATGGTGGCCTGGCGCGACGCGCGCGTCACGTCGGTTCCGTTTCCCGACGAGGGACGGCTGCACAAGAGAGTCGACCCGCAGGGCTCGCTCGCGAACGCGGCCCGGCTCGTCGGCATCGAGCTCGGCGGTTGACCCATGCCTCCTCCCACCGTCGACAGACCTCGCCAGGTTCGGACGGCGCTGCTCACGCTGGCGATCCTCGCCCTCCTTCTCTGGTCGATGCGCGGCTCGCTCGGCCCTCAAGGGCGGCACCTGTCGTACAGCGAGCTCGCGACCGCGGTCGAGGCGGGGCAGGTGGAGAAGGTGGACGTGTTCGCCGACCAGATCCTCGTGACGATGCGCGGCGAGCCGAACAAGCCGGGCGCGAAGGTGGTCGTGGACCGCCTCCCGAACATGGACGAGCGGGGGCTGCTCGAGGCGATGCAGAAGCACGGCGTAGCGATCACCGGCCAGCCGGAGCGAAGCGCCTGGTGGGTCCCGCTGCTCTGGGCCCTGCTCCCGTTCGGTGTCCTGATGCTCCTCTTCGGAGGGATGTCGAACCTCGCCGCGATGCGCGGCGGCGGGCAGGGGCGTCCGATGACCTTCGGGCGCAGCAAGGCCAAGCTCTACGACCGCAGCGCCGAGAACTCGGTGACATTCGCGGACGTCGCCGGCGTGGACGAGGCCAAGGCGGAGCTCGCGGAGATCGTGCGCTTCCTCAAGGAGCCCCTGCGCTACCGCGCCGTCGGCGCCCGCGTCCCCAAGGGAGTCCTTCTGGTCGGCGCCCCCGGCACGGGCAAGACCCTGCTCGCCAAAGCGGTGGCGGGCGAGTCGGGCGTGCCGTTCTTCTCCATGTCCGGTTCCGAGTTCGTCGAGATGTTCGTGGGCGTCGGGGCCTCGCGCGTGCGAGACCTCTTCGAGCAGGCGAAGCAGCGCGCCCCGTGCATCATCTTCATCGACGAGCTGGACGCCGTCGGGAAGACGCGCTCCGGCGGCCTCGGCTTCGCCGCCAACGAGGAACGCGAGCAGACTCTGAATCAGCTGCTCGTCGAGATGGACGGCTTCGACTCCGGCAGCGGGCTCGTCATCATGGCCGCGACCAACCGTCCCGAGATCCTCGACCGCGCCCTGCTCCGGGCGGGCCGCTTCGACCGGCAGGTGCTCGTCGACCGCCCCGACGTCCGCGGGCGGGAGGCGATCCTCCGCGTGCACGTCCACAAGGTGTCGCTCGGGGCCGACGTCGACCTCAAGGTCATCGCGCAGAGAACCCCCGGGATGGTGGGCGCCGACCTGGCCAACGTCGTCAACGAGGCGGCGCTGGCAGCGGTCCGTCGCGGGAAGGCGACGGTCGAGGCGCAGGACTTCGAGGAGGCCATCGACCGCCTCCAGCTCGGCCTCAAGAAGGAGGGCCGCGTGATGACCGAGGACGAGAAGCGGCGCGTGGCCTTCCACGAGGCCGGGCACGCGCTGGTCGCGCTCTCGATGGCGCACGCGGATCCGGTCCACCGCGTCACGATCCTCCCGCGGTCGGTGGGGGCGCTCGGCGCGACGCTGCAGCTCCCGACCCAGGAGCGGTACCTGATGACGCGCGACGAGCTCGACGATCGCGTCTGCGTGCTGCTCGGCGGGCGCTCCGCCGAGGAGCTCGCCTGCCAGGACGTCTCGACGGGCGCCGAGGACGACCTCGAGCGAGCCACCGAGCTGGCGAGGCACATGGTGTGCCGCTTCGGAATGAGCGACAAGCTGGGCCCGGTGACCTACTCGAGGAGCTCTGCGTCTCGGCTGCTGCCGTGGAGCCCCGAGCTGGCCGACTCGAGCAACCTCAGCGAGGAGACGGCGCGCCTCATCGACGCCGAGATCAAGGCGATCGTCACGCGAGAGCACGCGCGCGCGAGGGAAGCGCTGGCGAGTCGCCGCAAGGCGCTCGACGCCATCGCCCGCGAGCTCCTCGTCCACGAGACTCTTCAGGGGAGCGAGCTCGACGCTCTCGTGGCGCATGGTTCGCGCGACGCCGCATCACCTTCGCCGCCCGCGCCCTCCGAGCCCCGCAATCTCGCGTAACTCCAGCGCTGGTACACGGGATGCTTTGGGGAGTGGGGAAAGGAGACACCACCATGACCAACATCGCCATTCGCAAGCAGAACGGAGACAGGCCCGCGGTTGCTCAGCCGGAGCACGCGTGGGACGCGCTGCGCACCATGCGCTCGCTTCTCTCCTGGGATCCGTTCAGGGAAATGGCCACGTTCCCCCAGCTCGACGAGCGCGGCTTCACCCCCGCCTTCGACGTCAAGGAGACGAAGGAGGCGTATCAGTTCAAGGCTGACGTCCCCGGGATCAAGGACAAGGATCTCGAGGTCACCGTCACCGGCAACCGGCTCTCCGTCAGCGGCAAGCGTGACGAAGAGAAGGAGGAGAAGAGCGACCGGTACTACACCTACGAGCGTAACTACGGCTCGTTCACGCGCAGCTTCACGCTGCCCGACGGGGCGGACCTCGAGAGGCTGGGAGCGTCGCTGGACGGCGGCGTCCTGACCATCTCGGTGCCGAAGAAGCCCGAGGTGCAGCCGAAGAAGATCTCGGTCAAGACCGAGCTGCAGGGTCCGAAGTCCTGAAGGGGGCTTCCCCTCTGCCCGGGAGGGGCGGCCTCACCATGCTGCACATCACGGTCGACGGTCGCCCCTTCGATGTCGAGAGCGGCAGCACTGTCCTCCACGCGCTCAGGAGCGCGGGGGTGGAGGTCCCGACGCTGTGCCACGACGACCGCCTGCATCCGCACTCGGTCTGCCGGATGTGCGTCGTCGAGCTGGAAGGTTCGCCCCACCCCGTCCCGTCGTGCTCGACCCTGGTCGCCGACGGGATGGTGGTGCGGACCCGATCGCCCCGGGTCGACGCCGATCGGCGCACGTCCCTGATGCTCCTGGCGCAGCGTCACCTGTCCGGATCGCTCGTCGAGGGGTCGCCCTTCGCCCGCTACGTGCGCGAACACGGCCTGGAGGGAGAGCTCCGCGGCACGGCGGAGGCCCCGCCGGTCGACGACGCCCATCCGTACATCCGCGTCGACATGTCCCGGTGCATCGACTGCTTCCGGTGCGTCCGGATCTGCGACGAGGTGCAGGGACAGTCGGTGTGGAAGGTATGGAATCGCGGCGACGAGCTCGAGATCCGGCCCGACTCGGGCACGACGCTCCTCGCCAGCTCGTGCGTGAGCTGCGGCGCCTGCGTGGACAGCTGCCCGACCGGCGCCCTGCAGGACAGGACGGTGGTCGATCGCGGCGCGCCGGCGCACGGTACGCGCACGACTTGCCCCTACTGCGGCGTCGGCTGCGAGCTCGACGTTCGCGCGCGAGGGGGGCGCATCGTGCAGGTCCTGCCGGTCGCCGACGCTCCGGTGAACAAGGGGCACCTCTGCGTGAAGGGGCGCTACGCCTTCGAGTTCGTCGGCTCACCCGACCGGCTCACGACTCCGCTCGTGCGCGACGGCGGGGCGTGGCGAGCCGTCTCGTGGGCGGAGGCCACCGCGCTGATTGCCGGGAGGCTCAGGAGCATCCTCGATCGCCACGGTCCGAGCAGCGTCGGCGTGCTCGGGTCCGCCCGCTCCACCAACGAGGAGAACTACGTCGCCCAGAAGTTCGCGCGCGTGGTCCTCGGGACGAACAACGTCGACTGCTGCGCGCGCGTCTGTCACGCGCCCTCGGCGCGCGGCCTCTCGGCGATGCTCGGGACCGGCGCGGCCACCAGCTCGTTCGACGACATCGAGCGGGCGCGGACGATCCTCGTGTGCGGCGCCAACGCGACCGAGGGGCATCCGGTCGTCGGCGCGCGGATCCGCCAGCGAGCGCTCGCCGGCGCGGGGCTCATTGTGATCGACCCGCGCCGCATCGAGCTCGCGCGCGTCCCGGGGGCGCTGCACCTCGCGGTGCGCCCGGGCGGAAACGTCGCGCTGCTCAACGCGATGGCCTGCGCGATCGTCGAGGAGGGGCTCGTCGACGCGGAGTTTCTGCGCGAGCGCGTCGAGGACCTGGAGGCGTTTCGCGCCTTCATCGGGGCCTACCGGCCGGAGGCCGTCGCCTCTGCGACCGGCGTGGCGCCCGCGCTCGTGCGCGAGGCGGCCCGGCGCTACGCGCGCGAGACGCCCTCGATCTGCTTTCACGGGCTCGGCGTCACCGAGCACCTGCAGGGGACCGACGGGGTCATGGCGCTCGTCAACCTGGCGCTGCTCACGGGCAACGTCGGCCGGCCGGGGACGGGCGTGAACCCGCTCCGGGGCCAGAACAACGTGCAGGGCGCGGCGCACATGGGCTGCGAGCCCTCGGGGCTGACGGGCCTCGCGCACATCGAGGACGCGGCTCCTCTGTTCGAGCGGATCTGGGGCGCGCCGGTCCCGAGAGAGCGTGGCCTGCGGCTCATGTCGATGATGGACGCCGCGGGCGAGGGGCGGTTCAAGGCGCTCTGGGTCATGGGATACGACGTGCTGCTCTCCAGCCCCAATACGGCCGTCACCCGCGCCGCCCTCGAGAAGCTCGAGCTCGTCGTCGTGCAGGACATCTTCTGGAACGAGACCGCGCGCGAGCTCGCCCACGTCGTCCTCCCGTCGGCTTGCTCGTTCGAGAAGGACGGGACGTTCATGAACGCCGAGCGGCGCGTGCAGCGGGTCCGCAAGGTCGTCGAGCCCCCGGCCCTGGCGCGGCCCGACTGGGAGCCGCTCTGCGACGTGGCCGGAGCGATGGGACACGCCGGTCGGTTCGCGTTCCGCTCGGCCGAGGGAATCTGGGAGGAGATTCGCCAGGTATGGCCCGCCGGCCGCGGCATCACCTACGCCCGCCTCGAGCAGGCCGGCCTGCAGTGGCCGTGCCCCGCCGAGGACCACCCGGGGACGGCGTCGCTGCACGCGGACGCGTTCGCCGCAGGGCCGCGCGCCGTGCTTCGCCGCATCGAGCACACGCCGACCCCCGAGAGGACGTCGGCCGACTACCCGTTCGTCCTGAACACCGGGCGCTCGCTGTACCAGTTCAACGCGGGCACGATGACGATGCGCACCCTGAACGCGCTACTCAGGCCTACCGATCGCCTCGACATGCACCCGGTGGACGCGGCGCGCCTGGGCCTCTCCGAGGGTGACCGGCTCCGGGTCCGCAGCCGTCACGGCGACGCTGTCCTGCCGCTGCACGTCGACGACACGCTCCGCGCGGGCGAGCTGTTCGCCACGTTCCACGACCCTGCCAGTCACCTCAACGCCGTCACCGGATCGGTCCGCGACACGCACGTGGAGACGCCCGAGTACAAGGTCACCGCCGTGCACGTCGCGAAAGACGCCTAGCCCTACTTTCGCAAAGAG
>PLYU01000199.1 GCA_003153495.1 Myxococcales bacterium
CACTCGCTGCCCAACGTCACGGCGCACTCTGTTTTACGGCCTTTCATCCCTTCTAACGAAATCCACCAGCCTCCTGCGCGGCGGAGGCTGGTGATTCTCGCGCGGTTGGCGTGCGAAGGATGTCCTCTGCGAGCCCAGTGCACCCTGTCCAAGCAAGGCCGCAGCATCCAGCTCCACCCAAAGCACACCGTGCTCGATGCTGCGCGCAAGCGGCAACGCGACCCCGCCCGGCGCGCGAGGGCACCGAGACCACCCCATCGCGCCCCGCCCGACCCACGCCGCGCAGGAGGAATACACAGCGTATTTCGAGCGCGGCCGACGACGCCAGCGCGCAGGGATCGGCCGAAAGACACCGGTCTAGTGACGCAGGACGGGCGCCGCCTCGGACGGGGGCGGTGCGCTCTCGGCCGCCCGGTTGGGCTTGTAGGCGTGCTCCGCGGCCGGAAACGCTCCGGCGCGCACCTCTTCGACGTAGCGCCTGACGGCGTCGACGATCGCGTCGCCCCCTTCCAGGTAGCGCTTGGCGAACTTCGGCGCGTGCCCTCGCGACATGCCGAGGAGGTCGGTGCACACGAGCACCTGTCCGTCGCACCCCGCTCCCGCCCCGATGCCGATCGTCGGGACGCCCACCGCGCGGGTCACCTGGGCGGCGACGTCCGGCGGGAGCGCCTCGAGGACGATCGAGT
The DNA here is from genome assembly GCA_003153495.1 of Myxococcales bacterium. GTDB lineage: Bacteria > Myxococcota_A > Polyangia > Polyangiales > Polyangiaceae > Palsa-1150. The sequence continues at coordinate 687 of PLYU01000199.1, forward strand.
AGGCGCCGGCCTCTTCGAGAGCCAGCGCGTCGGCGACGACCTTCGCCGCGGCGTCCTCCCCCCGACCTTGCACCTTGAACCCGCCGAGCGCGTGCACGCTCTGAGGCAGGAGACCGACATGTCCCATGACCGGGACGCCGGCGCGCACGATCCGCCGGACGTGCTCGGCGACCTCCTGGCCGCCCTCGAGCTTGACGCTCTCGTAGGCGCCCTCCTTGACCAGCTTCCCGGCGCTCTCCACCGCCTGGGCGGGGGACACCTGGTAGCTCATGAACGGCATGTCGCCGACCAGATGGGCGCGGGCGACTCCCCTGGCGACCGCCCGTCCGTGGTAGCAGACCTCGTCGAGCGTCACCGGGAGCGTGTTCGGCAGGCCCTGAAAGACCATGCCGAGCGAGTCACCCACGAGGATCAGGTCGACCCCGGCCTCGTCCACCAGACGGGCCATGGTGTAGTCGTACGCCGTGACCATCGCCAGGGGGGGGCCCCCCGCCTTGCGCGCGCGGAGCTCGGGGACGGTGATCTTCTTCGCCGACACGGGGCGGCCGCCGCCCGCTGCGCTTCCGTACATGGATCCTCGGGCCCGGACCGGGAAGAGCGTCGCGGGGCTCTGGCCTCCACGCGCTACCGATCCTACGCCTACCGGAAACCCTAGCGCCGGGAGGGTCGGCCGGCAAGATGGCCTTATCCCGCGCAGCGCATTACCTTGCCGCCCCCGCGGTCGAGAGCGTCGATCGGAGACTGAGATGAACGAACAGAAAGATCAGAAGATCAGGAACACCCTTCTTGATCTTCCGATCTTTCTGTTCGCCTTCTCCCTTCTCGGCGCCTGCGACCGGCCTCCGTCGGCCGATTCGCTCAAGGCGTGGACGCCCGTCGACCACCACTCGGTGGACGACGACAAGGCGGCTGCGGCCGAGGAGTCACGCAAGGCGCGCGGCGCCGCGCGGGCGGGGGGCGACGACACCGCTCAGCTCGTCGACCTGGCATGGCGCCAGCAGTGCGTCAGCTGCCACGGACCGATGGGCCGGGGCGACGGGCAGATGGGGCCCATGGTGAAGGCGCCGGACCTGACCCGCAAGGAGTGGCAGTCCAGGGCCACCGACGACGACATCGCGGCCACGATCCGGGCCGGCAGGAACAAGATGCCGAAGTTCGATCTGCCGCCCGCCGTTCTCCAGGGTCTGGTCGCGCGCATCCGGTCGCTCCAGGGAAGCTGATGGACCGCGCGGGCGCGCGGAGGCTGCTCCCGGTGGTGCTCGTCGCGGGGGGCCTCGTCGCCTGGCAGGGCCTCGCTCGCCGCTGGCCGACCGAACAGACGGTGCACTACGTCCTCGGGGACGCGGCGCCGCGGGTCGCAGAGGTCGAGGCCCGCTGGGCCGACGTGGACGGAACGCCGCTCCACGCGGTCACCTTCCGCTACGTCCCCGGCATGGCGCCGCGCGTCCTGACCCATCAGCTCAGGCTGGCGAATGGCGACTACGACGTCGAGGTCGAGATCCACGCGAAGCAGCTCCGCGCCGCGGCCCGTCGGCGCGTGAGCCTCGGCGGGGGCGCGACTTCCATCGATGTGTCGACTCTCGTCCCCCTCGGGCCGGAGCGCGGCGCCGGCGCGATGCAGCGGTGAGTAGGGCCAGGTACGTGTCGGCTTTCGCTTGCGCTCGTTGCCACCTGGTCAGTAAGAAGTTGCCTCTGCGTTGTGGCGTGTCGTAACTTAGCTTACATGTGAGGGGTCATGCGACTGTTGTCGGTGACTCCATGTCCTCCGGAGACCCACGCATGAAGCTGACACCCTGGTACCTCGTGGCCATCGCCCCAATCGCCGCCGCCGGCTGTTCGGGCGCCTTCCTCGGTCACTGCGCGGTTCTGGGCGTCACCCTCTGGATCTTCATCGGCACCCTCACCCTGGGCCGCCACACGGGCCCCTCGAGCGTCGATCCCGCTCGCAACGCGGCTGCCAGCGTCGTCAGCGAGTCGACCGACCGGCACGAAGCGACCTGACCGGCGTATCGAGCTAACGTCCCCTCCCCGAGCCGGGAGCCGGGTCCAATGAACGAGGTCTCCAGCGACGCCGAGCGACTGAAGAGGCTCGACGAGTTCACGCTCGCCGACCTCGAGCCGATCCGGCTGATTCTCCGGGGCGATTCGGTCATCGACTGGCGTCGCCTCGACTTCACGAGCGAGGATGAAGCGCGCGACTTCCTGCTCTCCCAGGAGCTGCGCCTGGACGACCCGGCCGACCGCGTCCGGATGGAATACGTGAAGACCGAGGCGGTCGCGTACCTGCGGCGGCAGTTCGACTACCCCATTCCGGGTCCGGTCGAGCGCGCCACGGTGCCGGAGCTGCTCTTGATGGCTGCCGGGCACGGGCACCGCGCGATGTGCGCGTGCACCATCCTCAAATGCATGCACATCATCCATCACCTCGACGGACGCGAGCTGCTCTTCGTCCTCCCGATGTCCGACCAGGACGTGTTTCACATCGTGGAGGAGAAGGTCTACCGGGTCATCGGCGGGATGCTCGCGGGGGGCTTTCCCATCACCGAGTTCGTCGGGGGCCGCAAGAACAAGGACTCGCTCATCACCAAGCTCCTGTCCAAGCAGGAGACGCTCGCCGCCCAGATCTACGACAAGCTGCGCTTCCGGGTCGTGACGCGCACACGGGACGACATCTTCCCGATGCTGCAGTATCTGACGAAGAAGCTCCTGCCGTTCAACTACGTCGTGCCGGGGCAGAGCATCAACTCGGTCTTCGGCTTCAAGTCCTACGTCGAGACGACGCCCCTCGAGCCGCTGCTCGGCCAGATGCAGGTGCACGGCGGCGTGGACGACGATCGGACGCCGAGCGACAACCAGTTCTCGGCGAACTCGTACCGCATCATCCACTTCGTGGTGGACATGCCGGTGCGCCTGCCGAAGCGCATCCTGGACCGCGCCCCCGCCGTCGCCGCGCCGCTCGGCAGCGTGATCTTCGTCATCTGCGAATTCCAGATCGTGGACCGTGACACCGAGACGCAGAACGAGCTCGGCGAGGCCTCGCACGCGAAGTACAAGGAGCGGCAGAAGAGGGCCGTCATCCGCAGGCTCCAGCTGGGGGGGGGCGACCCCGCGTCGACGAAGATGCGCGCCGCCTCTCCAAGCGACGTGCGCAAGAAGAGGTAACGGAGTAAAAGGGGCGCCACCATGCGCCTCTACAGCGGCAAAGTCCCCGCGATCGCGACCGACACCGTTCGCGCGCTCCTCGCCTCCAACGACATCGAGGCCGAGCATCCGAATGAGGTCGAGGCCGACGTCGCCGCCGTCCTCGGCCAGTACCTGGCGGACGAGCGCGAGGTGAACGAGCGGGCGAAGGACGTGCTCGAGCGCACCGGGAAGTCCCAGGCCGATTTTCAGCGCGTGCGCGCGCTCGTCGCCGACGAGAAGGGGATCAAGGTCGGCGACGACATGCTCGACTACGTGCTCGATCAGCTGGTCGAGATGCTGATGCACTCGACGCACGTCGACGAGGTGTACGTCGAGGACGTCGCGCTGCGCCGCAAGATGGCGCCGATCCTCAAGAAGCACATGACCGTGGACTCGGCCCTGGACGCGGACGTCCGCGCGCAGCTACGGCACGTCAAGGAGGGGTCGCGCGAGTGGGAGGTCGAGTACGCCCGCGTGCTGGAGCTCGTGAAGCGTCGCAAGGGCCTCTGAGGTCGTCGTCGTGGTATGGCGTCCTTCAGCCGGGCGGAAAATCGGCGTAGCGTCAGAGGATCGATGCGCAGCATGACGGGTTTCGGCCTCGGCGAGGTTCCCCTGGGGAGCGGCAAGCTCGGGGTGGAGATCCGCGGTGTGAACCACCGGTTCCTGGACGTCCGCGTCCGCGTCCCGCGCGAGCTCGGCGAGCTGGCGGGGTTCGTCGAGCAGGTCGCGCGCGAGAAGCTCACCCGGGGGCGCTACGAAGTGGCCATGCGCGTCGAGGGGGTGAGCCTGGGCGCCCCAGTGCTCGACCGCGCTCGCGCCCGCGCCGCTTACCGCGCCCTGTGCGATTTGCGCGACGAGGTTGCCCCCGGGAGCGACGTCCCCCTCTCGCTGCTCGGAGCCATGCCCGACCTGTTCGTGTCGTCGGTCGAGAGCGAGAGCGAGATCGAGCACGTTCGAGCCGCGACCCGGGCGGCGTTCGACGCGGCGGTCGGCTCGCTCGACGGCATGCGCGCGCGAGAGGGCGTCGCGCTGAGGGACGACCTCCTCAGGCGGCTGGAGCGCGTGCGACAGCTGGCGCGGGAGATCGAGCTGCGGGCCCCGAGCGTCCTGGAGGCGCACCGCAGGCGCCTGAAGGAGCGCGCCGAGCGCCTGCGCGCCGTGGTCGAGACGGACGTCGACCGCACCCGGCTCGAGCAGGAAATCGCCATGTTCGCCGAGCGCTGCGACGTCTGCGAGGAGCTCACGCGGCTCGAGAGCCACGGCGAGCAGCTGGCGGCTCTTCTCGGCAGCGACGAAGCCGTCGGCAGGCGGCTCGACTTCTTGCTGCAGGAGATGGCGCGAGAGGCCAACACCGTGGGCGCGAAGAGCCCCGACGCGCCCACCGCTCACGCCGTGGTCGAGGTGAAGGCGGAGATCGAGCGCATGCGCGAGCAGGTTCAGAACGTCGAATGAGCTCTCACGGAGAATTCCTTCTCATCGTCCTGTCCTCGCCGAGCGGCGCTGGGAAGACCACCCTTACCCGGTTGCTGCTCGAGCGGTACCCCGAGCTTCGCTTCAGCGTGTCTCACACGACGCGCGCACCCCGCGCCAGCGAGGTCGACGGACGCGACTATCACTTCGTCGACCGGGCGCGCTTTCTGGAGCTGGTCGCGGCCGGAGCGTTCCTGGAGTGGGCCGAGGTTCACGACAACCTCTACGGCACGTCCGTCGCCGAGATCGAGCGTGCCCGGGCCGTGCCGGGGTGCGGGGGAATGATCTTCGACATCGACTACCAGGGCGCGCGTCAGATCAAATCGAAGGTCGCCGACGTCGTCGCCATGTTCATCCTGCCCCCGTCGATGCAGGAGCTGGAGCGGCGCCTGCGGGGCCGGGCGAGCGAGACCGAGGACGCCGTGCAGCGGCGCTTCGCCGTGGCGCAGGGCGAGATCGAGCACTATGCGCTCTTCGACTACCTGATCGTGAACTCCAACCTCGACTCGGCGTTCGACGAGCTGCGGTCCATCGTGGTGGCGGAGCGAGCGCGCAGGCAGCGTCGCGCTCCCCTCGCGGAGGCCCTGCTCCGGATTGGCCGCCTGACCTAGGAGTCGACCATGAGCAACCAACGAGTCCTCGCCGTGGTCGGCGGAAGCGGGCTGTACGAGATCGACGGGCTGTCCGCCGTGGAAGAGGTGACGGTCGATACGCCGTTCGGCCCTCCGAGCGACGTCGTGGTGCGCGGGCGCCTGGGAGACGCCACCCTGCTCTTCCTGCCGCGGCACGGTCGCGGGCACCGCATCGCGCCGCACCAGATCGACTTCCGCGCGAACGTATGCGCGCTGAAGCTGCTCGGGGCGACCCACCTCGTGAGCATCAGCGCGGTCGGGTCCTTGCGGGAAGACATCGCGCCCGGCGACTTCGTGGTGGTCGACCAGTTCATCGACCTCGCCAAGGGGCGAGCCTCGACGTTCTTCGAGGACGGGATCGTCGCTCACGTCGCCTTCGCCGACCCCGTGTGCGCCGATCTCGGGCTCGCTCTGGCGAAGGCGGCGGAGTCGACCGGCTCCCGCACGCATCGCGGAGGGACTTACGTCTGCATCGAGGGCCCGCAGTTCTCGACCCGGGCCGAGAGTCTCCTGTATCGATCGTGGAACGCGTCGGTGATCGGGATGACTGCCATGCCCGAGGCCAAGCTCGCGCGCGAGGCGGAGCTTCCCTACGCGCTGCTCGCCCTCGCCACGGACTACGACTGCTGGCACGAGACGGAGGAAGACGTGACCGCCGAGACCGTCCTCGCGGTGCTGGGTCGAAACGTCGCCGCGGCCCGTCGCGCGGTCGTCGCCCTCGCCGGCGACCTTCCGGACCCGGCTGCAAGCCGGGCGACCGGCGCGCTCTCGTCGGCCATCATGACGGCGCGTGAGCGCATTCCGCAGGCAACGCTGATGCGACTCGACTGGCTCGTGGGCAAGTACATTCACTGAGGAGAGGCATCCCGTGGCTCGTAAGTCTGAACAGCTCATCATCGTGGGGTCGATTGCCTTCGACGACCTGGACATGCCGTCGGGCGAGCACCGCAACGTGCTGGGGGGCGCGGCCACGTACGCAGCGCTGGCGGCCTCGCTGCTGGCGCGCGGCAACGTCAGGGTCGTCGGGGTGGTCGGCACGGACTTCCCCGAGGAGATCCTGGGCGACCTCCGAGGGCGCGGGATCGACACCTCCGGGGTCGAGCGCGCCGCGGGCCGGACGTTCCGGTGGCACGGCCGCTACTCGAGCGACCTGGCGAGCCGCACGACCATCGACACCCAGCTCAACGTGTTCGCAGACTTCGCGCCCAAGGTCCGGGAGGAGCACTGCTCCACTCCGTTCGTCCTGCTCGGGAACATCCACCCCGAGCTCCAGGTGCGGGTCGTCGGTCAGATGCGAGGACCGAAGCTCGTGGCGGCCGACACCATGAACTTCTGGATCGAGCGCGAGCCGGCGAGCCTGGCGAAGATGCTGGCGAAGATCGATCTGTTGATCATCAACGACGAGGAGGCACGCCAGCTCTCGGGCATCCACAATCTGGTGCGCGCCGCGGCCGACATCCGCAAGCGCGGCCCCAAGAGCCTCGTGATCAAGCGGGGCGAGTTCGGCGCATTGCTCTTCGACGAGGAGGGCGCGTTTTTCGTGCCTGCCTACCCGCTCGAGGACGTCCACGACCCGACGGGGGCCGGCGACTCCTTCGCCGGCGGCCTGATGGGGTACCTGGCGTCGCACGGCGAGGCTTCTCCGATCGCGCTGAGGCAGAGCATGTTCTTCGCGGCGGCTCTCGGGAGCTTCTGCGTCGAGGGCATCGGCCCCTCCCGGCTCCTCGCCATCGATCGCTCGGATCTGGCCGGGCGCATCGCGGCCTTCGCGCGACTGGTGAACTACGGAGGCAGCCTGTTCCTGCCCGCTTCGCATGGCTGACGCAGAGCGCCCGACGGAGGGCAGCGCCGGGGAAGAAGGCGCTTACGACGCGCTGTCACGCCATCCCCGCGCGCCCGATCTCGCGGCCATCGCGCGCAAGGTCATGTCGGTCGCCGCGGAGAGCCGCCGCGGGGAGCGTCGGCCCGAGGAGATCGAGCGGCTCGCGGCGGAGGTCGAGCTGACGCGGGAGGCCGCGGCGACCGAGTTCGGAAACGCGCTCGACGTGCTAGGCCGGGGGCCCGAGGACGACGCGGAGCGCGCGCTCGCCTGCGCCCTGGCAGCTCACTCGCTCGCGCTGAGCCCACCGAAGGACAAGGACGACCGGGAGCGCGCAGCGACCGAGCTACTATGGCTCGCGACCCACACGCCATTCGACGCGACCGGGCTGCTGGACCGCGCGCTGGGCGACGAGGCGGCCGACCTGTGGGTGGCGATTGCCGATCGGGTCAGGCGCATCGACGGCGGGACGCTTCCCGCCCTCGGCCGGGGCGAGGCGCTCCTCGCGGCGGTCGCCCTGTCGTCCTCGCGGGCGGGGGCCGCGCGGCGACAGGTGTCGGCGCTGGCCGCGGGGCTGCGCGACCCGAAGCTGGTGCTCGCTCTCCGGACGCGCGGCAGTGAAGCGCCGGCGCTCCTCGTCGGCGAGCTCGCCCCCGTCCCTCGCAGCCCCCTGACGACCGCCCTCATGGCCCTCACCGGGCTGCTGTTCGTTCTTCGGGGGGCGCGCCTGCTCGGCCGGATCGTCCTGGCGCTCAAGAAGCCCGCGGAGATCGCGATGTCCGAGGACGGCGGGGTACGGTTGAAGTGGCGCGTGGAGCTGCTGGGACGCACCCTGCGCGAGCGCGACGTGGTCGTCCCGCGCGCCGCGCTCGTACGGGTGGTTCGCGAGGTTCGCTACCCCCGGTTCGCCTTCTATGCCGGCCTGCTGGCCCTCGCGGTGGGCAGCTACGTGGGTGTCTCGTCGCTGGTCGACGGCTTGCGGGCCGCCTCTCCCACGCTGGCCGCGTGGGGGCTCGCCGTCGTGGCGGTCGGTGTGGGACTCGACTTCGCGCTCTCGAGCCTGGCGCCGGGCGTGCGCGGGCGCTGCCGCGTCGTGTTCGTTCCGAGTCGTGGAGGTACGCTGTGCGTCGGCGACGTCGAGGTGTCGCGAGCCGACGCGTTCGTCGCCCGGCTCGCCCGGCCGTGAGCGACCCCTCAGTCCCGGCCTGACGTCCGAATGCCGAGCACGGCGTCCATGTGGCCCGCCGACGACCGGACCTCGAACCGGAAGCTGTGCGCCGCGTCCGCCGGGGAGCACGCCCGTACGCTCGCAGCGTGGGCGGCCTCCGAGCGATCGATCTCGGCGTCGTCCACGTCGAAGGCGCGAAGCTCGACGCCCCCCCCCGGCCCCTCCGCGCCGACGGTCGCGCGTACGCACTTGCCGGCCGGGACGCTCTCGACCCAGGCGAGCGTCCGGATCGGGTCAAGGGAGAGCTCGCGGACCGCGCCGGGCTTGCCCGACAGCAGCATGGTCGGCCCGTCGGCGGCGCGCGCCAGCATTCGCGAGGCCGCCAGCGGGTGCGCGCCGAACGCGGCGTCTCGCCAGCGCTCCGGGCGGACCGTCACGGCGAACGGTCCCGGCCGACCGCGCGTCTCCAGCTCGAGCCTCCCCGGCCCGTGCGCGCACGCGAACAGCGCGACCGACGTCGACGCCTCCCCGGACGCGAGCAGCGAGCCCGCGTCGTCCAGGAGGCGAGCTCCCACCAGTGCCAGGGGAGCGCCGGCGACGACGTCGATCCGCGAGCACGTTCCGGCCGTCGCCTGGAGGTCCATCGACACGCTCACTCGCCGGCCGATGGCGAGCGTCCCGGTCGACTTGAGCGCGGGCCCGTCGTAGCCGTTTCTCGAGAGGAGGGCGTCGCGCTCCTGCGCCGCCCGCGAGAGCGGCTGGGGTGTCGCGATCCAGGCGACCTCGGGTCGGGCGGACAGGTCGCGCGCGACGTCCCCGGGAGCGCGCGCCAGCACGACGGCCGCCAGGCCCCGCCCCAGGTGGGGGCGTACCGACAGCGTCCCCTCCATCGAGACCGGCGAGCAGAGCGTCAGCGTGTGGGGACCCAGCCCCTCGTCCGCCCGGGCGACGACGCGACCTTCGGCGTCCAGCGCCTCGACGTCGAGCAAGGCAACGTCGTCGTCGGGGACGACGAGGGCGTCGACGCACTGGTCTGCCACGATCGGCAGCGAAAGGTACGTCGCGACGCGGACGTCGACCGACAGGGCCACTCGTTTGAGCTCCTCCCACGTGCCCCCGAGAGTCACTCGATGCGTGCGCACGACGTCGTCGAGCCCCGGCCAGGCGTCGGCCGGCCTCGGGCCCTGGGCCATCGCCGCCCGCGCGCCGAGCGCGCGCGCCACGATGACCTCCCGGCCCCTGGGCACGATCTGGGCGCCGACCGCGACCAGCCCCTCCCCTTCGACGACATGCGCCGCAACGTAGACGCGGTCCGGGTGCGGCGGACAGAGGAGCACCGTCGGGTGCACGTCGCGCCCTTCGTCGACCGCGAGGGCCGTCCCGTCTTCCGCGTAGACCGCCACGTCGATGTCTTCGATGGATGACGCCCCGCGCGCGTAGGCGAGGACGCAGTCGTCCCGCGGCACCTCCACGAAGGCGCCGACCCATTCGTTGTCGACCGCCGCGCCGGAGGCGACGACCGACGGGGCGCCCGCCCCGAGGCGGAGAGCGCGGGCGGGCAGGTCGGCGAGCAACGCGCGCGCGTCGAGCCCGCCCGCGACGATCGTCGGGGCTGGCAGCGGCGCGAGGGGCCCGGGCGGTTGCTGTGCGCCGCGTCCGGCCCACGCGCACCCCGCGAGCGCCAGCGCGCACACGACACCGGAGACGAGGCCTCTCACCGCGGGACCTCCCAGATGCCCGACTGCAGGTGGTAGAGGGCCAGGCCCCAGCCGACGAGCGGGGTCCCGTGGGCTTCGATCTCGGCGAGCGCCGTGTCGCGACCGCCCGCGCAGAACGCGACCATCGCGCCGTCGCCGTCGACTCCGCGGTCGTCGAACGCGGTCCACGCCCCCACATGAACGCGCAGCCCCACCGTGCGGGCCACGCCTTGCACCATCGCCGCCAGGGCCAGGTAACAGCCGCCCGGCTCGACCGCGAGCGGGACGGGCGTGGTTCCGGACCCTCCCTGTGCGATCACGACGGGATCGCGTGCCAGAGAGGAGACATGTCGCGCCAGGAGGACCTGGGCCATCGCGGCGCGCGCGTCGGCGCCCCAGACGCCGGGGAGGTGCTCGGGTAGCGGCCACCACACGTGAGAGACGAGCACCGGGGAGGCCGGCGGCGCCCCGGCGAACGCGACGGCGATCCGGGTGAGCTCGCCGACGCACACGACCAGCCGAGCGTCCGGCGCGTCGGTGCGGTCGCGCGCCAGCAGGCGGTCGCCGTCGAGGTCGCGCATCTCTGCGTCCAGATCGAGCTTGCGCCGCGAGGGGCGCGACGCCCGCGGATCGAGCGCGAACAGCTCGAGGGCGTGGCACCCGGACTGCAGCTGGTCCTGGCCGGCGCCGGTGCCGTCTGCACCGGACTGCCACGTGGTCCGCGTCGCGCTCACCGCGCCCTCGCGCAGCGCCCGCTCCTCCGCGATCTGCGCGCGCCTGTCGGGCGATGGGAGCGCGGGGAGCGCTCCGGGCTCGGCGGCCGGGACGGGCGCACCACCGCTCCGCTCGGGCAGGATGTCGCGCAGGGGCGTCAGAGGCCTCGTCGACCGCGCCACGACCGCCTCGAGGACGCCGCGTCCAGAGTCGCTCGTGACGAGCAGGCGGCGCGGGAACGTGGCCCCACACGGCTCCATCGCCAGGGCTCCGGCCTCGCTGGGGACCCTATGGCTCGTGTCGTCCTCGTCGTCGCCAGCGGGGCGCGCGTGGAAGCCGAGGCCGCGCGCCCCGAGCAAGGCGACGGACGTGCACTCTCCGGGCGGAAGGTCCGGGAGGACGACGACGATCGTCGCCCCGTCGTGCAAGAAGCGGCTCTTGTCGACCGCGACGGCGGCGCCTGCGCGGCGCCATTCCTGGGCGACCCGCTCGATTGCGTCGCTCACCCGCGTGTCGCTCTGCGCGTCTCCGCCGTGCGCGAGGGCCGTCGCCGCGACCGCCGCCGCCCACCCCCACCGTCGGCGCCGGAGGGTCATTGTCAGCGGACCTCTCGGACCTCGAGCGGACTCTCGACGAACGACTTCGTGCCGGGATCCCAGACGAACAGCTTGCGCGCGTCGACCTGCCCCTGCCGGACGCTGGTCACCAGATAGGCCAGGTCCCACGGGGGCTCTCCCTGACCCATCTTCGCGACCTCGGCGTCCGTCGGAGAGAAGTACGCGCCGGCGTCGAGGTGGGAATGGTAGAGCACCTTGACCGGGCGACCCTGGGCTTCGCTCTGCGTTATCGACTTCTCGAACTTCATCGAGTCGATGTCGAAGTACGTGCGTCCCGTTCGAGGGTACTGCTCGGAATCGAGGCGGTGCAGCGCGTTGGCCCGGTTGACCATCGGCACCACGCCGTCGACGAGACGCGCGTCGGCCGCGGGTCCGATCAAGAAGCCGCAGCTCTCCTCGTCCTTCGCGTAGGCCCGGCGCGCCTCGTCGTCGACCTGCGCGATGACCTCGCTCAGTACGATCAGGTTCCCCTCGGCCCACGGGTGCTTCTCGACGTCGCGCATCGGATCATCCTCTCACCACTTCACCACTCGTACCGACGCTCCCACCGCGCTGGCGCGAAGTACCGATCGCCGCGGTCGCACGCGATCGCGACGATGCAGCCGCCGCGCCCGGTCCGCTGGGCCTCCTGCGCGATCTGAAGTGCGCCGAAGACGTTGGCGCCGGACGAGTGTCCCACGTGGAGCCCTTCTTCTCGCGCGAGGCGGTCGGCCATGTCCCAGCCGTCCTCGGTGGCGACCGGGAGGATCCGGTCGGGGACCCGGGGGTCGTAGATCGCGGGCACCAGGCTGCTGGCCATGTGCTTGAGCCCCTCCAGGCCGTGCAGGGCCTCGGAAGGCTCCACCGCGACGCACTCGACCGGCCGCGAGTGCTCCTTGATTCGCCTGGTGCAGCCCATCATCGTCCCCGTCGTGCCGAGCCCTGCCACGAAGTGGGTGAGGCGGCCGCCGAGGGCGTCGAGGATCTCCCGGCCGGTCCCGTCGTAATGGGCCCGCCAGTTCGACGGGTTGGAGTACTGGTCCGGATAGAAGTAGCGGTCCGGGTCCGTCGCGACGATCTCGCGCGCCACCCGGATCGCGCCGTCGGACCCCTCCATCGGGTCGCTGTAGACGATCTCGGTCCCGAAGCTGAGGGAGATGTCCTTGCGGGCCTTGCTGACGTTCGACGGCATCACGAGGCGCACCCGGAGCCCCAGCGCCGCGCCGAACAGCGAGTAGGCCACGCCGGTGTTCCCGCTCGTCGCGTCGATGAGCGTTCTGTCTCGCGTGAGCCTGCCGTCGGCGAGGGCGTCCTGCATCATGCGGAGCGCCGGGCGGTCCTTCACGCTCCCGCCCGGATTCGCGAACTCGAGCTTCAGCCAGACCTCGACGTCCGGCACGTGGGTGGCCAGCTTCCGGAGGCGCACGAGCGGCGTATTTCCCACCGCGTCGAGGACAGACTCGAGGCGACGGCTCCGGGCGAGCTTCACGCGGGCCCCCGGACGCTGGCGCTCAGGGCAAGCAGGGCGGCGCGGGCCCCGCGGGCCACGGCGCGCGCGGACGGGTCACGCAGGTCGTACCCGTCCGCTCGATCGTCGTCAGCCGTGCTCCCCAGCTCTGCGCGGACGAGCGGATCGATCGAGCGGGCGGTCGCCGCCAGCCTCTCCTCCGGTACGAGAAGACGGCCCACTCCGGCTCCGGCCAGGTAACGGGTGGCCACGTCGGCCGCCAGCCCTCGAAGGCGCACCTCCACCGACGCGCCCGCGAGCCGCGCCTGCCCGGCCGGTCCGATCCCGGCCACCTTCATCTGGCGAGCATGCCGGTCCATCGCCTGGGCTCAGCCTCCCGCGATCGCCGGCACGATGCTGATCTGGTCACCCGGCTTGAGCGTGGTCTTCAGCCCGTCGAGGAAGCGAACGTCCTCCTCGCCCACGTAGATGTTCACGAAGCGACGGATGCCCTTGTCGTCCAGCAGGCGCTCGCGCATGCCGGGGTGTTTTCGCTCGAGGCTCTCGATGACCTCGGCCACGGTGCCTCCGGTCACGGTGACCTCGTCGGCCCCGCCGGTCAACGTTCGCAGCGGCGTGGGAATGCGGACGATCGTATCCATCTCCTGGTCCTCCTCCTGTCAACCCGCGGATGCGGGTGAAGCGTACGCGTCTGGTTCGATACGGCGAATCCGGGCGGCCTGACCGCACAGGGCGCAGTCGCTGCGAGAAGGCACGCGGCGGCGGCGCAGCTGGTCGAGCCGCCCGTCGAACGTCACGAGCTGGCCTTCGACGGGCGCGCAGTCGACCAGTCCGAGCGCCAGGTCGGCCTGCGCGGCCGCTACCACGCCGACCACGGGCCCCACGACTCCGGCGTCCGCGCAGCCGGGGGCGCCATCTCCCGGGACGTCCTCGAAGAGGCAGCGGTAGCAGGGCTTCCCCTGGGCGCCCACGGCCATGGCCGTTCCCACCCATCCAACCGCCGAGGCGTGCACCACGGGGACGCCGGCGATCGCGCAAGCGTCGGCCGCGAGGAATTTGGTGGCAAAGTTGTCACTGCCCTCGAGGACGACGTCGTACTCGCGCACGAGGCTGACGGCGTTGTCGGGCAGCAGTCGCGTGCGGTGCAGACGCAGCGAGACGGACGGAGCAGCGTCGCGGAGAACGCGCGCGGCCGCGTCGAGCTTCGGCGTGGCCACGTCCCCCTGGCCGAAGAGGATCTGCCTGTGCAGGTTGCCCAGCTCGACGACGTCGTCGTCGCACAGGCCGAGTACTCCCACGCCGGCGTGCGCGAGGGTGAGCGCGGAGGGACAGCCGAGCCCCCCCACGCCCACGATCAAGACCCGTGCGTCCGCCCGGTTCATCCCGCCGCCTCCGGGAAGTACTCTTCGAGGCTGAAGTACCGCTCGCCCGTGTCGGGGAGTACGGTCACGACGTTCTTCCCGGGCCCGAGCTCGCGCGCCACCGCGAGCGCCGCGTGAACGGCCGCGCCGGCGCTGATGCCGACGAGCAGCCCCTCGCGGCGCGCGAGCTCGACCTTCGTCCGCCACGCGTCGGCGTCGGTCACGGTCCTCACCTCGTCGATGACTTCGGCCCGGTAGTTCTTCGGCACGAAGCCCGCCGCGAGGCCCTGGATCTTCGTCGGGCCTCGCTCCCCGCGGGAGATCGTCGCGCACGAATCCGGCTCGACCGCGATGATGCGGGGCGCCGGACGCACCTCTTGCCTCAGGACGTGGCCGACTCCGCTGACTGTGCCGCCGGTCCCCACCCCTGCGACGAAGGCGTCGATGGTCAGGCCGTGCATCGCCGCGAGGATCTCGCGAGCCGTCGTCTCGGCGTGGACGCGCGGGTTCGCGGGATTGTCGAACTGCTGCGGGGTGAACGCCCCCGGGGTGGCGGCGGCGAGCTCGCGAGCCTTCGCGACGGCTCCGCTCATCTGCTCCGCTTCCGGCGTGAGCACCACCTGGGCGCCGAACGCCTCGAGGAGCTGACGTCGTTCGAGGCTCATGTTCTCCGGCATGGTGAGGATGCACCGGTACCCCCGGACCGCGCAGACCAGGGCGAGGCCGATCCCGGTGTTCCCGCTGGTCGGCTCGATGACGACCCCACCCGCCTCGAGCTTCCCGGAGCGCTCGGCCTCACGGATCATCGCCAGGCTGATGCGGTCCTTCACCGACCCCGCCGGGTTCGCCTGTTCCATCTTGCCCCAGACGGAGGCGCGCGGGGCGTCGTGTCCCGGTGTCCGGATCGCGATGAGGGGGGTGTCGCCGACGAGGTCGAGCACGTCGTCGGCGAGCACGGGCGGAGAGCGCGGCTGCGACGGCATGAGCGGAGACCTTCTCTAGCACGGGTGCCCGTGAGGTCGCTGAACGGCGCGACCCGTGGCATAACAGGCGCCCGATGCGCGGCTCGGACTCGGCTCAGGCCCTCCACGCGGAGTACCCTCCGGTCGATCTGCACGCGGACACGCTCATGTGGTCGCGCTGGGTCGGCTACGACCTGTCGGCCGCGCACGAGCCACCCCTCTGGCACGCCGCGTTCGGCGGTCACGTCGACGTACCGAGGATGCGCGAGGCGGGGATGTCGGGCCAGTTCTTCGGGCTCGTCCCGCTGCCCATCGCGCGTCGGGTCGGGAGGCCGGGCCTGGCGGTCCACGAGCAGATCGACGCCCTGGCCGGGGCGATCGAGCGCCGGCCCGGGGACCTGCGCCTGGTGCGCACGGCAGCCGAGATCGACGCCTGCCATCGCGACGGCACGGTCGCTGCGCTGCTCGGGATCGAGGGGGCCCACGCGCTGGAGGGGGACCTCGAGCAGGTGGACGTCTTCGCGCGACGTGGCGTGCGGTACCTGGGGCTCCTGCACTTCCACGCCAACGAGGCCGGCCATCCCGCTTACGGCCTGGGACGGCGCGACGACGAGGGGCTCACGGCGTGGGGGTTCGAGCTCGTGCGGCGTTGCGAGGCGGCGGGCGTCCTCGTCGATCTCGCGCACATCAACCGGCGAGGGTTTCTCGACGCGTGCTCGGCTGCGACCCGGCCGCCCATCGTCAGCCATACGGGAGTGCTCGGCGCCTTCGAGCACTGGCGCAACATCGACGACGCGCAGCTCCGCGCCGTCGCCGACGAGGGCGGGGTCGTGGGCGTCATCTTCGACAAGCGGTACATCGGCGGCGACGACCTGGACCACGTGGTCAAGCACCTGGCTCACATCATCGACGTCGTGGGTGAGGACACCCCTGCCCTCGGCAGCGACTGGGACGGCTTCATCCTGCCCGCGCGGGGTCTGTTCGACCCTCGCGGCCTCCCTCTGCTGACCGACGCGCTGCTCGAGGCCGGCGTCTCTCGTAGAACGATCGGCAAGATCCTGCGGGGGAACATCATGCGGGTGCTGGCGGAGGCCTGAAGAGTCGCGATCATTCGCTCCCGACGTCGACGCCGGTCACGTCCAGCCCGCGGGCGGCGAGACGGGCGGTGATGCGCGTCCGCCAGCCCGCCAGGTCGACCCCCGGCGGAGCGCTCAGCTGGACGTGGACGCGTCCGCCCTCGGCCGTTACCAGCAGCCTCGCCCCCGCGAGTGCTCCGGCACCGAGCTCCAGCAGGACGGAGCCGGAGCGGGCGTCTCCGCACCAGGCCACCTTGCGCACGAGCGCCGGCAGCAGGTCTTCGATGGATGCCCGGACGCGCACCTCGGCGCCGACGGTGGCTGCCGCCGCGGGCTGGACCGGGGTCGGGGGCACCCGTGGAGGAGGGGCAATCTGACTGGCTTGCCGCGCCTCGGAGCGTAGCGCCGCATCGGGGGCATGGTGCCCCCGGCGGCTCGTGTCATCGACCGATCCGTCCCGGGGACCGCGCGGAGGCGCCTTGCCGGCCCCGGTCGCGCTCGCGGGTGAGCGGGGGGCCGCCCTGTGAAGCAGCGGCGCGAACGCAGCCGCCTCGGGCCGGTGCGCGCGTGTCGGCGGGACGCCCGCGTGGCCGATGGTCGCGGACGAACGGGTTGTGCCGCCGAGGTGGACGGGGTGCGAGCTCATGTTCCACCATCGGCCGCGCCTCGCGAAACGTTGCGTCGGCGTGCGCATTGGCCCTTGGTCCTTGATCTTGAAGGCCCCTGGGCTAGCTTCCCGTGGGGACGCCGCCATGGGCCCGTCAGGCGCGCCGAGATCGACTTGACCCAGGTGACTACCGGTCCGGCAGGGCTAATCGCGGCGGCGCTCGTCACGACAGCGGTCGGGTCGCTATTTGCGGCCGGCGACGCGGCCCTGAGCGAGATCCCCGAGGGGCGGTTGCAGGCCCTGAGTGCAGACGGCGGCTCCATGGGCACCGCGTTCCGCCGGTTCACGCGTGATCCGACCAGGGTCCTCTCGCGCTGGCTGGTAGGGCGAGTGGTCGCTCTGAGCGTCAGCGCGGTGCTCTTCGCGGACGCTGCCCGTGCCCTGGATCATGCCCGGGTCGCGCTGCCGGTCGCGATTCTCGGCGCCGTGCTGACGTACGGGACGTTCGCCGAGATCGTGGGGACGCTCGCCCGCCGCTTGCCCGAGCGCGCCGGGGCCCTGGCCCTGGTGTTCCTCCGCCCCCTGGAGTGGGTCCTCGCTCCCCTGGCCGACCCGCTGGCCGTGGTGGGCCGCGCCGTGGGCCGTCGCGTCCCGAAGTCGCACACAGTCGATGCCCGGACGACCGAGAACGAGGTCGAGTGGGCGGTGCGGGAGGGAGAGAAGGCCGGCGCCATCGCCAACGAGCCCGCGGAGATGATCCGGAAGGTGCTCGACTTCAAGGACCTGACCGCCCGGGAGGTCATGGTCCCGCGCAGGCACATCCTGGGGATCGAGATAGGCGCCGCGCTCGCCGAGGTGATCGCGCTCGTCGCGTCCGAGAAGCACTCCCGTTACCCGGTCTATCGCGAGAACCTCGACAACGTCGTGGGGCTTCTCTACGCGAAGGACCTCTTCGCAGTCGTGCGCGACGGCGCGCTCGGGACGACCAAGCTCTCCGAGCTCACGCGCGCGCCCGTCCTCTTCTTCAGCGAGAACGAGTCGATCGCCAAGATCCTCCAGGACATGCGCTCGCGCCGGCTTCACATGGCCATCGTGAGCGACGAGTTCGGAGGGACGGCGGGGCTCATCACGCTCGAGGACATCATCGAGGAGATCATCGGGGACATTCGCGACGAGGACGACGTCGAGGCCCCCATCCAGACGGTGGGCGACGGGCGGTTCGTGGCCGACGCGTCGGTCTCGCTGGCCGACCTCGCGCAGGCCCTGGGCAAGCCACTGCCGGACGACGGCGAGTTCGAGTCGATCGGGGGGCTCATCGTGAGCCGCGCCGGGCACGTGCCCAAGGTGGGCGCCACGCTGCAGGTCGGCGGCATAAAGCTCATCGTGCGCGAGGCGGACGAGAAGCGCGTGGTCAAGGTCGAGATCGTCCCCGAGCGTCCCCTGCCCCCTCCGAGCGTGCCATGATGGGGCCCAGGCCGGAGTCGTTGCGCCTGCACACCCGGAGCACCTCGGCGATTCGACCGCCCCGGCCGCCGTTCGGTCTTCCCGGATGGAGCCCTGACGGTGCCGCCGTCGCCGTGTTGCTCGACGCCAGCGGCGCCGACCTCGAGGACTTGGCGGCCGTCGCGGAGCAGATCCCGGCGGCGGCTGCGCTCCCCGCCGGTACCCAGGTCGTCGTCCTCGGGACGGCGGCAGCGACGGGTGGGCTGTGGCGCCGTCTGCTCGGCAGACGCGGGGAGCCGGTGGCGCGCCCCGTCCGGTGCTCCGCCCTCGTGGCCCGCGGTTACGTCGACGTCGGCGGGGGGCGCGAAGGGTCGAGCGACCTCGCGTGGGGCCGGGCTCCCGGCCCCTGAGGGCCTCAGTTCACCTTGCCGAGCTGATCGGCCAGCGTGCCGGCAGTGTCCGCCAGGCCGGGCTTGGTCTCCGTCACGGCGTCGCCGCCTTCGGCCGCCTTCTGCCCGTTGATGTCCTGCAAGAGGGAGTTCATCGACGAGCCGAGCTGGCCGATCTGGCCGCGAGTGAGGCTCGGACAGACCTTGTCGAAGCTGCTAGGAATGACGGCGATCGCCGCGCCATCCTTCGGGATCTTTTCGTTCTGTAGCCGAGGGAGCTTGACGTTCCCGGAGCTGCGAGGATTGATGAACGTCAGGTCTCCCGCGAGACCCTCTGCAGAGACCGGCGCCGTCAGCGGAGCGAGGAAAGCGCCGCTGCCCGGGCCGTAGGTGTCCTTGTCGACCACGACGACGTAAGAGATCAAGGGGACGCCGGCGGGGCGGCTCAGCTCTTCGGTGAGCGGCTTCTGCAGCTTGTTGAGCAGCGCGATGACCAGATCCTTCTTGTCGTTGAGGGTCTGGACGCGCGTGATGAAATCGAAAAGCTGGCGCGTCGTGTCCGCGGGCACGCCGCTGAAGCGGCGGCCGAACAGCTTGTCGCCGCCGAAATCGACGTTCAAGCCGGCCAGCTGCTGCGCGAGATCCGAGGGGAACTTGCGGTCGCCGAGGGTCTTCTGGCCGTCCTGGAGCTTCTGCGCGAGCTGGCCGAGCGACTCCTTGGCCTTGCCGAGGTCGCCGGACAGGTCATGGGCGTCGCTCACGCCCTTGGAATGGGCGTCCGCGTTCGCCTTGGCGATGCCGCCGACCCACCCCAGCGCGGCCAGGCCCGCCGCCACCACGATGCCTGCGATGAGGCCTTTCTTGAAGCCCCCGCTGCGGGCCTGCTGGACGGCCCCCTCGTCGACCTCGATGACCTGGGCCTGCGGCAGGGCCTGACGCGCCTGCGCCGCCGGCATCATCGCGGGCGCCATGGGCGAGGCCGCATGCCCCGGGTGCATCATGCCCGGTGGAGCAGCATGCTGCATCGCGGGCGCGCGGGGCATCCCCGGCGGCGCGGACGGCGGCGGGGGGACGGGCGTCAGCCCGGG
Organism: Myxococcales bacterium; assembly: GCA_003153495.1. Classification (GTDB taxonomy): domain Bacteria; phylum Myxococcota_A; class Polyangia; order Polyangiales; family Polyangiaceae; genus Palsa-1150. The sequence goes on from PLYU01000199.1 coordinate 20,360, forward strand.
ACCGCCGCGGACGCCACCGGGGGGCGGCGTCATGGCCGGAGCCGGCACGCTTCCCATGCCGGGCGGCGCGACCGGCCCGGGCGTCGCCGCCGGGCCCCCCATCTTCTGCAGACGGGACTTCAGATCAATCTTGGGTTTTCTGTCTTCCGCCATCGCGCGTTCGCGAAAACTTACGTGCCCGAGCGCTCGCGTGTCAACGCGGCTACGCGCCCGAGACGCAATTGCTCCTGGGCCGCCGCTGCCGGCGTTGACCGGTGCCCCTCCCGTCAGCATGCTCTGGCCCGTGCCGGCCGTGTCAGCCATGGACAAGCGCATTCTCCGTGTCCTGGTCGTCGACAACTACGACTCGTTCACGTTCAACCTTGTCCAGTACCTGGGCGAGCTGGGCGCCCAGGTCGAGGTGTACAAGAACGACGCCATCGACGTCGCGGGAATCCGGTCGCGCTCGCCAGACGCCGTGCTCATCTCACCGGGGCCTTGTACGCCCAACGAGGCGGGCGTTTCCCTCGCGGTGGTCCACGAGCTCGGCGGCGTCCTATCCATCCTGGGCGTTTGCCTGGGTCACCAGGCCATCGGCCAGGCCTACGGGGGGCGCGTCGTCCGCGCCGGGCGGCTCATGCACGGCAAGACGTCGCCGATCCTTCACGACGGGCGGGGGCTCTTCGAGGGCATCGCCTCGCCCTTCGAGGCGACGCGCTACCACTCGCTCCTGGTCGAGCGAGCCTCGCTTCCTGCGTGTCTCGAGGTGAGCGCGTGGACGGCCGAAGGCGAGGTCATGGGCCTGCGCCACAGGGAGCACGCGGTCGAAGGGGTCCAGTTTCACCCGGAGAGCGTGCTGACCACCGAGGGCAAGCACGTCGTCTCCAACTGGCTGAAGTCGGTCGAACGAAGGAAGGGGAGTGCCGGGTGAGCGCTGAGTTCTCGAAGGTCCTCGGTCGGCTGATGGCTCGAGAGCCCCTCGGCGCCGGCGACGTGCGCGCCGCGTTCGACGCAATCCTCTCGGGCAGCTGGACCTCGGTGCAGGTCGGCGCCTTCGCAGTCGCCCTGCGGATGACCGGTGAGAGCGCCGAGACGATCGTCGCGGCCGCCGGGGCGATGCGCGCCGCGATGACGGTGGTCGAGCACGGCCTGCCGCTCGTCGTCGACACCTGCGGCACGGGGGGCGACGGCGCGCAGACTCTGAACCTGTCGAGCGGGGCGGCCATCGTCGTCGCCGCCTGCGGTCTTCCCGTGGCGAAGCACGGCAACCGCTCGGTCTCGAGCCGGTGCGGCAGCGCCGACGTGTTCGAGGCGCTCGGCATCCCCCTCGACGTGCCGCCGGCGCGCCAGGCCGACGTCCTGCGCGCCGCGGGCATCACGTTCCTGTTCGCCCAGGCCCACCACCCGGCCCTCAAGCACGCCGCGCAGGCGAGGCGCGAGCTCGGGACGAGGACGATCTTCAACGCCCTCGGCCCCCTGGCCAACCCGGCGCGCGCCACCCACCAGCTGCTCGGCGTCTACGAAGACGCGCTCCGTCCGGTGGCGGCTCGCGCGCTGGGCGGCCTAGGCTCGAAGGCCGCGTGGGTCGTGCGCAGCGAAGACGGGCTGGACGAGGTCAGCCCCTGCGCGCCGACCCGGGTCAGCGAGCTCTCCGCCGGCGGTGCGGTGAGCGAGCGGCTCGTCACGCCGGAGGACTTCGGGATCGCGCGGATCGCTCCTTCGGTCCTCAAGGGGGGGGACGCAGCCGCGAACGCTGGAGTGCTCTCCGCCATCCTGAAGGGAGAAGCACACCCCGCTCGCGAGGCCGTCGTGCTGAACGCAGCCGCGGCGCTGGTCGTCGCCACGGGGGAACGCCCCCGGGAATGCGCGGCGCGGGCCCGTCGCGCCCTCGATGAGGGCGCGGCGTGGGAAAGGCTCGAGCGCTGGAGGCGCGAGGCGACGCGCGCGCGCGAGGCGTGAGCCTGCTCGCCCGGTCCTCGCTGCCAAGCACGTCGGTGACCGGAAACTTAGCGCCGGACGCCCGCCAGCCGTAGGCTCGTCCTCCCGTGGACCTCCAGGGCTGGATCGACGCGTATCTCGATCACCTCCGCGTGGAGCGCGCGCTCGCGCGAAACACCCTCGAGGCTTACGCGCGGGACCTGAACGCGCTGGCCGCGGGGGTGGGGGGCGAGGCCGACCCGGGCGGCGTCGGGCCCGAGGCCATCGCGTCGCTGATGGTCGCCAACGTCCGGCGCGGCTTCGGGGCGCGCTCGGGGGCGCGACAGCTCTCGGCCCTCCGCGGCTTCTTTCGCTTTCTCGTGCGCGAGCGCGCCATCCCCGAGGACCCGACGACGCTGGTCGATAGACCGAGACTGACGCGCAAGCTCCCCCGCGTGCTCTCGTTCGAAGAGGTCGAGCGCCTGCTCGCCGCGCCCGACGTCACCACCGACGCCGGAGCGTCGCACGCGGCGATGCTGCACCTGATGTACGCGTCGGGGCTGCGCGTGAGCGAGCTCTGCGCGCTGCGGGTCGCCGACCTGGACCTGCAGCGGGGGCTGGTGGCGGCGCTCGGCAAGGGCGGGAAGCGCCGCCTCGTGCCCGTCGGCGAGGTTGCGATGGACCACGCCGAGCGCTACGTGAAGGGCGCGCGAGCCCGGCGCGCGCGTCCCGGCGAGACGGCCCTCTTCGTCTCCCCGCGCGGCGGGCATTTCAGCCGCCAGGGGCTCTGGAAGATCGTGCGGCGGTGCGCGGTGACGGCGGGCATCGCTCCGCTCCCCTCCCCCCACAAGCTGCGGCACTCCTTTGCCACGCACCTGCTGCGAGGCGGCGCCGACCTGCGCGCCGTGCAGGCGATGCTGGGCCACGCCGACCTCGGGACGACCGAGATCTACACGCGCGTGGCCCAGGACCACCTGCGCGCGGCGCACGCGAAGTCCCACCCCCGGGCGTGAGGCGGTCGTGCACATAGCACGACCGCACGTCGCTCGCGCTCGCGCCTGTGTGCTAGCTTGCGCCGGGCATGCGCCCGCCGTTCGAGCGGATCGACCCGACAGGCCCGGAGACCCCGCTCATCGTGGAGGTGCCGCACGCGGGGCTCGAGATGGCCGCTCCGTTCCTCGAGCCGCTCACCGCCCCTGCCCGCGCCATCGCGCGCGACGCCGACCTGTACGTCGACGCCCTCTACCAGGACGCTCCGGCCGAGGGAGCCACGGTGCTCGTGGCGCGCGCGTCGCGCTACGTCATCGACGTCAACCGGTCCGAGGGTGACGTCGACGGTGACGTCGTCGAGGGTGGCCGGGCGGACCTGCGCATGCAGCACGGCCTGGTGTGGCGGACGACCAGCGACGGCGAGCCCGCCCTGGGGCGGCGGCTGACCCGGGTCGAGCTCGAGGAACGCCTCGACCTGGTATGGCGCCCGTACCACCGCGAGCTGGCGTCGATCATCGAGCGCAAGCGGGCCCGGTTCGGCGTAGCGATCGTCCTGGCAGCGCACTCGATGCCGAGCGTCGACCGGACCCCGCGTCCGGCCGGTCGGGCCGCGGACCCCTCCGAGCGCCGCGCAGACGTCGTCCCGGGCACGCGCGGCAGGAAGAGCGCTGCGCCACGCTTCATCGACACCGTCGAGTCACTCGCCAGGGGCCAGGGCTGGACCGTCCGGCACGACGACCCGTACGCGGGCGGGTTCACGACGCAGCACTACGGCCGCCCCTCCGAGAGCGTTCACGCCGTCCAGGTCGAGCTGTCCCGCCGGCTCTACCTGGACGAGTTGACCCTCCGCCCCCTGCCCGGCTTTGCAGCGGTCCGGGCCTGGTGTCGCGTCCTCGCCCGCGACCTGGCGCGCCCGAGCGCGTCCCCAAACCCTTGACAGAGGACCAGCCTTCGCTTACCTCGCCGGGCACGCTGCATGGCCAAGAGTGACATCACCGGGAAGCGCCGACTGAAGGCGCACAACGTCTCGCACTCCAACATCAAGACGAACCGTTGGCAGCACGTCAACGTCCAGCGTCGTCGGATCTGGGTGCCCGAGCTCAAGCGCTTCGTTTCGCTGAACGTGACGACGCGCGACATCCGCAGCATCGACAAGCTCGGCATCAGCGAGTACGCGCGGCGGCACGGCCTCAACCTCGCGCGCGTGTGAAGAGGCTGGCGAAGAAGCACCAGGCTTCTACGCGGACGCGAGCACCTTCGCGGCTCGCGGAGTGATCACCAGCGCGACGGGCCGTCCGCCACGGGGGACCGGGAGCGCCTTGCCCAGGGTGGCCGCGACTCCGATCGCTTCGGCCATGGCCGAGAGCGCCTCTTCGCCGTCCTGGCAGGCCGCCACGCCGAGCGCGAGATCGACGATGCCTCCACGCGCCCTCAAGGCCACGGGGGCCGCCGCCGGGCGGGGCTGGCCTGGCCGGACCCGGACCTCGCCTCGCATCACGGGAGCCGCGCAGAGGGGCGCCACGAGCCCCAGGGCGGGAATGGGCAAGCCGTCCACGGTGACCTCGTAGCAGGCGATGGCGACGAGGCCGTGCACGTCAGCGGCGGCGACCAGTTGCGTGCGCGAGGCGTCTCGCGGCGTCTGCTCGTCGCGCCATGGGGCTCGCAGCAGCCCGGAGGGCGGGAGCGCGCGCTCCTCGCATCGTACGATCTGCGGCCTCAGCGAGGCGAGGTCCTCCTGGGTCAGGACCCCGCGGGCCGCCCGGCCCGCGACGGCCGTGAGCTCCGACGAGATGGCATCGCTCGCAAGGGCCGCCGCGCCCTGCCGGGCCAGCGCCTTCAGGACCAGGGCGCGCTCGGGGGACACCGCGCGTGCCTGCCGGGCCACCGCTGCGGCCGCATGTGCCAGCGTCGTCGTGCCCAGCAGGGCCAGCGCGGCGGC
>PLYU01000247.1 GCA_003153495.1 Myxococcales bacterium
GCGCGCGCGCCTGCTCGGCCGCGCCGGTCACCTCGCTCGCGTACTCGCCGAGCACGCGCAGCGCGAGCGTGTCTCCTTCGGCTTCGAAGCTCGCGCGCGTCGCTTCGATGCAGCGCGCGTCGCGCTCGCGGCGCCGGCGGGCGTCGAGCAGCTCGTCGGGCCTGGGCACGGGCTGCGGGCCGAGGCGCTCGATGGTGTCATGGGCGCGCGGGTCGCTGCGCACGCGCGCCTTCTTGTAGTCGTTGAGGATGGCGCTGTTCACGCGCCCCACCAGGTGCCTCGCGAGATCCGGCTCGTGCTCGGGGTCCCACGGACGGCCGTCCGGATCGATCGCCTCCACCAGGACGCGCTGCGCCAGCTCTTCGCCGGCGTCTCGCGAGCGCAATCGCGAGATGGCGTACGCGACGATCTGGGCGTGCACGCGTCCGAGGTCGACCCGGGCGAGCGCAGCTTGCAGGGGGCTGGAAGGGCGATGGTCAGGGGCCATGGCATCTCCGAGGAGGTCGAAGGTGAGGCCCGGGGGCCCGCGCGCGAAGGCGTAGCGCGCGGGCCCCCGGAGCTCGTTCTACTGCGCGGTGTGCGGGGGCGTACCGCCGGGCGGCGACCCGGCGGGGGGCGAGGCCGTCGCCGTCGGGGTCTGAGGAGCCGCCGCGGCCGGGGCGTGAGCGGGCGGCGCGGGGGGCTCGACGACCCCCGTGATCGCCAGCTTCGCCTTGGGCCCGACGGTGTGCCGAGCGGCCCGGGTCGCCAGGGTCTTCGCCGCAGCGGCGACCTTGGTCTTCGGCGCGACGACGCGCGGCTTGCGCGGCGTGTAGCCGAAGTCGGCGAGCGTCGTGCTCGCCGCCTGCGTCGACCCGAACTGCAGGTTCACGTACTGCTTGAGGCCGCTCAGGATCGGGTTCGCGACGGTGTGGCTGGTGCGCTGGGCGTCCACGCTCGTGAGCCAGTCGGCCCGGGCCTTGTCCGCGGCGTCGGTCAGGGCGATGTCCTTCTGGAGCGCGGCGCGGATGTCGGTCAGCGAGTGGGTCACGCCGTCGAGGACGAACGACGGCGTGCTGGCGAGGTGCTTGTCGATCCCCGCGAGGACGAGACGGATCCGGTTCTGGCGGGAGGGCTTGTTCTTGTCTGTGCTGGTCATGGGGTCTTCCTCTGTTTCGGTGATGGTTGTGATGGTTGGTGATGAGGCCGCCCGGCGGAGCACCGTGCTTCGACGTGCGGGTCTCATGGGGTTAATTCCCGAGCGAGGTGGTTTCGCCACGGAGGGGACGATTTTCTCGTCGGGGGCGGTCGATTTCGGTCGGAGAGGCGTGGTGGTCGGGCTTGACCCGCATGCTCGGGTGGTCTGACCACCGGCCTGGTCAGGCCTGACCTCCATGCTCGGGTGCCTTGACCACCGTCCTGGTCAGCCCTGACCTCCATGCTCGGGTGCCTTGACTACCGTCCTGGTCAGGCCTGACCTCCATGGTCGGGTGCCTTGACCATCTACCTGGTCAGGCCTGACCTCCATGGTCGGGTGCCTTGACCACCGTCCTGGTCAGGCCTGACCTCCATGGTTGGGTGCCTTGACCAACCGCCTGGTCAGGCTCGACCTCGTGCGCGGTGAAGGCGTCCCACCCCGTCGAGGGTGGCACCTCACCGCGCGGGTCAGGCTTGATCGACTCGGTGGGGTGGAGTGGCCAAAGGGTCGGTCAGCCCGGTGGGGCACGGCCGGGACGGCGCCCGAAGTGCGCAAGCTGGCGTACCCACGCGTCTGGGGCGCCGTGCACACGACCTGGCAGCGGCATGGGAGCGTGGTTGCCCTCGACCCCCGGCTAGCGCCCCCCCGTCCGCCATGGTCGAGGCAGACGCGACTATTGCCTTTCGGTGCGCCAGGTAAGCTCGTAACGTGAGCGCCTACGATGGGGTTGCGAAGCGGAGCCGCAACGCCGGCCGGGGTTCTGCTGGCCTTTCACCGTTGCCGCCAGTAGCGTCAGGCCGCGCTCGCCGGCGAGCTCGGCGTGACGGTCGAGACGCTCCTTCGTTCGCTGCACGCTCTGAGCGACCAGGGGATGCCGTTGACGCGCGACGATTCAGACAAGCCTCACGTCTGGTGGCGCGTGCCCAAGAGCTGGGCTCCCTCCGGGGTTCTCTTCGCCCGCGAGCAGACTCCCGCGCTGCTCAAGGCGCTCGCGCGATCGCCGCGGAGCCGGGATCGTGACGCACTGATCGCTCACGCGACCCGCTCGGCGCGCGTCACGGACGGGCCGAGGCCCCAGGTCGAGGCGTCGTCGTTCACCGACATGGAGCAAGCGTGGCTCGCCGTCGTGGAGGACGGCGCCGAGCGGCAGAGCGCCCTCGGCATCCGTTACTTCAGCACGGAGCGCGCGAGGACGGAGTGGCGCCACGTCTCGGTGCAGCGCGTCCTCGTGGGGCCTCCCTCGCGCTTCATCGCGGTTTGCCATCGTTCGGGCACGTTGAAGTGGTTTCGCGTGGAGAACATCTCCCACGGCAAGCTCGACCCGGACCTGCGCTACCGCCCGGAGGACGGGGGGAAGGTCGCCGCGTTCCTGCGCGAGAGCGTCGACGGCTACCGCGGCCAGGGCAGCCCGGTCGAGTGCTCCTTCGTGGTCCGCGAGCCGGAGGCCCGCTGGGTGAGGCTCAACTTGCTGTCCGGGATGGTGATCGATCCCGACGAGGCCGTGCCCGACGGCGTTCGCGTCCGGTGCTCGACTCCGGGTGTGCTGCGAGTCGCGAGGTTCGTCGTCGGCCTCGGGGCCGCTGTGCGCGTGGAGACGCCGGAGCTCGCGGCGTGCGTGCGGGAGATCGCGGAGGGGGCGCTCGAAGGGGTGAGGGAGCGCGGGGAGCGGCGCGATGGGCGCGATCAGGGGAAGGCGAAGCGGCTCAAGCTGCGGCCTGCCGGGGGGTGAACGACGGCGCAGTGCCGTGTATCGGGGGGGGGGTCGTTAGGCGGAGCAGGAGGGGTAAGAAATGAGTGTGCAAGACGAAGAGAAGGCCGCCCGTTTGAACCGGACGAGAGCAAAGGCTAGCGTTCCTCTATGTCCTTGCCGCTTCACGGCCGCGTCCACGGCTGCTCGATCGAGCTCGACGCACCCGTTCCCCAGCTCGAAGGCCAGCGAGTTCTGGTACTGGTCGAGCCCGACGAGGTCGCGCTTTCCGCGGACGAGCAGCGGGCCGCTTGGGAAGATTGGGCGCGGCGCGGACCGCAGGGGCCCATCGAAGACGAGGGTGAGCCGGGGTTTCCGTGATCCAGCGGGGAGACATCCGCTGGTTCCGGTTCGCATCGGCGGACAAGCGGCGGCCGGTGCTCGTGCTGGGGCGGGTGGACGTGCTGCCATCTTTGGCGCAGGTACCTGTCATCCCCCTTTCGACGCAGGCGCGCGGGCTGTCGTGGGAAGTCCCGCTGTCGACGGCAGAAGGGCTGCCGAGCCCGTGCGTCCTCAAGCCGGAATGGATACGGATTGTCGACCGTCCCCACGTCGGGCCGCTGCTCGCTCGACTTCGGGAGGATCGGTGGGCGGACGTCCGAGTGGCGCTTCTGAACGTGCTCGGGCTGGGGTAGCGGCGCGGCCACCTCGCTCGGGTTCTACCGCGCTCACGGATGGAGGACGCCGATGAACGCCGCAGACACAGGGAGATCGCCGAGCGGTCCTCAGGGTCCTCAGACCTTGACGACGGTGGACCTGAGCTTCCCGATCGTAGGGGACCGCGTACCCCGCGATCACGGCTATGCGCTGTACGGCGCGCTTTGTCGCGCAGTGCAGGGGCTGCACGGTGCCTCGTGGCTCGGGGTCCACCCGCTCGGCGGGACGCAGGTCGACACGGCCACTCTTCAACTCGGCGGGCGCTCGCAGCTGCGTCTTCGGTTGCCTGCGGATCGGATCGGCCAGGTGCTCCCGCTCGACGAGTACTGTTACAAGGAGAGCTTCCTCATCAACGTCGGCGACGAGAAGGGCGCGATCCTCGACGCCGCGGTGCGGCGGGCCAAGCCGCGGCGGGTGCTCGAGCTGGGCGCCTACTGCGGCTACAGCGCGCTGCGCATGGCCGTCGCGGCCCCGGAGGCGCGGATCACGTCGGTGGAGTTCAACGCGGCCAACGCCGACATCGCGCGGCGCGTCTGGGAGCACGCCGGCGTGGGCCAGCGAGTGACCGCCGTGGTGGGCACGCTCGGCGACGGCGGCAAGACCGCCCGGCGCCTGCGCGAGGAGCACGGCGTCGTCGCCGGGTCGGTCGATCTCGTCTTCGTCGACCACGACAAGGACGCGTACCTGCCTGACCTGCACCTCATCCACCGCGAAGGCTGGCTGCGGCCGGGCGCGCTGGTGGTGGCCGACAACGTGAAGTTCCCGGGCGCGCCCGAGTACCGGGCTTACATGAAGGAGAACGAGGGCAAGTCCTGGCGGACGACGGAGCACGAGGCGCACGTCGAGTACCAGTCGCTCTTCAAGGACCTGGTGCTGGTGTCGGAGTTCCTCGGGTAGGCAACCCGCCTCGTCATCCCGAGCGGAGCGAGGGACCCCCCGGCTGCTTCCCGCGTGCGCAGGTCGGGTAAGGCGTTGATACGGCGCGGCCTCATGCCACGCGCGATCTGCGCGTGCGGGAGGCGGCTGGGGGGTCCTTCGCTTCGCTCAGGATGACAGGTCACGCGTGAACCCGCGGGACCCGGCCGGCCCACGAAGCCGCCGACTCGACCTGCGAGGCGACGCGCAGCAGCAGGTCCTCGCGGCCGAAGGCGGCGACGAGCTGCGTGCCCACCGGCAGGCCGCCCGTGGTCCAGTGCGTCGGCAGCGAGATCGCCGGCTGCCCCGACAGGTTGAACGGCAACGTGAAGGCGCCGAAGGGGGCGGCGACGATGAAGGCGCGGAACGGCTCCTCGGGCGTCGACGTGATCGTGCCAGTAGCTCGCCCGGACGATCGCGGTCTGGCACACGTTGTCACATCCCGGGGAGCGGCAAGCAGCGCCCCAGCGCGACGTTTGCGCGTGGCACCGATCCTGCGTCGGGGGCTCGAGATGTGGGACGCGAGGCATCTGCTGCCGGTGGCGCTGGCTCTCTTCTCGCTCGGCTGCGGCTCGAGCGACGCCGCGACGGCCTTCGACGCCGCCGCTGACGACCAGAGCGCGCCGGGCTCCGACGCCGGCGCGAGAGACGCCTCGCCGGGCGTGGACGGGTCACCCGGTGCCGACGGGTCGACCGCCGACGCGGCGACCTCCGACGCCTGCACGGCGACCTGCCAGCCGTGTCCCGGAGGGCCCGTCTACTGCTCTCCGAACTGCCCCACGTACGCGTGCCCGGTGCTCGACGCGTCCGCCGACGCCGGATACGGCGCGTGCATCGGCAGCGATGGGGGCCTGACCGCGCTGGTCAAGGGCTGCCAGAGCGATCTGGACTGCTCGTTCGCATACCACCAGACCAACTGCTGCGGCACGCGCCAGTGGGTCGGGATCGCCACCGCGCAGGCCGAGTTCCCGGCGTGCGAGCGGGCGTGGGAGTCGCACTTCCCGGCGTGCGGCTGCGCGGGAGGGCCGACCACCACCGAGGACGGCAAGACGAGCGACGGCGCCGCGCCCCACGTGCGGTGCGTCGCCGAGGCGGGCGCGTCCGGGCTCTGCGAGACGTGGCAGCCGTGAAGCGAGCGGCGATGTCGATCGCCGTGCGGGTCGCGGCGCTCATGGCTGTCGCTCTCGCCGGAGCCTGCGGGAGCACAGGAACATCGGCGGGGACGGCCGGGGGCTGCGCGCCGGGGGAGGTCTTCTGCGCGACGTGCGGCGGCGCCGGCTTCTGCGCCCAGGGATGCCCGGGCATCGCGTGCCCCGCGGGAGACGGCGGACCCGGTGGCGACGCCGCGGCGGCCAGCGGCTGCCCGGCGGCGACGCCCACCTCCTGCCTCGACTGCAGCGGCGGCGCATTCTGCGTGTCGGGCGCGTGTCCCTCCACCACGTGTCCGAGGGCAGACGCAGGGGCGCCTCTGGCGGTCTGCCCCGGCGCGAGCCCCCCCGCCGGGGGGTACCCGACGTGCCGATCGGATGCGGACTGCCCGACCGGCGTGCCCTGCGCGTCGCAGCCCGCCGGCGGGTGCGGCGTCTGCCTGGGGGCGCAGCATGAGTGCAAGACGGACGCTGACTGCCACGGCCTGGTGTGCGAGCCCTACGTCGTTACAGGCCCCTGCCAGTGCGGAGGCTCACCCAGCGGGACGCGCTGCGTGCAGAAGTGCCAGGTCACGCCCTGCGCGGCCGACAGCCAGTGCCTGTCCACGGGGCTCTGCCAGCCCACGCCGTGCGGTGCCGGCTACGCGTGCCCGTCGGATCTCGCTTGCAAGCCGGGCAACGCGTCCGCCGACGCGCGCGGCTGCGCCACCAAGCTCTGCACCGAAGGGTTCGCGTGCGCCGCCGACCAGCAGTGCGACCCGACGGCCACGCTCGCCGACGTCCACGGCTGCGGCCCCAGGCTCTGCTCGAACGGCTACGCCTGTCCCACCGGGTGGCGCTGCGCCGCCGGACCGCTGGACGACGCCCACGGGTGCGCGCCCATCCCCTGTTCGGGCGCCGCACCGTGCGGCGTGAACGAGAGCTGCGATCCGAGTCAACCCGGGCGCGGCTGCGTCCCCCGGCCCTGCACGGGAGACAGCTCCTGCGACTGCGGGGCGTGCGTCGAGGGCACGTGCCGCTCGAGCCTGTGGATCTGCACCAGCCCGCCCTCGTAGACGTGGGTCACGCGCCGCGCGGGCTCCGCGCCGTCCGCCCGAATCAGCCGGCGCCGAGCGTCGCGGGCTCGAAGGATCGCCCGCACGCGGGGCACGGGGCCTGTCCGGCCATGAACAGGCGGGCGCCGGCCACGTCGAGACCGAGCGAGGCGAAGCCGGGCACCACCAGGTCGTGCACCGACTGGACCGTCGTCGCCGCGATCGCCTCGCGCGACGGACAGGCGTGTGCGACCGCCTCGCCCGGCGGCAGCATCGCGATCTGCCGGCTCCACCCCTCGAGCTGCGCACACAGCATCGGCACCAGCCCCCGCTCGACGTCGCCCTTCACCTCGGCCATGACCCCGGGCGAGGCGAGGTACGCCCATCCGATGCGCGCATGGCGGATCTCGTCGGAGAGCACCTCGCGCAGCCCCGCGCGCGCCGCCCGCGACGTCGCACCGGCCAGGCACAGCTCGAGGAACGCGCAGGCCATCGTCTCGTTGATCGAGCACATGCCGACCACGTGAAGCACCCGGCGGACGTCGTCCGCGACCCCCGGATGGCGGGGCGCGGCGATGGGCGCGACGGCCGGGCGCGCGGCGGCCGCCCGCGCGTACGCCGACGCGAGCTCGAGGTAGATCTCCGAGTGACGGATCTCCTCCGCGATCGCGCGCGCCGACAGCTCGACGATGCGCGAGTCCGCCCGCAGGTCGATGAGGGCCTGGGTGATGACCGTGAAGGCGGCGGCGCCGCGAAGCTCGAGCTCCGCTCGCCGCGCGCACGTGGTCGCGACGAGGGCCCGGTCGGTCTCGGAGATGTCGCCGCTCGCGGCGTCGCCGGGAGGGGTCACACGAAGCACGGGAGGCAGCCCCCGTCGACGCAATGACTGCACGGGGGACAGTACATGTTCTCGGAGCCGGGTTGACTGCACACGTTCGGGGCGTCCGGAGCGGCGTCTCCCCCCTCCGGGGCGACCCGGTCGGCCACGGAATCAGCCTCCGGCCGCGCATCGTCGGGGGCGTCGAGCGGCGGTTCGCCAGGTCCGTCGAGCGCCGAGTCGCCCGATGCGTCGAGCGCGGCTCTGTTCGCCGTTTCGATCGCGCCGCCGCAGCCGGCGCCGAAGGCGGCGCCCACGACGACGATCGCATGAAACAGCCTCGATCGGTGGTCCGTGCTGCCTTGCATGCGCGCTCCCCGCCTCCAGCGTACCATCCCCCTCTACGCGGCCTTCCTGGAACCGCCCTTCAGCAGCCCGAGCCGCACCAGGCTCTCCGGCCCGCCGCGAGCAGCTGGAGGATGGCGTGGCTTGCGATGAAGCCGGAGCCGCCGGTGACGAGGACTGTGCTCATCGTGGATGGGAGATCGATGAGCGGGAGGGGGAGGGCGTTGCGCCCGGGGACGCTGCTACGGGATACCCGTGCACGACGAGCAGATCCACCGCCGCGCGAGCGCGTCGTAGTTGCAGGTCCCCTTGCCGGCGCAGTCGCCGTCGTCGACGCACTCGTCGCCGCGGGTGTGACAGAAGTAGCCGTGGCCGCAGGCGTCTCCGCACGCGCAGGGAACGGGGTCCCAGCCCGGACCGGGGGGAGGACCCGAGGGCGGGTGGGCGGGATCGCCTGCGTAGCATCCGCCGCCCGCGTCGCCGCAGAGCGCCGTGCTGAGGCAAACGCAGAGATCGAGGGCGCTGGGCGAGCAGAAGCCGCACGGGCCGCAGTCCGAGTCGTCGCGGCAGTTGCTCGCGCCCAGACAAACGTTCGCCACGGCGCTCGCGCCAAAATGGTGCGCGATTCTGCCGTCATCGGAACGAGTGGCTGACAGATCTCCGCAAAGGCGCGATATGTGAACTCCTTGCACCCGCCCGGGCGCTTGCTTCACTTATCCCCCGGCCCATCCGCCAGAATAGTTGCTCTCACCTAATTTGACATTTCCGGTACCGTATTGAACCTCTCCACAATTGATGTCGGCCGAACTATTCGTAACAGCCGACTGAAGTGTACTGTACTCGCAGTAACCCGCGGAAGGCGCATTGGTGAATCCGGGGGCCGTGTAGCAGAAGCTCGGGTAGCTCTGCCCGCCTCCGGGATTGGTGCATTGCGATGCGGCAGTGCAATATTGTGACGTCGCCCAGTATGCCGGCACGCCATGCCCCGAAAAGAACGAAATGCCCACCCCTACGCTCTGCGGATCGAAGTTGATCTGATCGTCGTCGTACAAGTTATGAGTAATATCGGGATCATAAAAAGATCTATCGTATACGTTTGACTCTTCGAAGGCGTTCCAGACCCAGAATGATCCGCCAGCTACCATGGTGGTACGGAACCCGGTGGCATTGTCGAGGGTATGATGAAGTGGACCGTAGGTTGAGGGGCAAGGATGTGGTGTTAGCCTGGGACTGTATGTCTTGACGGCTTCCGTCACAATTCCGTATGAACTTGCGTCCGCCGGACGGGCATGAAGACCCAACAGCACAACGAAGGATCCGATGATGAGCGCAGTTGATCTGCTAGCCATGTAGAAGCCCTCCTAAATCAGTCTTGGAGTCCGTCTGAAGAGCTGCCGTCTGATGTCCCGCCTTCAGCGCATGTTCGACAGCCTGAGCTCCCCAGGTACCGGAGCGCGCACGTCCAAGATCCATTGCTGCAATCGCACTGATAGCCATCGATGGGGCCATCATATATGGGGCCGTTTGGTCCAATGCAGCAGGCCTCCTGCATCGAAATCATGCAAGAGGCTTGGCCGCTGCAGGCGCCTTGGGGTAGTTGGTCCTTGTGGAAAAAGCCGTTTTGATCGGCCGGAAGTGGCGGGCATGCGCTTGCATCAGGTGGGCTTGCGTCGGACGGGGGGCTGCCGCTTGTGCTGGCGCAGGCCCACAGGAGGGGCACGGCAAGAGCTGAAAGCGCGGTGTGGAGGTGAGGCTTGTGTCTCATATGCCCCCGAGATAGTGCAAGCCGGTGTGCGGGCCAAGGTGCTCGGCGTCCCTCGGACCGCTGCGATGATGGATGGCGACTGGGGCCCGAGCAAGAGCGACGGTCGCGTCCGCTGCCCATCGCGGAACGGTTTCAGAAGAGCTGCCAGGCGCTTGTTTCGATCTTGCTTGAGGGGCGTGGAAGTGGTAGCGTGCGCGTCCGCGTGGACCGACTGCTTTCGAAGGGCAGGGTGGACCGCGCGACGGCGGTCGGACGGCACCTTCTGGTGCGACTTCAGATTGCTGCTTTCGAGCTGCTTCGCGCCCGGTACGATGTCGGATTCGCCTACAGCGCCCTTTACTACGCGGTTGATGGCGATGACCTGCTGGGCGCGTTCGGTGATGCCACCGGCATTTCCTTCTCTGAGCTGCAGCGCCTTCGTCGAGTCAGCCAAGCGATCTCGGAACAGGAGTTCATCGCGCTCGCCGACATCAAGGATGGCCACGGGTTTCCGTTGTCGTGGGCGCACTTCGAGTGCCTGGCGAAGGTGCGATCGCCGAAGCGCCGTCGCGCGCTCGCAGAAGCAGCGGCCCGTCACGGGTGGTCGGCTCGCGTGTTGCGGGCGCGGAGGACCTGACGGGGCGGGTCGCCGCGAAGCTGCGCTCGCGCGAGATCGAGCAGTATGCGCCGCTCCTGGCCGCGGGCGAGCCGGTGCTCGTGATCGGCAAGGTGAGCTTTCCGCAGCGGCCAAAATGGTGCGCGATTCTGCCGTCATCGGAACGAGTGGCTGACAGATCTCCGCAAAGGCGCGATATGTGAACTCCTTGCACCCGCCCGGGCGCTTGCTTCACTTATCCCCCGCTATCTCACGGACTCGACCTCCAGCGCATGTTCGAACGGCCACACAGGACAGCTGGGAGGCCTTCCTCAGCACGTGTCGGTGGCCTTTGGCGATGGGGCACTGTGATTTCGATGGTTCTTTCGCCGAGCCAAGAGCGCCGGCGGCCAGAGTTCGATTCAAAGGCACAGAGGACATCCGGGTGAGCACGTCGGTTCGCGGGCGGTTGGCGTTAGGCAGTAGCGCGGGTCTGCCACCGGGGGTGGCAGTCCCGTTCCCCCTCCGGCAAGGCAGCAGATTTGTCCGGCCGAGCAACAATAGGTACCGCAGCAGGTGCCGGCGTCGCAGGTAGTTCCGCTGACACACGACGCGGGCTGGCACGATCCAGCGCAATAGGTCCCGCCTTCGCACATGACTCCGCATGCGCCGCAGTTGGTAGGATCGTTGGCGGTGTTTACGCAGTTTCCATGACAACACAGAAATCCGTAGCCGCATGATCCGTCGCTGGCGCATGCCGTGCCGCTGACGTCAGCCCCTGCGTCGCCGCTGCCCGACGAATCCATTGTGGCGTCCGCCGGGGTGGAAACGACACACTGTCCGCCAATACACGTGAGCCCCGCGTTGCAGGCGGTCCCACCGCAGCACCGATCGCCCGGATCGCCGCAGCTCACCGTCCCGTCTTGGCTGCCCCCGTCGCTGCCAGGCGGGCCGCTGGCGCTGACGCCCGAACTTCCGCAACCGGCCGCCAGGTCCGCTGCGACGACCAATGTCACGATCCAGGCCAGCGCGTGCTTCATGCGGTTCACTCTCTCACCAGCTTCCTGGTCCGACTACGAAAGGCAGAACCGCTGCCTCGGCGATCGAGCCCCGGCTGCGAAGCATCTTCCAAGGCTATCACGCCCCACATCGTGCTGGGGGGGAGCTCGCGCAATACGTAGGCGATCCCGAGGAACCGTCGTCCACTGCTCCTTGTCGAGCGTGACGGGGAACCGCCCGAGACCGTAGGCGGACACGCCGCCCTTCTCGGAGACCTTCAGGTTCTTACTACCCATCGTGTGACCCGCTGCGCCGGTCGCCGTGCATCCGTTCGCGATGGGGAACGCAGAGGCGCGATGCGGTGCAGAGCGAGCGCCGGACGCGCGCCGTCGGGCGACAGCGACGCTTCTCGAGCAGGCGGCCGTGCTCGCACGCGCGGGCGCATCGACAGAGGCCGAGGCCCCGGTCGGCAAGACCGAGGAGCACGTTGCCGATGATGTTCATCGCGAGGCCGACGAAGAGGGCGCGCTCCTGGGCCACTCGGGGTACCACCTTGCGTACGAGGAACCCCTGCACGAAAGCCGCGCCGAGTCCCACGAGCATGCCTGACCAGCGAACAGCGCACCTCCGAGGACAACGGCATCTGGCTGTGCCAGAACGACGCGAAGCTCGTCGACAATGAGTACCCCCTGCACGGACCACTGTCCCGACGGCCCCTTCGTGCCACGCACGGCCCATGGTGCCGTCGTGCGCGGCAGGACCAAAATGGTGCGCGATTCTGCCGTCATCGGAACGAGTGGCTGACAGATCTCCGCAAAGGCGCGATATGTGAACTCCTTGCACCCGCCCGGGCGCTTGCTTCACTTATCCCCCGTCGAGCACGAGCTCCAGGGCGCCCCGCGTGTAGTGCTCGGGCACGCTCAGGCGAGAGACAGTGGCCGGGCGCAGCATCGTCTCGTAGGCGACGACGTAGCGCGGGCGAATGGGCCCGCTTCCCAGGATTCGATGAAGACCCACAAAAGCCGGGACGGGGTCGTGGTCATGACAGATTCTCTCTTTCTCTCTGGTGTGTCCGCCCACGAAGCCCCCCGCGTGCACCATGCTCGCGGTCGGGTCTCGTGGGCTTCTGGGTCTTAAGCCGCTCGAGAAAGGAAAAACTGTCAGGC
>PLYU01000158.1 GCA_003153495.1 Myxococcales bacterium
GCCGATCGTCCCCCCGGCGTTCGCCGAGCTCGCGACCCTCGCCCGGGCCGAGCGCGCGGCGTTCCTGCCGTCGGGCGCCGGCGGGGGAGACGTGGCCGTCTGGCTGGGCGTCGCCCGCCCGTCCGCCGCGTTCCTGCGCCGCGCCGACGCGCTCGCGCTGGTGCTCCTGGAGCTCGCGATCGACAGGGGTGGAGTGCGCCCCCGATCGCTTTCATAAGAGAGGGAGTAAGCAAATCATGGCGAGGACGTCTCGATTCCCCGGCTTCTACAAGGTCACCGTCCAGGAGCGGCGCGCGCTGGTGGGCGAGGCGACCGGCGCGGACGTGCGCGACATGGAGCGCGCGCTCGAGGGCGGCGGCCTCGACGCGGAGACCGCGGACAAGTTCGTCGAGAACGTGATCGGGACGTACGCGCTGCCGTACGGCGTCGCCCTGAACGTGCGCGTCAACGGGCACGACCGCGTCGTCCCGATGGTGACCGAGGAGCCGAGCGTCGTTGCCGCGGCGTCCAACGCCGCCAAGATGGTGCGCGCCGGCGGCGGATTCGTCGCCGAGGCCGACCCGCCGCTGATGATCGCGCAGATCCAGCTGCACGGCGTGCCCGACGCCCTCGCAGCCGCCGCCGGCATCCGCGAGCACTCCGAGGAGATCCTGAAGCTGGCCGACCGTGCCGTCGGCGGGCTGGTCGCGCGCGGCGGCGGCGCCCGCGAGGTCGAGGCGCGCGTCCTGGCCGACGACGTGGTCGTCGTCCACGTGGTGGTCGACTGCAGGGACGCGATGGGCGCGAACCTGGTGAACTCCGTCGCCGAGGCCGTGGCCGACCGTCTCGCGGCGATCACCGGGGGCCTCATCGGCCCGCGCATCCTCTCCAACCTGTGCGACCGCCGCTGCGTGCGCGTGACCTGCGTCGTGCCGGCCGAGGTGCTGGCGACCGACGAGATGAGCGGCAGCGCCGTCATCGACGGCATCGTCAACGCGTCCCGCTTCGCCGAGCTCGATCCGTACCGCGCCGCGACGCACAACAAGGGCATCATGAACGGCATCGACGCCGTCGTGATGGCGACCGGCAACGACTGGCGCGCGGTCGAGGCGGGCGCGCACGCGTTCGCGACGCGCACCGGGCGCTACCAGCCGCTGGCCGTCTGGCGCCGCTTCGGGGAGGCGCTCGAGGGGCGCATCGAGCTCCCGCTCGCCCTGGGCACCGTGGGCGGCACGCTGCGCGTCCACCCGGCGGCGCGCCTCTCGCTCCGGATGCTCGGCGTGACCGACGCCCAGGAGCTCGCCATGATCGCCGCGTCGATCGGCCTCGCCTCCAACCTGGCCGCCGTGCGCGCCCTGGCGAGCGACGGCATCCAGCGGGGCCACATGGGCCTGCACGCGCGCTCGGTCGCCCTCGCGGCGGGGGCGGCGGGCCACCTGGTCGCCCGCGTGGCCGCCATGATCGTGGAGGCGCGCGACATCACGCTCGAGGGCGCGCGCAAGGCGATGAACGTCCTCGCGGCCGAGGCGGGCGAGGCTGCGAGCGAGGTCGACGTCGCGGACTGAGGAGTCGAACGCACCCTCAGGCGAAGGCCCTCGTCGGGACCGCGCGGAGTGCCCAGCTGGACGATGCGGATGGACATCGAGCTCACTATGCCGCCCCGGCGCGTCATCCGCCCGATACCAGCTGCGCCCGTTTCCACGGCAGAACCAGCGCCGGCAGCGGCGCGGGTGGCGACCCTCCGCCTGCGCCCGTGTCGAGCCATCGCAGGCCGACGTGCATGTCGGTATGGACGATGACGGGGAGCCAGCCCAAGGTGGCGGGTCGGTCGAGCGCCGGGCGAAGATCGCCGTATGTCTCGAGATACAGTGGCACGGCCGGGTGACGGCGACTGCTCACCGAGGCGTGGTCGCCGCAGAGGCGCGTCGAGGAGATGAGGGCCACGCAGTCCTCGGGCGGGAGGTCGCCGCGGTCGCGCAGCAGCTCGGGGCGGTACACGTCGAGCAGCCGATCCATCTCGGCGTCCGGCGTCGCTGGCATGCGCGGTCGCGGGTGCACGTGCACCTGCAGGAGGCTTCGAGGGGTGCGCGCCCACCGGACGATCATCGAGCCGAGCGCGACCGCGCGCGGCCATGTGGGCTCGACGGCCAGCATCTCCCCGGGCTCGAACGCCGGGGCGCACTCGCGAAGGTCGAGCGAATCGGACCCCGGGAGAGCGACGGTGCGAAGGGTGAGCGCATCGGGCGTGACGATGAGGACGTACATCTCGATCAGCCTCGGGGCGAGGACGAGCCGGCGAGAGAGCGCAGGGAAGGGGCTGCATGCGTGCGCCAGACCGTCCCGCCAGCCGATCCGCACGCTCTCCCGGTGCACGCGGGACGAGATGACCCCGACCCGCGCGCCCATCGAGAAGGCCATGGGGGTCCCCTCCGTGTCGCCCGCGTGCCGGCGGAGCGCGAAGAGGAGGCCGCCGGCGTGCTTCGCGAGGAGGGCGTCGTGCCTGCCCACCGCCTCGGGGAAGTCGGCCGGGTCGTACGAGGGGGTCGGGACGAAGGCGAGCACGGACGGGTAGACGAGCCGGTGGCCATCCGGGTCGATCTTGAAGGGACGCTGCAGTGTCCCGGAGTACGGGCCGGGGTACATGGGGGTCTCATCTAGACCCGCCGGGCGGAGGCGTCATGCGGGCTCGGCCGGGGCGGTCGCTCGCGCTGCCTGGCTCGCCTGACGCGGCGGCCAGTCGACGCAGGCGGCACCTGCGTCGCAGGTGGAGCATGGCCAGGCGCGTGCCGCGCCGGCCGCACTCGAGCAGCCAGCGCGCGTTGGCTGCGGCCTCGCCGTGGTAGGTCCTGTAACCGGTGGCCGGGTCGTTCATCGCCTCGATGTCGCCGAGGCGCGCGAGGACGAGGCGCACGTTGCGGCGCAGGTCGTAATGGTCGGCGTCGAGCGGCTCGCGCAGAGCGGGGAGGGCGTCGTGGCCGAAGTGCAGGAGCTCCTCGATGGTGGCTTCCGCGACCGGTCCGCGGCAGCCGAGCTGCGAGACGAGGGCTTCGATGGCGGCGGAGTCCCACTCGTCGGTGATGTCGCGGATGAGGGCTTCGCATTCTTCGCGTCGAGATGGCGGCCCCGGATCGGCGGACCTTCCGCTACGCGAGAGTCGCTCGGTGCTCGACGAGCTGCTCCCGGAGGACCGAGCGGTGACACCGCGCCTCCTTTTCGCAGTAGCACCCGACGGCGAGGGCCGTGCCGTGAGACAGGGCAGCCAGGAGATCGAGCCACCGCGCCGCTCCCGCTCGAGAGACGTGGAGCGGCGCGCAACGCGCGGAACTTTTCGCGCCGGCGTCGACCTGGCGTGCGAGAGGGCCAGGACTATATTGAGTTTCATATGAAACACATCCTGGTGGAGCTCGACGACCGATGCGCCCGCGACCTCGAACGCGTAGCCCCGGCGAAGAAGCGGATGCGCGCCGAGTTCGTCCGCCTCGCGATACGGCGGGCGATCGATCTGGCGCTCGAGCGCTCCACGGCGAGGGCCTACCTCGCGCAGCCGCTTCGGTCCGCGCCGGCCTCTTCCGATCTCCTCGGTTGGGACCCCGACAACAAGCTCGCGAAGCCGTTGCGGGCCCCCTCGCGGGCGCGAGGTGGGGCACGCGGCGCGAAAAGCGCGGCGTGATTGTGCCTCCTGCGGACCGAGCGCCGCGTCAGTTCGAGGTCTGGTGGGCGTCCCTGCCCGACCCGGTCGGACGGCGTCCGTTGCTGCTCCTCGGACGCACGGCGAGCTTCTCCTACCTCACGCGGATCCTGGCCGTCGAGGTCACCACGACCATCCGAGGGATTCCGCAGGAGATGGTGCTCGGCAAGCGGGAGGGGCTTCGAAGGCCGTGCGTCGCCAACCTGGACGCGCTGCGAAGCGTCCCTCTGACGTGTCTGCGTACGCGTGCGGGGTGCCTGGCGGTGCCGCGGCACGTGGAGGTCAAGCGCGCGCTCGGGCACGTGCTCCACTGGCCGGAGCTGACGGGGTTGTAGCGGACGCACGCAGGGACCGCCTGTTTGGACGAAAGGCGGCCAGCTCGATGCTGTTGACGGAGCGCGAAGAGGGGCCCCCCGGCGTGCGTCGCGAGGAGCGCGTCGTGCCTGCCCACGGCCTCCGGAAAGTCCGCCCCGGGGTACTGGGTGCTCTCATCTAGACCCGCCGGGCGGAGGCGTCATGCGAGCTCGGCCGGGGCGGTCGCTCGCGCCGCCTGGCTCGCCTGACGCGGCGGCCAGTCGACGCAGGCGGCACCTGCGTCGCAGGTGGAGCATGGCCAGGCGCGTGCCGCGCCGGCCGCACTCGAGCAGCCAGCGCGCGTTGGCTGCGGCCTCGCCGTGGTAGGTCCTGTAACCGGTGGCCNNGGTCGTTCATCGCCTCGATGTCGCCGAGGCGCGCGAGGACGAAGCGCACGTTGCGGCGCAGATCGTAATGGTCGGCCTCGAGCTGCTCGCGCAGGGCGGGGAGCGCGTCGTGGCCGAAGTGCAGGAGCGCCTCGATGGTGGCTTCCGCGACCGGTCCGCGGCAGCCGAGCTGCGAGACGAGGGCTTCGATGGCGGCCGAGTCCCACGCGTCGGTGATGTCGCGGACGAGGGCTTCGCATTCTTCGCGGGTGGAGCAGGTGTCGAGCAGGAGAACGAGGCGCTTCGTGGTGCGGTTCACGGCGGGAGTCCTTTCGGCGGTGGGTCGAGGTCGGGGTCGAGGTCGGGGTCGGGGT
>PLYU01000193.1 GCA_003153495.1 Myxococcales bacterium
ACACGCCCAGGTCCGCCGCGCCGTATCCGACGTACGTCGGGACGTCGTCGGGCTTGAGGAGCAGGAAGCGCAGCATCGCCCCGGGCGCCTCCCTCACGAGCGTGCGGTCGTCGGCCAGGAGCGTCTCGGCGGGGACCCCCGCGCGCGCGAACAGCGGGGCCACGGCGCGCAGGACCCTGCCCTTCGGCAGGGCAATCGTCAGCGGCTCGGTCACGACTCGGCTCCCTTGACGCGGTCGATCGTGGCGCCGAGCCCGCGGAGCTTCTCCTCGATCCGCTCGTAGNNTCGTAGCCGCGGTCGATGTGATAGACGCGGCGCACCTCGGTCTCGTCCTCGGCGACCAGACCGGCGATGACCAGCGACGCGCTCGCCCGCAGATCGGTTGCCATGACGCTGGCACCGTACAGCTTCTCGACGCCCTGCACGACCGCCGTGTTTCCCCGGAGCGCCACGCTCGCCCCCATGCGCTGCAGCTCGGGCACGTGCATGAAGCGGTTCTCGAAGATGGTCTCGCTGATGACGCACTCGCCGCGCGCGAGGCTCATGAGCACGAGAAACTGCGCCTGCATGTCGGTGGGGAACCCGGGGTGGGGCGCGGTCGTCACGTTGACGGCGCGCAGCGGCCCGTTGCGGCGTACGCGGACGTTCTGCCCCTCGCTGGTGATCTCGACGCCGGCGGCGCGCATCTTCACGACCAGCGCTTCCAGGTCGGCCAGCTCGGCGCGCTCGAG
The DNA here is from genome assembly GCA_003153495.1 of Myxococcales bacterium. Taxonomy (GTDB): domain Bacteria; phylum Myxococcota_A; class Polyangia; order Polyangiales; family Polyangiaceae; genus Palsa-1150. Next base: position 732 of record PLYU01000193.1, read on the forward strand.
GATCACGTCGCCCCCCTCGGCGACGGCGGCGGCGATCATGTACGTGCCGGCCTCGATGCGGTCGGGGATGATGGCGTGGTCGAACGGAGCCAGCTCGCCTCGCTCGGAGCCCCGGATGTGGATGACGTCGGTCCCTGCGCCGTCGACCCCGGCCCCCATCTTGTTGAGGACGCGCGCGAGCTCCTCGATTTCCGGCTCGCGCGCGCAGTTGACGAGCGTGGTGCGCCCCTTGGCCAGGGCGGCGGCCAGCATGAGGTTCTCGGTGCCGGTCACGGTGGGGATGTCGAAGTAGACCTCGTTGCCCCGGAGCCGGCCGCCGCCGCCGGGGCCCTCGGCGATGACATACCCGCGCTCGAGACGGATGGTGCAGCCGAGAGCCTCGAGGCCCTTGAGGTGCTGGTCGATGGGACGCGCGCCAATCTGGCATCCGCCCGGCATCGAGACCTTCGCGTGACCGAACCTGGCCACGAGCGGCCCCAGAACGAGCACGCTGGCGCGCATCTGCTTGACGAGCTCGTACGGCGCCTCCGGGCGCACGCTCGAGCCGGCGGCGACGTCGACCTCCGGGGCTGCGACCCGTACGTCCCGGCCGAGGAACCGGAGAAGGGCCGCGGTCGTCTCGATGTCGCGCAGCGCGGGGACGTTGCGCAGGCGGCTCGGCCCGTCGGACAGCAGCGTCGCGCACAGGATGGGGAGGGCGGCGTTCTTCGCGCCGCTTATCCGGACCGAGCCGCGAAGCGGCCCCCCCCCACGAATGCGAATGGCGTCCATGCTCCGGGCTTCTTGCCCGAATTCGGCCGCCCGGCCAAGCGTTACGGCGAAACCTACCCCAGCGTCGGCAGACTTACCCCGCCGCGGAGGGACCATCCGTCGGCCGATTGCACGAGCTCGCGGCCCTCGGTGGTCACGATCCAGATCGGCGGGCGCGACGCCAGAACCGCGGCGCCGAGGACCTCGAGAGCGGCGTGTCCCAGGGCAGCCTCGGCGCGCGGGAAGAGGGCCGTCTCCTCCTCTTCCACGTGCCGGTCGAAGAGCTCGCGGAGGCCGCTGATGCTCGTCTCGAAGAGCGGCTGCCCGATCGTCGCCTGCAGGACGCGCCGGAGCTGCATGCGCATCGCCAGGTGCGCGTCGCGCCCGGCCCCGCCGAGCGGTGCTTCATCTTCGAGCACGCGCCGGGCGGCGGGATAGAAGACCGACTCTTCGGCCGACATATGGGCGATGAGCTCCTCGGCGAGGCGCGAGACTGCGCGCGCGCGGGCGCGGCCTCGTTCGTGCGCGAGCTCCTCGAACAGGGTGGTGATGGCGCTGTGCTGCGCAACGAGGATGCGGGTGGCGTTCATCGCTGGACCTTGATTGTCCTCTCGGGATGTTGCGTTTCGGTGAGCCCTCCGTGCCTTTCACGGCGCGCCGGGCGAGCCTGGTCTGTGTGCACCGCGCGTGCCGCCGCGGCCGGCCGCGAAATCAGCTGCGCAGCCCGCTGGTGCGCGCGGGGCATTTGGCCACGCACGAGCCAAACTGCCTCGCACGCCTGCCTCCAGTCGCGGGTTACTTGCTCTTCTGGGCCTTCGAGGCGCGCAGGCGGGCCCGGAGCTTCGACGCGTAACCGAGCTTGTTGTCCTGCTTCACGCGCGAGATCGCGAGCGCGTCGGCGGGCACGTCCATGGTGACGGTGGTTCCCGTGGCCACGTAAGAATTCGCACCGATGGTGACCGGGGCCACGATCTGCGAGTCCGAGCCGATGAAGGCGCCGGGCCCGACGGTGGTCGTGTGCTTCTGGAAGCCGTCGTAGTTACAGAAGATCGTGCCCGCTCCGATGTTGGCGCCCTCGCCGATGTCGCCGTTGCCGAGGTACGCGAGATGGTTGGCCTTTGCGCCCCGGCCCATCTTCGTCGCCTTCGTCTCGACGAAGTTGCCCACGTGGGACTCGTCCCCCAGCTCGCTTCCCGGACGCAGGTGAGCAAAGGGCCCCACCTGGGCGCGGGCGCCGATGCTCGAATCGGTGGCGACCGAGTACGGTTTGACGAGCGCGCCCTCTCCGACCGTCACATTGGCAAGGACGCAGCCCACGTCGACTGTTGCTCCCTTGCCGACACGGGTGACGCCCCGCAGGACAACCCCGCTCTCGACGGTCGCGTCCGGCTCGAGGACGACGGCCGCGTCGACGCGAGCGCCGTCGCGCACCGTCACGCCGGCCAGGCGCCAGGCGCGGACGATGCGCTCGTGCATCGTCCGCTCCACCTGCGCGAGCTGCTCGCGATCGTTGACTCCCGCCAGCACGTCCGCCCCGAGGGTGACCGCCGCGATCCCCTTGCCCGCCCGGCTCGCGAAGGTCACCACGTCGGTCAGGTAGAGCTCCCCCTGGGCGTTGTCGGGCGCGAGCGTGGCGAGCGCCTCGCGCATGAGCGCGACGTCGGCAGCGTAGAAGCCGGCGTTGATCTCCCGCACCGCGCGCTCGTCGTCGCTGCGCAGATCGCGGTGCTCGCGGATCTCGACGACCTCGCCGCCCGCCCGGAGCACCCGGCCGTAGCCCGTCGCGTCGCCCACGAGGCACGTGGCCAGCGAGAAGGCGGGCCGCGGCGACGCCTCGTCCAGCGGGCGCACCACCGCCAGCAGGTCGGCGCCTCGCACCAGCGGCACGTCACCGTTCATGATGAGCACCCGCTCGGTCTGCGCGCCGATGTGCGCGAGACCCGCTCGGGCCGCGTCCCCCGTCCCGGCCTGGCGCTCCTGCACGGCCGTGTGCACGCGGCCTCCCGCGAACGCGCGCGCGACGTACGCCTCGACGCTCGCCCGCCCGTGGCCGACGACGACCACGACCTCGCCGCACCCCGCGTCGAGCGCGGCCTGGATGCCGAAGTGAACGATGGGCAGCCCGCACACCGGGTGCATCACCTTCGGCAGGGCGCTCTTCATCCGCGTCCCCTGCCCCGCTGCGAGCACGATGGCGGTCGTCTTCTCCATGTCTCTCCCCGTATCTCCCTCTATCTCCCGGTGTGACTCGACGTCCCCGCCATGCAAGCATGGCTTGACCACAACACCCCATCGAATGTAGCCAAATACGGTCGTCGGAGGACTTACATGAGAGCACGCGCGCGCTTGCAGCGCGTGCCGCGGATCCTGGTTCTGGCCCTGACAGGGGTCGTGGCCGCTGCCGCGTGCACTGACTTCAACACGACCCGCAGCCCTGCTCCTCGCTTCACCCTCGGCGAAGAGATGTTCGGGCTCGTGTGCGACCGTCTGGGCGGCCAGTCGATCCACGAAGACCTCTCGGGCGCCTCGTTCCAGAACCTGTGCCACCGGGGGCCCGACGGCACGTTCGCCGACCAGGTGGATCAGACCCGGTTGCCGTCCCTCGAGGACAGCCGGCCCGACCTCGCCGGCAACCCCGTCCCCCTGGCCCAGCAGCAGAGCGACCGGGCCTACGGCGTGGCTCGAGTCGAGACGCTCGCGCGCCACCGCGCGGACCTCATCGCGGCGCTCGACGCCGCTTTCCCCGACATCGAGGTCAACCTCACCAACGCCTCGTGCGGCCCGGCCGGTCAGGGCTCGCTGCACACCGAGCTCGCGAGCCTGCTCGGCCGCTTCGGGGCCCTCTACGACGACCGGACCATCCCGCAGTCGACCGAGTCGCTCGCCGCCGTCGTCGACGCGTTCAACGGCTCCACGGAGGCGCTGGCGGCGTGGGCGCGGCTGAACGGGCGGGGCGGCTACCGGCCGATCGACCGCGGCCTCGGGGCGGCGAGGCCGGCGATCGGCTACCCGCAGCTCCGCGACCTGACCAACGCCGCGCTCGGGCTCCTCTCGGCGGACTCCGATCCGTACGCCCTCGACCCCAAGCTCGACGCCAGCGGGGCCCGCGTCCCGGTCCCGGGAGCGGCCTACAAGCAGCTGTCGAAGGTCCTCGAGGCGGCGCACGCCGAGCTGGCCAACGCGACCGTGGACACCGTGGCGCCGCTGAGCGGCCCGGCCGACCCGCAGATCCCGCGAGCCGTGCTGTCGCGCCCGCGCACGAACCTCGAGTTCTTGCAGTCCGTCGTGTCAGCGCAGGATCCGGCGTTCGGCACCGCCGCGCCTCGCTACATCGCCGGGCGGGACTCTCGCGGCTTGGCCGCGGTGCCCCTCGTGGGCGGCGCCCTCCCGGCGATGTTCACGAAGGACGCGCACGACCCGACCCTGCCCGCCGTCGACGCTCTCGGCCAGTTCGTCACGACGACCGGGACGCCGGCGCCCTCGCCGTTCTTCGCGCTCGGGGCGGCCGACGCCGTCGCGCGCGACTCGTCCGGCCGCGCACTCGCGGAGAACGGCGGGGCGCCCATCTACGCGTCGATCGACACGAGCCACACGTTCCTCGCGTCGCTGGTCGGGCACCTCGAGCCGCTGGTGGACCCGGACCCCACCCACACGCACGAGACGCTGATGGACGAGGCGGCCGGCCTCTACGTGCTGCTCGGCACGCGCGATGGCACGCCCAGGACCTCCTACTCGTACGCGGACGGCACGGCCGTCCAGTTCGACGCGTTCCACGCGGACACGTCGCCGATCGCGGACTTCGTGTACGCGCTGGGCCAGATCCTCGCCGACCCCTCGACGGACGCCACGCTGGCGCTCTCGAGCGCGCTCATGGCGCAGCACCCGAACGACGTCGCGCGCCTCGCGGGCGACGCGCTCTACGCGCGCGGCCTCGCCGTCAAGGACACGACCGCGCACATCCCGCCGGCGTCGACGCTCTGGGACGAGATCATCGACGTCACGGTCCAGATGGCGAAGGAGCCGGGGCTGCTCGAGGACGTGCTGCGCGCGCTCGCGAACGACGCGACCGCCGGCCTGGGCAAGCCCTTCGCCGCCGACATGGCCGACCTCGACGCGATCTCCTACGACCGGAAGAACCTCAACGGGCCGGCCTTCAACCTGACCACGAAGGACGGCTCGCCGCCGAAGACACAGGTCGACCGCGCGAAGCCCGACACCGGCGCCAACCGCAGCGAGATGCAGCGGTTCCTCCAGCTGATCCACGACTCCAACGGCGTGGCCATGTGCAACAAGGAGGGCGCCATCCTGCACGCCAACGGGATCCTCGGCACGCTCGCGGGCAACGCGTGCGGCTCGTCGCAGAGCAGCGCAGGGAACGCAGGCACGCTGTGCACGACGGACAACCACTGCTGCGATACCCCGAACTGCCCCGCCGGCGTGGCCGCATGCACGAACGCGCGGCTGTTCCACGAGTGCGAGGTCTTCAAGATCGACAACCTGGCCAGGTTCTACGTGGACGCGATCGTCGGGAAGGCCAGGCTCTACTTCAGGCCGTCTCTCCTTCGCGACGGGCTGTGCCTCCCGGGCGGCCAGCCGCCCTGCGCCGGCGCGACCACCGTCGGGCTCACCGAGCAGTCGAGCGCCATCGGCAACGACAACCCCGACGGCGGGAATCCCGGCGAGACGTACAACGGCCCCGACCCGAACAAGCCCGGCTTCTGGGATCCGAGCGACGCCAGCAGCTACCTCGATCCGGACAGCGGCCTGGGGCTGCGTCCGAAGCCCGCGTGGCTCGACCGGCAGGTGGGCTTCGACCTGGCGAACGACAGCCCGGACGCGGGCGCGCCGAACTACGTCACGAACCACTTTCTCGCCGACCTGCAGGGGAATCACATCGGCACGACGGTGTGTCCGGAGCGGGTCATCCCCGACCCGTGCAAGGACGACAAGGCGTGCGGCAGCAGCAACGCCGTCGCGGGCGTCGCGCCCGACGGGATGGTGCACGGCCTGCGCACCTGCCAGGACGGCGACTGGCTGTACCAGCGCGACGGCGACGTGCTGTTCACGAACGAGACCAACGGGTTCTTCGCGGCCGTCACGCCGCTGGCGTCGGCGTTCGTGAATCACGGCCGGGAGGACCTCTTCCTGGGGCTGCTGGACGTCCTGCACAGGCACTGGCAGACCGCGAGCGGCACCGCCGCCGAGTGCAAGCTGGGCGTCGACTCGAAGGGTAACCCGGTGACCTGCGCCAAGGACGGGACGGACACCTACGAGCCGCTCCTCGCCCAGATCTTCTCGACGGACATGCTGTCCGCGGTCAGTAACCTCCTGAAGGTCGCCCAGAGGACGACCTTGCCGACGTGCGGCGCGGTGGACCCGACCTCGCACCTGTGCACGCAGCCCGCCTCGAAGGACGGCATCTCGATCCTCGCGGAGGCGACGCGCGGCCTGGCCGATCCCGAACGCGCGGCCGCGCAGCACCTGGTCGACAGCCACGGCGCAGTCACGGCGACGCGCAACGACGGGACGACCAACCCCCAGGTGACGCCGCTCTATCTGCTCCTGCAGACGCTCGACGGGATCGACAGGGCGTTCGTGGCCTACGCCGCCGCGAACCCGCAGGACGCCGGGCGGCAGGACCCGTGGAGGCGAGCGCGCTCGCAGCTCGTCGACGAGCTGCTGAAGGTCAGCGGAGAGAACACGCCGACGCAGAGCTTCGCCGACCCGGCCTTCCCGAAGATCTCGCCGGTGCTCCTCGACACGCTCAGGGCGCAGCTGCTGGCGAACTGCGGCGGGGACCCTCCGGGGCAGTGCAAGTGGGCGCGTGCCCAGCTCTACGAGAGGTTCAAGGACATGATCTCGTCGCGGCCGCTGTTCTCGGCGGTCATCGACCTGAACGAGGCGCTCCGGCAGGACGCCGGCGGCCGCGCGCAGACCGAGGCCCTGCTGCAGTACCTCCTGTCGGACCCGGACGCGGTGTCGGACATCCTGGCGTCGGGCAACGACATGCTCCAGGTCCTCGGCGACGACACGAACCTGGTGCCGCTCTACCACGTCCTCGCCACGGCCACCCAGGCCACGACCGACGCGCAGGGCAAGGTGACTCGCAGCGTGGTCGACGCGACCACCGCGCTGCTCTCGCGCGTCGCCGGGCGGGCATACGACGCGAGCTCCGCCGAGGTCTGCGGCAACGAGCTCGATCCGAACGCCGTCCTCAACGTGGCGCTCGAGCACCTGGTGACGCCGATGACGGTCGCCGGGAGCCCGTCGCAGACGCCGCTCGAGTTCATCATCGACGCGATCGCGGACGTCAACCGCGTGTCGCCCGGCGCGACCACCTCCGGCGGCGCCCCGCTGCCGGTGAAGCTGAAGGACGCCGACTACGCCAGCATCACCGGCGAGCTGTCCCGGTTTTTGCTCGACGATCAGCGCGGCCTCGAGCAGCTCTACGAGGTCGTTCGCCAGGGGACCACGCACGAATGAACGAGACTCGAACCGCCGCGGCGCTGACCGCGGTGCTGGGCGCCCTGGCGGTGACGCGAGACGTGCGAGCCGCGGGTCTGTACGTGTCCGACCGGGGGGTGCGCCCGCTCGGCCGCGGCGGCGCCTTCGTCGCGGGCGCCGACGACCTGGGCGCCATCTGGTACAACCCCGCCGGCATCGTCGAGGCGCCTTCGAGCATCATCGCCGACTCGTCGTGGGTGTTCTACTCCGACCAGTACTCGAGGCAGTCGCTCGCGACCAGCGCGACGGGCACGACCTACGTGCAGTCCTTCCCCGCCGTGAAGGGGACGACGCCGTTCCTCCCGATTCCGACGATCGCCGGCTCCCTCCGGTTCGGCCCGGAGCACCAGTACGCCGTCGCCCTCGGTCTGTACGCGCCGTACTCGGCGCTCCTCGACTACCCGGAGCGGATCGCGTCGGGCCCGTCGCCCCAGCGTTACTCGCTCGTCTCGCTGAACGGCTCGCTCCTCTCGGTGCTCGGGGCATGGTTCTCGTACAAGCCCATCGACGCGATCCGCGTCGGCGTCGGAGTGCAGATGCTCACGGGCTTCCTCCAGACGTCGGCCACGTTCAGCGCGTGCCCTCCCGACAATCTCTTCTGCGCCAGCGAGGACCCGAGCTACGACGCGTTCAGCCAGGTGAAGGCGGGGCCCATCTTCGCCCCGAGCGCCAACGCGGGGGTCATCGTGATCCCGGCGAAGGCCGTGCGCATCGGGCTGAGCGGCCAGGCGCCCTTCGTGATCGACGCCCCGGCAACCGTCGACGTGCGACTCCCCAACGCCGTCGAGTTCGACGGGGCCACCCAGCACGGCAACCGGGCGAACCTGCGGATGGATCTGCCGCCCGTGGTCCGGGTCGGGGTCGAGATCAGGCCGCACGACGGCGAGGACGACGTGCGCATCGAGGCGGCGTACGTGCGCGAGCTCTGGTCGGTGCAGAGGTCGCTCGACATCACGCCGGAGAACATCCAGCTCTACAACGTGACGAGCCTGCCGAGCCCCTTCGGCGTGGCCCCGATCTCGATCCCGCGCGGGATGCAGGACAGCAATTCGTTCCGGCTGGGGGCGGAGATCAAGAGCGAGGTGATGTCGGTGAAGTACGAGGCGCGCGCCGGCGTCTCGTACGAGACCAGCGCGGTCCCGCAGGCGTACGTGTCGCCCTTCACGGTGGACAGCAGCAAGGTGACCGCCTCGCTCGGCGGGAGCCTCCTGCTCGACAAGCACTGGCGGCTCGACGACGTCGTGTCGCACTCGTTCGCGGGCGACGTGACGGTGACGCCGCAGGAGGCGGCGGTGCCGCGCATCAACCCGGTGAAGGGCAACCCGACGCAGACGGCCGCCGTCAACGGCGGCACGTACAGCGCGAGCTCGTGGGTGTTCGGCGTGGGGCTGGAGTACCGGTTCTGATGTGTCATCCCGAGCGAAGCGAGGGATCACACAAGGGGGTCGCTACGGCAGCAACTCCGGCACCGGCGGCGGCGGCAGCGGGCCGTTCGGCACCGGCCCGCCGTACGCGGTCGGCCCCGCCGACGACGGCGCCGCGACGTTGCTCGGCACGTAGACCGTGACGCTCTCTCCGGCCTTCAGGGCGTCGGCGCGAGCGCGCCGGTTGATCCGCTCCATGGTGCGCGGCGGCACGTCGAAGCGCCGGCCGATCATCTCGATCGTATCGCCGGCCCTCGCCGTGACCGTCACGCGCTTGAAGCCCTTCTCTCGCTCGAGCGCGGCGAAGAACTCGTCCGACCCGACGGCGAGCACCTGGACCTCGCCCTCGGGGACGACCACGACCCCCGACAGGTCGGCGCCCTCCGCGACGAACGCCTGCAGCGTCATCCCCTCCTGCAGGCGGGCGCTGGGGTCGAGCTCGTTCCAGCGGCGCAGGTCGTCCGACGAGACGTGCAGCGCCGTGGCGATGTCCCTCGGCGTGTCGCCCGCGAGCACGCGGTAGAAGATCCGCTTCCGGTCGGGGTACACGAACACGTCCGACGGCACGACGATGCTCGGCTTCGGCCCGGCCGACGCGAGCGAGGCCGCGTCCGGCGACGCCGTGGCGGGCGCGCCCGGCGCCCCTTCCGTGCGCGGCACGAGGATCACCGTGCCGCCCCGCACGGCCTCGCCGGGGGCGATCGCGTTGAGCTCCACGAGCTTCTGGGTCGTCGTCTTGTGCGACGCCGCGATCTGCTCGAGCGTCTCGCCGAAGCGGACGACGTAGCGGTCGAGCGCCGGCTGGTCGCGTCGCAGCCTCGCGAGCCCCTGGGTCGCCGCCGCGCCCTTGCCCTGCGGCACGCGCACGACGCACGCGACCACGCCGCCGCTGCCGTCGGCTTCTCCGACGGGCGGCGTGCGCGACGCGCGCAGCTCCGGGTTCAGCACCTCGACGTCCCTCGGAGCGCAGCCCGCCGCCTGCGCGACCAGCGTCAGGGGCGTCCCCGGCGGCACGCTCACGTCGTCGCCGTCGACCGGGGCGTCCAGGAGCACGTCGGCCATCCCGAACGCCGCCAGGTTGTGGGCCACGACCGCCGCCGCCAGGATCTTCGGCACGTACAGCGTCGTCTCCCACGGGAGGGTGCCCTCGGTGCGCGCGAGCGACCAGAAGTCGTTCGTGTTGTACCGCCGCACGATCGACGAGACGCCCCCGTAGCCCATGTTGAACCCGGCGAGGGCCAGCTCCCAGCTGCCGAACCTCTGGTGCAGGTCGGCCAGCACGTCCGCGGCCGCCTCGGTCGACGCCGTCGGGCTCAGGCGCTGGTCGAGCCAGCGGTCGATCGTGAGGCCGTAGATCTTCGCGGTCGTCGGCATCAGCTGCCACAGGCCCGAGGCCCCGGCGGGCGAGCGCGCGATCGCGTCGAACCCGCTCTCCATCATCGCGACCCAGACGAGGTCCTCCGGGAGCGACTTGCGACGCAGCACGCGCCGCATCATGTCTCGGTAGCGCCCCGAGCGGCGGAGCAGCCCCACGAACGTCGAGCGCCCGTGCGGGTCGTCGCGGAAGAACTCGAGGTAGCGCACGACGCGCTCGTCCCAGCGCACGGGCAGCTCCGGCATCTGGAGCCGCGTCAGCCACGTGAGGTCCCTGGCGCCGTCACCCGGCGGGGGCACCGCCGATGCCGGCGGAACGCCCGAAGCCTGGAGCCGGGGCTCGCCGGTCGCCGACAGCAGGGAGGGCAGGTCGGGCGGCGGGTCGCTCGTCGCCGCCGGGGAGGCCGCCGGAAAGAGCTCGCGCTCGGCTTCCCGCAGCGCGCGGAGCTCCGGCGTCTCGACCCCCGCCGACGGCCCGTCGACCGCGGGCCCCCCCGCGATGGCCCGCCGTGCC
>PLYU01000262.1 GCA_003153495.1 Myxococcales bacterium
TAGACTCGGCGCCTCTTTGCGAAAGGAGGGCGAGCGAGGAATACTGGCGTATTTCGAGCGTGGCCGACGACCCCAGCGCGCCGGGATCGGCGAAAAACACCGGGCTCCTACGTGGCGGTCGCTTCGGCGGCGGCCGCTTCGTCGATCACTCCCTGCTCGAGCAGCTTGGCGGCGACCATCTGGAACGTCTGCATTCCGTAGGGGTGCACGCCCTTCTCCATCAGCGCCTTGAGGGGAGGGTTGTTCTCCGGCCGGCGGATCGCGTCCTTGACCGAGTGGGAGGCGACCAGCACCTCGGCCAGAAGGATGGTGCCCGCCACGTCCGCCCGCGGCACGAGCCGCTGGGCGATGATCCCCTGCAGGCAGCTGGCGATGCGAAACCGGTTCTCGGAGACCTCGCCGCGCACCAGCGCGAGCATTCGGTTGACGGTGCGGGCGGCGTCGCTCGTGTGCAAGGTCGCGAGGACGAGGTGCCCGGTCTCCGCGGCCTTGAGGGCGATCTCCATCGTCTCCTCGTCGCGGATCTCGCCGACGAAGATGACGTCTGGGTCCTGGCGGAGGGCCGCGCGCAGCGCCGCGGCGAAGCTGGCGGTGTCGAGGCCGACCTCCCGCTGGCTGATGCTCGACATCATGTCCTTGTGGACGTACTCGATCGGGTCCTCGACCGTGACGATGTGGAGCGCGCGCGTCGAGTTCAGGTGGCCGATCATGGAGGCGATGGAGGTGCTCTTCCCGGTCCCGGCGGCGCCGACCACGAGCACCATGCCGTTCGGCTTCTCGGCGAGCTCGCGCGCGACGGGCATCGGCAGGCCCAGCGAGTCGATCAGCGGGATCTCGCTCGGGATGTACCGCATCACGATCGCGAGGCTGCCGCGCTGGCGGTAGACGTTCACGCGGAACCGCCCGATCCCCCTCGCGCCGTACGACGTGTCGTACTCCTTGAGATCGTCGAGCCGCTCGAGGACATCCGCCTTGTGGATGACGTGACGCGCGATGGTCAGCGTGTCCTCGGGCGTGATCCTCTCGGTGCGGAAGTAGATCATGTCGCCGCGGATGCGCGCGCCCGGCGGCTGACCCACCTTCAGGTGCACGTCGCTCGCCTTGCCGGCGATGGCCTTGGTGAGCAGCGCGCGGAAAAAATTCTCGTCGACGTAAGGGCTGGGCACGGCAATCCGGAGCGTAGACGGGCCCGGCCCCAGCGTCACGAGCCCTGCGCGAGCACGCTGATATGCGGCAGGTTTCTGTAGCGCTCGGCGAAGTCGAGCCCGTAGCCGACCAGGAACCGGTCGTCGACGGTGAACCCGACGTAGTCGACGCGGACGTCGACCCGGGCGCGTGCCGGCTTGTGGAGCAGCGAGCAGACCCGCACGCTCGCCGGTCCGCGCGTGCGGAGCAGCTCGATGAGGTGGCCCACGGTGAGGCCGGTGTCGACGATGTCCTCGACGAGGACGACGTGCTCGTGGTCGATCGGGCGCGACAGATCCTGCGTGATCTGCACGACGCCGGTCGTCTCCGAGCCCTCGTAGGAGCGGACGCCGAGGAAGTCGACGCGGAGCGGGAGGTCGATGGCACGCGCGAGGTCGGCCGCGAAGACGAAGCTGCCCTTGAGCACGCAGACGAGCACCAGATCGCCGCCCGCGTAGTCGCGAGTGATCTGGGCACCGAGCTCGCGAACGCGCGCGGCGATCTGCTCTGCGGTCAGCAGTACAGCGAGCTGCTCGGCCATGCCTCCTCTTCATGTATCATCCCCGCGCCGTACGGGTGGGAGCCACGGTGGGTGACGGTGGGATACGCCCGGGCCGTTGGCAGATGCGCTCGCTCGGCGTACGTTCGCCGTGCGCGCGCCCGGGTTCAGCCCGCTTTGCCCCGCGCGCAGAGGCTTGCCATGAAATATCGAACGAAGGTCGCGACGGTCGCCACACTGCTCTTGCTCGGATGCGGAGGAAAGCTCTTCGACGAAGGCGACGGCGGCGACGCCGGCCAGGTCGGAATCGACGGACAGTCGGGGTCGGGATCGAGCAGCGGCGGATCCAGCAGCGGCTTCGGCTCCAGCGGCGCGGGCAGCGGCCTGGGGTCGGCCGGGTCGTCGGCCGGATCGAGCGGATCGGTCGGCAGCGGCTCGGGCGCGGGCAGCGGTGTGGCCGGCTCCGGCGCCCCGGCGCTCGACGCCGGCATCGGCGGCGTGAACCTGGCTTGCACGGGCGCCGCGAGCTGCACGACCAAGGGAGACGTCTGCTGCTTCTCGTTCGGCACCGGCACGCCGGGGTCGGCGTGTCAGAAGAGCTGCGCGGCGGGCGGCTTCCAGCTCTGCACCGCGAACTCGGAGTGCTCCGGTGGCCAGACGTGCCAGGCGTCGCCCTTCGGCCAGAAGTACTGCCAGGCTCCCGCCGGCGCCGGCGGTCCCCCTCCGCGCGACGCGGGCCGCGGCTAGGAGCCCGGTGTTTTTCGCCGNNGTACGCGCGCGTGAATGACTCGGCGTGGACAAACCACCAACAGAGGCATGAGCCTGGGCCTCGCGCCTCCGAGTGCCGACCTGTACCGGTCTACGCGCGAGCTCTGCGAGCCGCGACTGAGCGCGACGTCGATCTACAGGCTGCTGGCCGAGCAGGGGCACCGGCTGTTCGCCGACGAGGCCTTCGCCGATCTGTTCGACGACGTGGGACGCCGCTCAGTGCCGCCGCGCATCGTGGCCACGG
>PLYU01000110.1 GCA_003153495.1 Myxococcales bacterium
GCACGCGGCCGTCGCCGTCGAGCTTCTTCAGGTGCGCCCGCACGCTGAGCAGGGCCAGCGGCCAGGTCGAGACGGGAACGTCGTCGTATGCTTCGGGCAGCAGCTCGGCGGCCGTCGCCCCCGCCGCGCCGCGCTTCTCGACCGCCGCCAGCACCTTGCCCTCGCGCATCCTGCGGTGCGAGACGTAGTACGCGAAGAGCGCCGCCGGGTGGTCGATGGGCTCGCCGTGCGCCGGCAGGACGACGCGCGCGCCCAGCCCCGCCAGCCGCTCGAGCTGCTCGAGGTACACGCGCATGTCCCCGTCGTCGGGGTGGATGAGGATCGTCCCCACGCTGGCGACCATGTCTCCGGCGACGAGCGCGCGCTCGGCCTCGTTCCAGAGGCACACGTGGCCGGGCGCGTGACCCGGCGTGTGCAGCACGCGCCAGCGCTCGGGCACCGGACCGTCGAGGACGAGGTCCTCCCCGTCCGCGAGCACCCGGGCCACCGGCGCGTCGACGCGCGCGCCCGTCTCGCCGTGCGCCCAGATCGGCAGCCGGAGCGCCCCGGCCAGGGCCTCCAGGCCGCCGACGTGGTCGATGTGGTGGTGCGTCAGCAGGATCGCCACCGGCGTCCGCCCGGTCGAGGCGAGCGAGCGCGCCCACGCGATCCACGCGCGCTGCTCGTCCTCGTACGGCGTCGCCGGCTCGACGAGCAGGACGTCGCGGGCGCCGAGGGCGTAGCTGTTGGTGTGCGTCGCCGGGGGCAGCGTCGGCGTGCGCGCCGCGAACAGCGCGGTGGAGCGCCCGAGCTCTCGCGGCCGCATCTCAGCGCTCGACGACGACGGCCAGCGCCTCGCCCCCGCCGATGCACAGCGTCGCGAGCCCTCGCCTGGCCCCGCTGTCGCGCATCGCGTAGAGCAGCGTGGTCAGCACGCGCGCGCCCGACGCGCCGATGGGGTGCCCCAGCGCGACCGCGCCGCCGCGGACGTTCACCTTCTGCAGATCGAGCCCGCACTCCTTCGCGTTGGCCAGCGTCACCACGGCGAACGCCTCGTTGATCTCGTAGAGATCGATCTGGTCGGCCTTCAAGCCGGCCTTCGCCAGGGTCGAGTCGATCGCCTTCGCCGGCGCCGTCGTGAACCACTCGGGCGCCTGCGCCGCGCCGCCCCAGGCGACGATGCGGGCCATCGGCTCGAGCTTGTGCGTCTTCACCGCCTGCTCGCTCGCGAGCACCAGCGCGCTCGCCCCGTCGTTGATGCTCGACGCGTTCGCCGCGGTGATCGTCCCGTCCTTCGAGAACGCCGGCTTGAGGCTCGCGAACTTCGAGGGGTCGCCCTTCGCGGGCCCCTCGTCGCCCTTCACGCTCACCGGATCGCCCTTCCTCTGCGGCACGGGCACGGGCTCGATCTCGGCGTCGAAGAGGCCTTCTTTCTGGGCGGCGAGGGCGCGCCGGAAGCTCTCCCTCGCGAACTCGTCCTGCTGCTCGCGGGTGAACCCGCGCTCGGCGGCGCAGCGGTCGCCGCAGCTTCCCATGTGGACGTTGCCGTACGGGTCCCACAGGCCGTCGTAGATCATCCCGTCGACGATCTTCCCGTCCCCCATCCGGTACCCAGTGCGCGCTTTCTCCAGGTAGTAGGGGACGTTGGACATCGACTCCATGCCGCCGCTGACGACGACGTCGACGTCTCCCACGGCGATCGCCCGCGCGCCCAGGATGACCGCCTGCATCCCCGAGCCGCACACCTTGCTCACCGTCGTCGCCGGGACGGAGGTCGGGATCCCGGCGTAGATGGCCGCCTGGCGCGCCGGGGCCTGCCCGAGGCCCGCCGACAGGACGTTGCCCATGAAGACCTCCTGGACGGCGTCGGGGGCGATCCGCCCGCGGGTCAGGGCCCCCACGATGGCCGCTTTCCCCAGCTCGGGGGCTCGCAATGCCGACAAAGTACCGAGGAAAGCCCCTATCGGCGTCCGGGCGGCGGAGACGACGTAGACGGGCGGCAGGCGTGCGGTCATGGGGGGCCCTCCTGAGGATACTCATACCTTTGGCCTTCCGGCGCCGCCCGTCGAGGGCTATAGGTCCCGCCGGAGACCCATGGCCGAATCGAAATTCGCTCAGTTCATCACCGCCAAGAAGATCGACCCCCGCCGCATCCTGTCGGCGTCGCGCAACCTCGAGAAGTTCCGGCCGGAAGACCGCGCCATCAAGCTGAAGAAGCGTCAGGGCAAGGTCGAGGGGGCCGACGCTGCGGCGCCCAAGGAGACGCGCAAGTCGCGCTCCGGCCGGCCCGTGACCGACCGCACGCTGACGGCGGCCATCAAGGGGGCCAAGCTGAGCGGTCCGGCCAAGACGCGCCTGCTGCGGGCGGTGAATCACCTGCTCGAGCAGAAGAAGCAGGGCCAGGTCGAGCTCAAGGTCCTGTTCTGAGCCCGGGTACGAGACCCACCGAGCTAGCCCAGGGTGACAACCGCACACATCGCGCCACCCCCGGCGCGGTGTGCCCATTGAATGTGCTCGCTTCGCGTGCATCCAATGTCTCGTGGTGGGTCAGAGCATCCTGCAGGTTTCGACTGCGCCCTCGCTCGCCGCGTTCGTCGGCATCGAGCGGCGCCAGGGGGTAAGACCCCGCATGCCGGACGAGGAGCGCCTCATCGCGCGGGCGGCCGCAGGTGACACGGCGGCTTTTCGCGACCTCTACGAGCGGCACCGCCTGGACGTGGCGCGGCTCGTGTTCCGGATGCTCTCCGGGCGCGGTGACGTCGACGACGTCATCCAGGAGGTCTTCGTCCAGGTCTACAAGAGCCTGAAGGACTTCCGTGGCCAGGCCAAGTTCAGCACCTGGCTGCACCGGGTGACGGTCAACGTCGTCCTGATGCACCGGCGCGCCTCCCGCAGCCGCCCCGTCTTCGCAGACGAGCCGGCCGGCGAGATCACCCGCCCGGACGACCTCCGGCCGGACGACGACGCGGAGCGCAAGGAGCGCATGCGGGCATTCGCGCGCGTGCTCGATCGCCTCGGCGACAAGAAGCGCGTCGTCTTCGTCCTGCACGACCTCGAGGGGGTCTCGCCGAGCGAGATCGCCAGGATCGTCGGCGCGCCGGTGCTCACCGTGAGGACGCGGCTCTTCTACGCCCGGCGAGAGATCGAGGCGATGCTGGCCGACGAGCCGTCGCTCGCCGCGTTGGCGCTGACGTTCGCGAAGGCCCCCGGGGCCGGGGGTGACGGATGAGCGGCGCGATGGACAAGCTGGTGCGCGAGGCGCGCGAGGACCTGGGCACCCGCGAGGCGAAGGCGGTGGACTGGGAGGCCGTGGACTCGGCCCTGTTCGCCCGCATCGAGGGCGAGCGCCGCACGGAGCGCGCCCGCTTCGAGCCGCCGCTGTCTCGCACGTGGACGGGTGTCGCGCTGCTGGCTGCGGCTGCCGCGGTCGCGGCCGTCGTCGCCGGCAGGGGCGGCGAGTCGCCGTCGTCATCGACTCCCGTGGCGGGCGCGGACCCGAACGCAGGCCAGATCGTGGCGATCGAAGGCGAGGGCGCGGTGCTGGTCCAGGGGAGCCCCGCGGCCCCCGGCGCGTCGCTCCGGCTGGGCGACGTGATCGAGGCCCGCGGCGCGCAGGCCACCGTCGAGCGCCCCGGCAAGCTCACTCTGGTGATCGAGCGCGGCACGCGCGCCGTCGTGACCCACGTCGACGGGGCGCTCGTCGTCGCGCTTGAGCAGGGCGCGGTCGAGGCGCAGGTCGTCCCCGTCCCGAGCGGCGAGGCGTTCGCGGTGGACGTCGGCAGCTCGCGCGTCGCCGTGCACGGGACTCACCTGCGCGTGGCTCGCGCCGGAGAGCACGTCGTCGTCGACCTCAACGAGGGCGTCGTGGCTCTGGGCGAGGCGCCGCGCGTCGGCTCGGTGCTCGGGGTGCTGATGACGGCGCCGGCGCACGCGGAGTTCGCCGCGGGGCACGCCCCTGGCTCGATGACGATGACGCACGACCCCTCGGCCGTGCGCGCGCCCGTCGCGCTGGGTCCGCCCGCCGGCGAGACCCCGGCGCCGGCCGGGGCGCAGGAGCCCGCGTCGCCGAAGGGTGACTCCACGTCGTCCCGCGTC